>CAZQAA010000197.1:0-16433 GCA_964591255.1 uncultured Desulfobacterales bacterium | reverse complement strand
CTCGAGGCGGTCTGCAATATCCATAGTGGTAATGAAACCATACAGTTTACCTTCTTCACCAGCCTTGTGCGAAAACTTGATGAGAATCCCTTCCACCAGTTGCATCAACCTGAGGGCATCTTCCATTGCCTTTAATCTCTTGACCTCAATCTTCTTTTTCTATAATTCAAAGGCCTTTAGATTCTGAGGAGTTGCCTCAATTCCCAGGCCTTTCGGAATCAAATAATTCCGTGCATATCCTCTTGTAACATTTATGATATCTCCTTCAAGACCCAACTCATCTATATCTTTCTGCAAGATAATCTCCATCAGTCCCCTCCACGAAAAAAATCAAGCTACAATATCCTTTTGTTGTATCCTCCTGAAATCCACCCATTGGTCAAAAAGCCCCACAAGGGCTAAACATACAGTGAATACCTGCTGAAAAAACAACAAAAAATAGAAGATGATTCTCAGCCACAATGGAACCCTATATTTATTTAAAAAAAACACCATAATAGCCAATCCATGAAAAAAATATATTACCATCATGACTATCAAGATATTAATTGCAAGAGATCTTATATCTCCTGTTGATAAAAATAAAGCAAAACCTGAGACAATAACCACCCAAATCAGGATATCGGGAGTTCTCCACCGGTCTAGTGAACCGAAATCAGGATATTTAAGGTTTCTTGTCCTCAATAGCGATCTCCCAAGGACTACATTCAACCACACCAGAAATCCGGTGCCGATTATCATAAGAGAAGGATATATTTTGGATAAAATTTGCAACAGAGAATTTCCATATATCTCAAGCTCACCAGTGACTTCTTTTGTAATACCCATTTCTTCATAGGCCCTGATAGTTAAATTCAACTGGTCTTTCATATATTCAAAAACCATCTTCTGGATACCCATGTTTTTGGAACTGGCCAGGAAAAAAATAAATCCCACACTTAAAATGAGCATAAACAGGGTCGCCCATAAGATCGTTTGCCCCACACCAAGTCTTTTCCTGAAAAGTTCAGATAGACAAATACCTAACAAGCTGAATTGAAAAGCAAAAATGATAAGTTGGGTATACCCCGCTATCCTGAAGGCAAGGACTATAATTAGTGTACTGAGAATAGCGCTTTGGATACCATACCGAGGACCTTCTTTAACAGAATAATAGACGAACGGTAAAGGAGTCAAAAGGACAAGAATAGGCCCCGCCACAGGAATAAATAAAGAGGACACAAGCAAAAATCCTGCCCAACCCACACAGCCCAATACATTCTTTATTTTCATGAAGTCTTAGCGAGGAGAGAATCAGCCATAGGGCTAACAGAAATCTATTCAAGTTATACCTTTTGGCAAGCTTGATAAATTAGAGTATAGATGTTGTAAATGGCAACAACGCCATATTCCTGGCCCTCTTGATGGCCTGCATCAATATCCGCTGATGTTTGGCACAAGTACCAGAAATCCTTGAAGGGATTATCTTACCACGCTCCGTGGTAAAATATCTCAGGATCTTTGGCTCCTTATAATCAATCACTAATGTCTTGTCCGCACAGAATTTACACGTTTTGCGCCTGTAATAGGTCCTTACCTGTCTGTTTCTGCTCCTGTTAAACACCATTCTGGGTATCTTCCTCCGAAATCATATCTCCAGGTTCAACGGCATCTTCAACCTTGGTTTGATCATCTGTTTGGGCTTCTTGTTTAAGCGTCGTGGGGTCTACATCATCGTTCAACTTTATGGTTTGATATTTAAGAATCCTGTCATCCAGCTTAAGTAGTCGCTGAAGCTCAGTAGAAATTTGAGGTCCACCACAATACTGCAAAAGAACGTAGTAGCCTTTCTCAAACTTCTTTACCTTATATGCCAGCTGCCTCTTTCCCCATTCATCAACCTTGGTAACAATCCCGCTGTTTTTTTCAATAACTTTATTAAATTTGTCCACCACATCTTTCAGATCTTCATCAGCCAGATTTGGATCAACTAGATATAGGGTCTCGTAGTGTCGCATAATAAAAGCTCCTTTCGGCCTTTTCCATGATCATATAGATCACACTGGCCCCCCAAATAAATGTTATTTTGAGGGGCAAGGAGGATATGATTTGAATTTTCGGAAATTACCATTGCTATTCATTATTGTCAAGTAATTATAATACCTCATCTCTGCTTTGTATTTACAATATATTGACATAACATTCTCTTGTCGTATAGTTTCAGACCTATTGATCCTATTATACTGCAGCAGCCATAGAGGGGTTATCATGTGGGAAAGAGAATTAAATGTTGCGCAAATGGCAGCAAAAAAGGGAGGAGAAATCCTGAACCGACTTTTCGGACAGATCAACAATATAACAAGAAAAGGTGATATAGACCTTATCACAGAGGCAGATCTTGAAGCCGAAAACGTTATTCTGGACATAATCAGCCAAAATTTCCCGCATGATAATATCATGTCTGAGGAGGCTGGACTCAGGAAAAAGACCTCGGGCCGCACATGGATCATTGATCCACTTGATGGAACCACCAACTTTGCACACGCTTTTCCTTTTTTTGCTGTATCCATTGCTCTCGAGATTGAAAAGGAAATCATACTGGGGATCGTTTATAATCCCTATCTTGGTGAATATTTCGAGGCTGTCCAGGGGAACGGGGCCTATCTTAATAATAGAGCGATACATGTCTCCAATGTCTCAAGTCTGGGTGAATCCCTCCTTGGTACAGGCTTTCCCTATAACATACGCAAAAAATCAAAGGAGGTTGTTGAGCTTCTAAGCAAGATGATTATAAAGGCCCAGGGTATAAGAAGGCCCGGCTCGGCAGCCATAGATCTATGCTATGTTGCGGCAGGCAGACTGGACGGTTTTTGGGAGCAGGATTTAAAGCCATGGGACACTGCTGCGGGCACGATTATTGTAAAAGAGGCGGGGGGGAAATTATCAACATTTGATGGGTCATATTATACCCCTTACATGCAAAGCATTGTAGCTGCAAATCCGCTTATCCATAAAAGTATGATAAGAATCCTCAACAGCTAATAGTCACCTTTTCCAAAGCCCTGTTGATCTCCACCAGCGAAAGGCCATGGATGCGAATCAATTTTGTTCTGGATCGCTCTCCAGAAATAATGTCTATACTGCCCTTTGATATTCCAAAAGACTTGGCAAGTAAATTTTTCAGTATCTTATTGGCTTCTCCTTCCACCGGAGGAGCAGTAACTTTCACCTTTAATATACCATTCTCTTGGGCAACAATCTGATTTTTAGAAGATCTTGGCAAAACCTTGACTTGAATAACAACGTTATCCCCCTCAATTCCATATGCCATGGATTTAAGCCCATTGTCTTAGACTTATCATCATTTTCCTTATCCAAGACGGGCGGCCAATTGCGCCAAGCTCTGCACAAGGAACGACTGCAAAAAAATAATAGCCAGAATCGCTATGATGGGGGAAAAATCTATTCCGCCTAACATAGGGAGTCTACGTCTTATGGGATAGAGTATGGGCTCTGTTGCTGATGTCAAAAAACGCACGATCGGATTATATGGGTCAGGATTTACCCATGAAATAACGGCCCGGCCGACAATAATCCACATATATAGCGAAAGGCCTATATCTATCACCTTGGCGATGGCACCCAAAAAATTTCCGAGAACAAACATAACAGATCAAGATATGTTGAAGCAGGCCGTAAGCCGGGTTCTGTCCCCCAAAGCGGTCACCCGCATTCGGGACGATGGCCATTCATCTAGCCCCGAGGTTACCATCGGGGTCAAGCGACCTACCCGGAGACTCGGACGGGCCATCCTCAAGCGTCCCCCTATTTGGTCTTGCTCCTGGTGGGGTTTACCAAGCTCTCACCGTCACCGATGAGACTGGTGAGCTCTTACCTCACCTTTTCACCCTTACCCCGGTGGATATACATAATATCCCCAAGGCGGTTTCCTTTCTGTGGCACTTTCCTTCCCGTCACCGGGACTGGGCGGTACCCAGCACCCTGCCCTGTGGAGCCCGGACTTTCCTCTCCCCTGTCTGGTAAGACAAGGCAGCGGCCATCTGTCCTACTTCAACATACCTCATTATCCCCCTTTATTCGGTATTGTTTTGGAACCGCTCATCCTCACCCCAATAGATAATACGTGTACAATTGGGACAATTCATAAGCTGATCTCCCCTGATAAGTTCATTAAACTTTTGAGGCGGAATTCCAAGATGACATGTCTGGCATACACCTTTTACGACCGGACTGATTGCAATGCCATCCCTATGCTTTCTCAAGTCATTGTATCGTCTTAGTAAGTCCTCGTCAATAGCCTCACACAGGCCAACTCTCTCCTGTTCCAGCTCATCCAGTTCGTCCTGAAGTGTCTTTATTTCCTGTAAAACCTTTTCACAGTCTTTTTCAAATTTTTCTTCCGATTCCTTTAATTGTCTCTTGGTTGCTTTAAATATTGTCTCTGCTGCCTCGATCTCCTCCATAAGCTCGATGGCCCTGTCCTCCAAAAGTGTCTTTCGAACACTCAAATCATCAATTTCCTTTAAAGCTGCATGATATTCCTTGTTCGATTTTATATTAGAAAGTTTTATCTTGCTTTTTTCTATACGCCCTTCCAGGTCCTCAATCTCATTATCTATCTGGCGTGCCTCATTTTTAAGTTTGTCAAGTTGATCAGAGTTTTCATCCAGTCTGTCCTTAATCACGGCCAGATTACCCTTTAACATATCAATTTTTACCGGGGCCTCATCTTTTCTGCGTTTGATATCCTGTATACATATGTCACATTTTTGAAGACTTATTAACACCTTCATCTTTTCGTGCATTCGTTTTCCCTCATCTAGAACAACCCTAACATATCAGGGAAATAGAAAAATCATCCCTCATGTATCGGATCAACTTCTCCCTCGTCGTTCTCCACAACTACCCTGAAACCTCGTTTTGAGAAGGCTTTTTTTAAATGACTCCCAAAAATCATCATAGCGGCCTTTTCGGTATAAAAATGACCAGCATCTATCAAAGACAGTCCCATAGATTCGGCTTCTAAGGCCTGATGGTGGGACAAATCTCCGGTCAAAAGAAGATCTGCACCTTTTTTTGTCGCATATGATATGAGGCTTCCACCCGATCCTCCGACAACAGCAATCCGGCGAATTTTATCGTTTTTTTGAACAACCACCTTTGGTCTCGTGACACCAAGGACCTTCCTGATTTCATCCAACAGGGCCGGCAGACTTAATGGACAGGACAGCTCTCCGATTCTGCCCATGCCCACATCCTTATGCCCTTCTGATTCCTTCAGGACTTCCACTTTTTCAAGGCCCAATAGCCCAGCCAAAATATCGTTTATCCCTCCCGGCGCCACGTCCAGATTCGTGTGAGCAGCTACCACGGAAATATTATTGTTTATGGCCTCGAATATGACATTGCCCGGATATGCTCCCAAATCCAATTTTGATAGAGACCGGAAAATAAGAGGGTGGTGAGTAAACAACATTTGTGCTTTTCGAGTCGCCGCTGCCCTTACAGCCTTAAGGGTAGGATCCAAGGAAACAAAAATTTT
Organism: uncultured Desulfobacterales bacterium; assembly: GCA_964591255.1. Classification (GTDB taxonomy): domain Bacteria; phylum Desulfobacterota; class DSM-4660; order Desulfatiglandales; family Desulfatiglandaceae; genus CAZQAA01. The sequence goes on along the minus strand of CAZQAA010000197.1, from coordinate 10,891 downwards.
TTTCACATTCTGAGAAAACGATCCCACCTGAAGACCAGGATTATCCCATGCTTCGGCAAACGCTGCAGGGGCCATTTCTTCCAATAATTCAAGTATGTCTCTAAGATTGGGGTACATGGCCTATACAACCTTCAAAACTTAAGGGGCGCACCTAGTAATGACGCGCCCCTTATCCTTTTCATTTAAAGCACGGAACAAGGCTACAGACATTGTTATTTTAAAAAAAAAAGATGACACATTAGATTTTGATGGGCCCACCTGGGTTCGAACCAGGGACCTACCGGTTATGAGCCGGTGGCTCTTCCAGCTGAGCTATGGGCCCGCACTACTTCCAAACTAATTAACTAGCATGTGGATTTAAGGGGAAAAAGTCAAGAAAAATCCGATAACATCTCTCATCAGTTTTCCACAAAACTTTTAAGCTTTCTACTTCTACTCACATGCCTCAATTTTCTGAGAGCCTTTGCCTCAATCTGCCGAATCCGTTCCCTGGTCACGCTAAAATCACGTCCCACCTCTTCAAGTGTGTGATCCGCCTTTTCGCCTATACCGAACCTCATTCTGAGCACTTTCTCCTCCCTTGGAGTCAAGGTCCGCAAGACCCTTCTGGTCTGTTCAGCCAAGCTGAATTTGACAACCGCCTCACCAGGAGACGTGACCTTCTTATCCTCTATAAAATCACCGAGATGACTACCATCTTCCTCTCCTATCGGTGTTTCAAGAGAAATGGGCTCCTTAGCTATCTTCAGTACCTTTCTTACTTTCTCCAAAGGAAAATCCATCCTTTCGGCAATCTCTTCCGGCGTAGGCTCACGCCCATGTTCCTGCACAAGGGCACGCGATGTCCGTATCAGTTTGTTAATAGTCTCGATCATATGAACCGGGATCCGAATAGTCCGTGCCTGATCCGCAATCGCCCTCGTGATCGCCTGTCTGATCCACCAGGTCGCATAAGTGCTGAACTTATAGCCTCTCTGATATTCAAATTTATCTACAGCCTTCATAAGTCCAATATTACCTTCCTGGATAAGATCCAGAAACATAAGGCCCCGATTCGTATATTTCTTGGCAATACTCACTACCAGTCTTAAATTCGCTTTTATCAAATCGGATTTGGCCTGCCTTGCCTTTTCCATACTCTTTTCGACTTTCTTGAGCGTTAGTTTCAACTGACGAGGTGTCATGTTGGTACGCTCTTTAATATGTTTAATCACGGTCTTGGCATTATCTGCTCTGATTTTTAATGCCTGCAGTTCCTTTTTAGACAACCCGATAGGCTCGATTATATCATTATCCCTGGCAGATTTCGGAATTTTCATGTAACACTTCTTAATATAGGATATGGGCTTGCCCCCTGCCAGTAACATGCACTCGGAAATATTTCTCTCAGCATCTTCAATATCTCGAACCACTCCCTGCAATCTCTTTACCATGAGTTCAAGCTGGCTCTTCTCTAATTTGAAAGAACTGACTAATTCTACTATCCTTTCCTTATCCTTTTTTATCCTAAGACCCAGACTCTCTTTTTTATCTTCCGGACATCCCCTCCTGGATATCTCTTTTCTGTTGGAACATATAGTATCATGTATTAACTGGATCTGTTGGATTAGGCCAAGGAGTGATTCCTTTTTTTCACTCAATTGCATATAGTTGCTTTCCTCATCCTCCAAATCACTGATGACATCCTTGAGTTTGATCTCATCATTCTTGAGACTTTCCCCCAAGTCGACGATATGCTCAACACCTACGGAACAATCAAGAAGCGTATTCAGGGCCTCCTCTTCACCGGACTCGATCCTCTTTGCAATCTCTACCTCGCCTTCTCTTGTCAGTAATGAGATAGAGCCCATCTCCTTCAAATACATCTTTACCGGATCTGAAACCCGGGCAAATGAATCAGACACATCTCCATGAAGGTCTAAATTTTCCCGTGACTTGCTCAACTTATCTTTAGATTTGGAGATCTTTTCTATCTCATCCTTCGAATCCTCGTCAATAACCAGGATATCCAGCTCTTCAAACATCATCTTGAGATCATCCTGATAATCAGGAGAGACCATCTCCTCGGAAATATCACCGTTCAAATCGTCATATGTGATATATCCCTTATCTTTGCCGAGATCGAGCAATCGTTTTAAATTACTCATGTTTGTATTCTTAGTCATGACTTGTGCTACCTCCTCGGTTTTCCATGATGAGGTGTTACTATGGTCTAGGGAAGATCAGGATCACTAAATTTTGACTTTATCAAGTCGTTCATGGCCTCAGCGTTTCCCCTAGCCCTTTTGAGAGAATCCACAAAAACTTTTTGATGAGCCTTTCTTTCAAATTCGGCAACAGCCTGTCTTACTTCCTCTCCAGAATATACGGCAAACGGACGGTGTAATATCTCTCTTAATTTTTCACGAGCGGCCTTACTATCGAGGCTGTTCAATAAATCATCAGCTGTGTATTCTCCTGCCCGGACATATCTTTCAAAAATTGCGTCAACAATTTCCCGTATAGAAGGATCAGAAACCAAAACCCTGCATTCTGTATCAACAAGTTTTGAAACGCTTTCAGGATAGAAAACAAGGAGATTCAGCAACTGCAAATCAGTTATCTTTTCGGCTCTTGACAGGCTAACTCCTTGATCAGGGACCCCTCCAGGCCCTCTTGCCGATGGGTTTTTCATGGCCTTTCTTAATTCCGACCAAACGGAACTCTCACGAATCCCGACTTTTTCGGAAAGACGTCTTACATAGATAGAACGAAGCGCATCGTTATTCAATGCGTTCAGGACAGGCAAAAATTCCTTCAAAATACGAACTATATCTCCATCGGAATCTTTTCCGGCAACTTCCATTTCAAGATAAAAATCCAGCATGGAAACAGCCTTATCTACAAGAGCCAGGAATGCATCCGTCCCATTTTCATTCAAAAAAGTGTCAGGATCATGGCCATCTGGCAGCACGACAACCCTGGCAGAAAGCCCCTCATTTATAAATAGGGGAAGGCTTCTTAAGGCTGCCATCTTACCTGCTTCATCCGAGTCAAACACTACAACCGCCTCTTTTGTATACCCTCTCAGTTTTCGCACATGGTGAGCTGTCAGGGCAGTCCCAAGGGTCGCAACAGCATAATCAACATTAAAATTCCTGAGTGCCAGCCAGTCCATATATCCTTCCACAATAAGGACCTTGCCCTTTTCCCTAATTTTTTGGTAAGAGGCATGCAGACCATAAAGGAACTCACCCTTATGAAATATAGGCGTTTCGGGCGTATTTACATACTTTGGCAGGGCATCATTTATGACCCTCGCTCCAAAACCTACAACATGATTCCTCAGATCAAGAATAGGGAATATAATCCTCCCCCGGAAACGATCATAATACCCACCTGACTTTTTAGGAATGACCACTCCAGCCTGGACCGCTAAACCCATATCAAAATGCTCACTCATCAAGACCATAGTCAGACTGTCCCATTTATCAGGTGCATAACCGAGTCTGAAACCTGAGATTATCCCATTTCCAAGTGACCGACTCGTCAAATACTCTCGAGCAAGTTTTCCCTCTGCCGGATGGGCAAGCACACTCTCATAGTAAGATGCGGCCTTTTCATTTATAGCAAAAAGGGCTGCCCTGCGGTAATCCTTGTTCTTTGCTCCTGATCCTGAAAATCCCTTCGGAATAATTATATTATATCTCTCTGCCAGGTCATTTACAGCCTCACGGAAAGTGGTACCATGATATTCCATCCAAAAGGTGATACATCGCCGCCCTTCTTGCATCCAAAACAGTGAAACGTCTGCCGTTCCGGATTCACGGTAAAGGAAGGATCCTTTTCTGCATGAAAGGGACAAAGACCTACAAAATTTCGTCCAGCCTTTCTGAGTTGCACAAACTGACCGACCAGATCCACAATATCAGCGGCCCTTCTGATCTCTTCCCTTGGCGACAGATCAACACCCATTTATGGTTTTTCCCTTTGATCCTATGAAAGTTCTACTACCGTTATTGCCTCCCCACCATTTTTTGAGTCGGCACTCGTGACACTCTTTACAAAAGGAGCCTTTTTTAAATGATTTCTAATAGCACGCCGCAATCTACCGGTTCCAAAGCCATGCACAACCCTCAATATCGATTTTCCTTCCACCATGGCCCTGTCTATCGTCCTGTCAATTAACGGGATGGCCTCATCAACCCTATATCCTATAACATTCAGTTCCACTGGCATGACAGGCTCGTCAAACTTCCAGGAGGTATCTCCGGTCCTATCTGGACGGTGTTCCCTTACATCCGGAATCACCTCCAGTTCATTGCTACGGCTCACGGTCCTCAGACCACCCAACATAACAGTTACATGCTCACCGTCCGAGCTAACAGTGTGTACAACACCTGTTTGTTTAAGGTTTTTATGGAAAACATGCTGTCCCTCCCTAAATCTATCATCACCGGAGGAATGGACAATCTCATTGCACGTTTCAAATCGATTCGTCAAATTGTGACTGATCTCCCTTATCCTTTCAGCAACAAAGGCTTGAGCAGACCTGTCTTTTTTCAATAAATTTATCGCCTTTTTCAGTTCATCTTTTGCCTCATTTATAGCTGCTTCCGCATCGAGTTTCTTAGCCTCAAAAATTGACCTTTTCGCCTCCTCCTGTTTAAGTCGCATCTCCTCTGCCTTTTTAAGGGCTAGATCATATCTCTTTTTGGCATCCTCCGCTTCCTGTTTCTTTTGATAAGCCTCGGCCTTCTGATGGTTCAGACCTTCAATCAGGCGAGCAAGATGGATTTCATCTCCATCCATATAAGCAGTTGCACGCTCTAAAATGCTTTCTGATATGCCCATGCTGCGGGCAGATTCCAATGCATGGCTTACCCCACTTAAGCCATAATTCAACCTGAAGGATGGCTGGCTTGTCTCCCTGTTAAACTCTACAGCAGCATTTATAGCCATGGGATTTGTAAAACCGTATGCCTTTAACCTGCTGAGATGAGTTGACAGGGCAATAAAAGTGCCCCGAGATGCAAGAAAATCGATGGTAGCCATAACAAGGGCCACCCCTTCCGCCGGATCAGTCCCCATACCAGGCTCATCAATAATAACAAGGCTTTTTTCGTCCGAATGGTCTATAATATATTTTAAATGTGCCAAGTGGGCAGAAAATGTGCTTTGACCGGTTTGAATATCCTGGTCATCACCTATATCGGCCATTATCCGTTCAAATACCGGCAGACGACTACCTTCAGCAGCCGGAATATGCATTCCAGCCTGGGCCATAAGACATATGAGACCCAATGTTTTTAATGCAACAGTCTTACCACCCCTATTGGGCCCAGAAATAATCAATACATTCTTATTGGCATTCAGAAAGATATCCACAGGGACAACAGGGACATTATCCTTGTCCTCTCTGCCTCCATAGGGAGCCAGAGCCAAGAGCATCGGATTCCTTGCAGCCTTAAGCTCAACACCGCCTCCATCACATATTTCCGGCATCACACATAACAAGTCCTCACAAAATTGTGCCCTGGCATGAAGTCCATCAAGTCTGCCTACCAAAGACTGAAGGGTTTCGACCTGTCCTCTATATTCCCTAACCATACCGGTCAAACCGATCAGTATGCGCCGCTCTTCCTCCTTCTCATCCTGCCCAAGCTCGGCCATCAAATTGTTGTCCCGTATTATCTCCAGCGGCTCCACAAAACAAGTGGTCTTGGTGCGGGAATAGTGATGAACTATACCTTCGACCTGCGATTTCTGATCCACCCTCAACGACATGACATATCGACCGTCACGGATAGTCACCAAAGAATTTTGCCCACCAACACTAATCCCTGACCTATCCCGGATCGATTCCAGTTTTCTCACAAGGTCGTGCCTTAGTTTAGTCTTCTTCTCCCTTACCTTTTTCAGATAGGGACTTGCTGAATCTTTAACTGTTGCATTTGGTGAAATGGAACTATGTATCTCCTTTGCCAAAAAATTCAGATCAGGGATATTTCTGACCAAGTCACACATGCCTGGACACAATTCACGTCCCGACAATATAAGCCGCTTGGCCCGGGCGGCCGCTTCTATAAGTCCCAAAATGATCAAAAATTCTTCAGGCTCAAGGAATGATCCCCGTATGTTGGACTTTTCCAGAACAGCAGTAGCAGGATTAATACCGGAAAATGACGTAAAACCTCTCACTTTGAGGAGGAGTCTCATCTCTGAAACAAGTCTTAATTCAGCATCGACATGTTTTACGTCACTTGACGGTCTTAAAGAAAGACAATCTGATTCGCCCAGGCGGCATGAGGCATAATTGGACAATACACCTAACAACTGATAATATCCAAGCACCTGGTATGTATATTCGACCATGCGCGATTATTCGTAAAATGGTATTGTTATGCTAACTCGTACCAATACACAATTAGGTCTTGGGCACGAGTGAGTTTCCAATTCTTCGCAGCGGGTTCCCAGTTTCAGAAATGAGATATTTTTCACAAGGTCAAGGAAACCGGGGACTCGCCCGCAGGGTAGGGAATCCAAGCAAAACGCTGACAAATTAAGGGATTACGCGGAGGCGTACTATAGTACGCCGCACAAGTGATCCCGCAGATTGACGCTGAAATTGTGAAAAAGAGCCATTTATGATTGGAAACTAACTCAGCAACCTTTTTGCGATATCACTAACCTCTTTACCATTCACCTGTCCCCCCATTTTCGTCATGGCTGCTTTCATGACCCTGCCTAAATCCTTGGGGCCATCTGCCGACAGTTCCGATATAATATCTTTTACCGTGCTTTCGATCTCCTCAGGGGTCAGCTGTTTTGGAAGGTATCCGTAAAAAATATCAATCTCTTGTTCCTCTTTGAGTGCCAGATCTTCACGCCCCCCCTTTCTGAACTCCTGTGCAGCATCTTTTCCCTTTCGTACGAGTGAAGATATAACACTCATAATCTCATCTTCTTCCAGTTCCCGTCTTTTTTCAACTTCCAATCTCTTCAACGAGGTTTTTAGCATTCTCAGGCAAGAAAGACGGAGACTGTCTTTGGTTTTCATGGCCATTTTAAGATCTTCATCTATTTTCTTTTGTAATGCCATAATGTCATGCCAATGTGAATTTATATAAAATTTTTAGTATATCATCTTTTAGTTACAAGTCAACCCAAAACCACCTATAAACTTAATGTCCCTATTAGAAAAAATCAAAATAAAACCAAGAAAAAGGGGAGTTTCCTCCAGCAAAGATACTCCCCAAATATTTCAGTTTCCCTTAAATATAAACAATTAAGCGAGCCGCGACAACCCTAGGACAGAATTCTTTAAAGATATGCCTATATTAGCTCGATTGGCAAACAGGTCAGTTCTTGTGTACCCTGGAACCGATGTAGCCAGGGAGTTCGCAGATAAGCATATCGATTTCGGCACTATTTTTACTGAGAAACTTCAAAATTTCATCAGACCTTGATTTCAGGACCAGGCTGTCCTGCCTTTTTATATCCTCACCCTTGATCAGCATCTCGTTCTTGTAAAGATAAGTTATTATAGTATCATCTGCATCCATTTGCACATCAAAGGTTTTTTTCAGATATTCCAGCCAGTATCCAAATTCATGCGGATGCTCAAGGTGTTCGGTGGGGATGCCAAGTTCAAAACTCAACGGTTTGGCCAGACCAGGCATCAAATTAGATCCGCCAAGATAATCCAGGACATGGGCCAACTGATGGATGAGAGTGCTGTCGCCTACCTTGGGTGAAATGGCCACATAAATATTATTGGGATCACTCACCTTGGTCTTCAGTATGTTTACCACTATCCCGCCTACTCTATCATTCTCAAAGGTAGTGACCGTTTGCCCGGACATACTCACTTCGCCATACTGTTTCAGATCGATAAATTTTACACCCATCTCACTCCCGGTAAGGGCCTTGATATCAATCGCTTTCATAAATTCCTGCGAACGTCCATAGGTTACGGGCGAAAGGCCTGTTATCCGGGCGCTAGCCTCATAAGTGATTTTTTCATTTCCCTTCTGTAAAAGCTCATCCTCGCTGCCGAGATGGCAATGCTTGAATTTCTTTCCGCTCCCACATGGACAAAGATCATTTCTTCCTATTTTTTTCACGATATCAGCCTATTATTCTATCCTTATGGGCATCACTGGACCAACAGGGCAAAGGACCTTTTGCCCCTGTTTCCGGATCCATTCGATGTCTGTAAGATGCCTTTACGTTCTGCGTCTTGAACATGTGGTCCCAGCCGTTAACAAAATAGGTACAATCATCATTAAAACATACCCACTGAAAACCGGTGTGCCAAGTAGAGTCATCCGGGGTCCTCCATTTTTTCATCTCCACCCGGCAGTACGGACACTTTGGTATATTGTGGTCATTCATTACGCCCTCCCGAATCTATGTAAAAACCAGGACCCCAAGTTATTTCAAGGGACATGGTTTTCTGATTGCAAGTTAGTTGTCTGCGCACACTATGGAAGCCCTTATGAAACCTTCCGGCGGGATAATATTATAATGAAGTGCGGCATCTTTTTTCAAGTCCATTCCAAACGACACGGCCATAAGCTGAGTAAGGTACACTATGGGAATATCTAGCTTGGTCCCGAACCTCTTGTTTATTTTTCCCTGGTACACTTCAAGGTTCATGGCACACATGGGACAAACAGTAGAAATAATCTCGGCACCATGCCCAATGGCATCCTCTAAAATATCCTTTACCAGCCCCATACAGATGTCCATCTCAGGAAGAAATATGCCGGATCCGCAACACCTGATCTTTTTAGGAAAAGGGACCACTTCAGCCCCCAGGGCTTCCAGGAGACGATCCTGTACCACAGGTTTGTCCACACTGTCATATTCACCATACGGCCGGACAGACTGACATCCTACATATCCGGCCACCTTCAATCCTTTTAAGGGTTTTGTAACCTTTTCTTTGATCTTATCTATTCCTATATCATTATATAGGACATCCTGAATATGTCTTACCTTTATTCCTCCTTTATAACTCAGGTTGCCATCAGACAATATTTCGTTTACCTGTTTAAAGAGATCAGGATCTTCTTGGATTTCGTGATTTACCTTGACCATCTGGATATAACAGGAACTGCAGGGAGCAATTATATCATAATCGGCCTTGGCCTCTGCCAAGGCAAGATTTCGGGTATTCAGGACCTTTACGGCAAGATCATTTGCTCCTGCATATGAAACACTCGCCCCGCAGCAATTCCAGTCCTCTATCTCCTCAAATTCAATACCCAAGGAATTGCATACAGGCTTGAGCGAAACAAGAAAATTGGCTCCACTGCCTTCCAGACTGCAACCCCAGTACAGAAAATATTTCACGAGCCCACACCCCCTTTCCCCATCTCCTCTGCCTTGTCCAGCATGCGCCTCAACGCCTTTATACCTTTTATCTTTCTTTCAGGCATCAGCTTCATCCTGCCATGCAGCATCATGGTAATCCCCATGTCGAACATACCCATAGACTTTTTTATCCCGGCCACAAGACCGTCAGAAAAAAAGTAGCGACGTGAAAGAGCCTTTTCATCGATTCGCCCGAGTTTGTAGATCTGCCTCCAAAACTCACTGCCGAAAGTAGCGGTATCTTTACGAGGCAATATTCCCAGTGTAATAGCGTAGTGGGCCAGCCCATGCATTATATCTATTACCGGAACCCCGCGAGGACAATGCACCATACAGGTATAACAAGAAGTGCAAAGCATAATGGACTTGCTATTGAGAACCTCATCTCTCTTGCCTGCACGGATCATGGCAAAAATCTGGCGTGGAGGATAATCCATATGTTCCCTCAACGGACAGGACCCGGCGCAAACTCCGCACTGCATGCACATCTTGATCTCTTCCCCTGCATCTACATTATCGAGGACCTCTTGGGCAAAGGATGGGTCGTAATTAACGATGTTTTCCATAAAGCGCCTCTTTTTTTTCGTAACACCCAAGATTAGAGATTAAAGGTTTACCATCCCTTATATGGATTAGGGCCAACCTCTTCAATAGTCTCCATGAACTCATCTATAATCTTGGGGAGTTTTTCATAATCTGTAATACCTATCTCCAAAAATTTGACGCGATCAGATTCCAGCGCCAAACGATCCAATGTCTCTGATACCTTGCCAAGCCTGGTCTCGGCAAGTTCACTGCCCTTTATAAAATGGCACTGGTAATCATCCCCATGACGACAGCCGAGAAGCAGCAATCCGTCAATACCCCTCGACAGGGCATCAGCCACCCATACTAAATTGATGGAGCCAAGACACCTCACAGGGATAAACCGGACATAAGGACTCCATTTCATTCTCTTGATGCCAGCCATATCTATTGCAGGATATGCATCATTTTCACAGGCCAACACTATTACCCTCGGTTTTTCCTCATCCTCCTCGGGAACATGGATGGCCTTCAACATATTGCCTATCATACTCACGGAATAATTTTTGAATGATATTATTCTTTCAGGACAGGCACCCATACAGATACCGCATCGCCGGCATCGAGTAGGATTCGGTAATGGATTGGCCTTTTCATCCTCGTTAATGGCCCCAAAGGGACATTCCTCAGTGCAACGTTTGCACTGGGTACATCTTTGCATATTAAACTCAGGATAGGTAAGGTCACCCGCCCTGGGATGGACCGCCATGCCGACAGCAGTGGCCTCACAACACTGGATCGCCTTCATTGCCGCACCGGTTGCATCGTCTATGGTTTTTGAGGTCTCCATCGGCCGTTTTATACAACCGGCTGTATAGATCCCTGTCCGCCTGGTCTCATACGGAAAACATATAAAATGGGAATCAGGAAACCCATACTTCAAAGTCGGCAACTCCGGGCCCTGGCGGTATTCAAGATTCAAGGCACTGTTGGCAAAAAAGCCAGA
>CAZQAA010000196.1:0-6356 GCA_964591255.1 uncultured Desulfobacterales bacterium | reverse complement strand
CTCTATCTCATAGACGTGCTGATGTCCTGACACCTTGTAAGCATTCATGGAGTCATATCTGGATGGATAGTGAAAAATCGGAGATGGCGTTTTTCCTGCACCTGAAACCCCGGTTTTTGCATCACAAATAATGGACTCAGGCTCCACAAGAGCAAATTTTACGGCAGGAGAAATGCCGAGTATACAGCTGACCGCAAAACATCCCGGGTTTCCCACCAGATCAGTACGTGCGATGTCATCACGATGCAATTCGGCAAGGCCATAAACTGACTGAGACAGGATTTCGGGAGATGCATGATCTTCTCCACGTCCTATTCTGGATCCATACCCCTTGTACATCTCAAGGTCATTGAATCGAAAATCACCACTATAGTCAATAACTTTAACGCCTTTTTCAAGCCATGATGAGGCCTCTTTTTGCCCTACTCCATCAGGGGTTGCAAAAAAGACCACATGAAAATCATCGGGACAATCGTGGTCATCAGGATCTGTTATAGGCAAATCACAAAACCCCGTAAGATGTGGATATATTGAACTTATCGGTTTGCCCACATCCTGTTTGTCCATAAGGGCCATAATCCTGGCATATGGATGAGCATGCAACAGTTCAATCGCACCACAGCCCCCATATCCCCCAGCGCCAATAATACCTACCTTAATCCCGCTCATAGAAATAACCCCTCTTGCAATACATTCATAGCAGCCACTAAATATTAAACCTGAAACTTATTATATCACCATCCTGTACCATATATTCCTTACCCTCAAGACGCACTGCCCCCGCCTTTTTTGCTTCTTGAAAGCTTCCAAAAGACTTAAAATCCTCAAACGAGATGACCTCTGCACAGATAAATCCCTTTTTTATATCTGAATGGATAGTTCCTGCGGCATCAAGGGCTGTTGTGCCTGAAGTAACAGGCCATGCCTTTACCTCATCCGAACCCACTGTGAAAAAAGATATCCTGTCCAAAAGCCGATAGGAACTCTTGATAATGCGATCCAACGCAGACTCCCTGATATGGTAAAGATCAAGGAACTCTTTAGCCTCACTTTGTGACATAGATGCAATATCCATTTCAAGACGCCCCCTGAGTACGGTCAAATCCACTCCCTGGGGTTTGTTTGCCCACTCTGGAAGGGCCTCATCATCATCCTCGTTATTAACAATAACAAGGAGTGGCTTGGCCGATAGGAATGTAAATCCCCTCAGCGCCGGGTTTGATGCCAAATGAGGCACTGCCCGTAAAGGCAGATCATTCTCAAGAGATTCAAGGCATGACTTGATCAACGAGGCTTCCGAACCTTCCGCTTGTTTGCCTCTCTTTCTGTCAAATTCTATCCTTTCAAGCCTTTTTTCACAGACATAGAAGTCACTTAGTATCATTTCCTCTTCCAGCTGCCAGAAATCCTTCTCTGGAGTGGGAGAAGAGTTATCAGGAGACCTGAAATTTCTCACCACGTGTAACAGGGCATCACATACACGCACCTGATTCCATAAACCTCCATCCGACTTTGAAGAGGACCCGGCGGACACGTCAGGAGGCAAGAGATACTCCACCTTGGCGTAAACGGTTTTTTTTGGCTTAAATATCTCCACCAAATAATCGATTCGCTCATCCCTGACCGTTACTGTACTGATACGAAGATCACTCCGGAAATATCTTTTCTCCCCTTCTTCCCCTCTTGCCCCTGTAAGGGCAGCAAAAATGGTGGATCTGCCAGATCCGGAAAGTCCAATGATACCAAGTCTAGTCACATCAATCAATCTCCCTCGACCCTGTCTTCCCTATCCTTACAGAAAACAACACGTTTTGATATGGAACCGCAGATCTCTTTTAAGCAGGAGATTGCCAACTCCATGTTTTTACAGGAAAGTTGAAGTCCAATTTATATCTTGTCTGACACAGGTTAATATTATATTATTAAAGTAAATAACATCTGCAGCATTATTAATCAAGTTATGTCAGGCCTCAGGCCACCCAGACTTGTACGGGGTGGCCTTTTTATTTTCTTATTCGGGGGCAGGCTTTGCAACAGCTTATCATTATCGACAATTACGATTCTTTCACCTATAACCTGGTACAACTGTTTTCTACTTTCCAAATAAAAATAGCGGTCTTCCGCCATGATGAAATCACCATTGAACAGTTTGAACAATATGATTTCCAGTGGATCTGCATTTCTCCAGGTCCAAAGAATCCGCAACAGGCGGGTATCAGCAGATCAGTAATCAAACATTTTTATAGAAAGGTCCCTATCCTCGGTGTCTGCCTCGGGATGCAGGCCTTAAACGAGGTGTTTGGCGGTAGCACGGTTCGATCTCCCCTGCCGGTGCACGGGAAAAAAGATAACATATATCATAATCAGAAAGCCATCCTGCAGGGGCTGCCCTCCCCTTTCCAGGCAGCTCGGTATCACTCACTTATGTGCCATCCCGTTGGTTCCCCATTAAAGATAATAGCCAGGAGCAGAGATGGGGTCCCAATGGCCCTTTGGCATCCTCGTTACCCCGTTTATGGCGTACAATTCCATCCCGAATCATTTTTATCTGAATATGGAAGCAAAATTATTAAAAATTTTTTAGAACAAAAGCCATGAGCATTGCACAGCAACTTCCATCTATCTCACTTAAGTCATTGTCCGACACATATCCATGTTCAGGTCCGTCTGAATTTTTAAACCTCCTTATGCCAAAGCTCTCCTCTCCTGGGAGTGTTTTACTCTTAAGCGGTGGCAATAGTGATTGTGCACATTACTCCATTGCCGGATGGGATCCACTGAGCATATTTTCCAGTAAAGGAAGAACATGCCAGCTGCAATTTGGGGACAGGCTAATACGTGACGAGGATGATCCTGTTTATGCGCTCCAAGATATAATTGCAAAAATCAAACAGGAAGATAAAAGCACCCATTTCATACTTCCATTTCAAGGCGGGACCATGGGGTACATTGCTTATGACACCAAAAACGTATTGGAAAAATTACCTCGACTCACCCTGGACGATCTCAAACTTCCGGATATGTATTGGATCATTCCCTCTAAAATCGCAATCCTTGATCATCAAAAAAAAGGTGTCAAGTTCATGCAGTTGGCTTTTGCAAGCGAACAATTTTCAGATAATACAGACTGTTATCCTTTTTGGAAGGCCCACAATTTTTTTGAGTGTCTTTCGAAAAAACGGCAGGAAAGAGATTTTTATGTCGGTCCTGTCTCAAGCAACTTCACTCGTGAACAATATATAGAGGCGATAAAAAAAATACACCGTTATATTGAGGAAGGACATGTTTATCAAATAAATCTGTCCCAACGATTTCATGCGGAATTTCAAGGAGATCCGAAATCACTTTTTTGTGCTCTATTCAAGGATAGTCCAGCCCCGTTTTACGGTTATATTAATGCAGGAGACCACCACGTCATATGTACCTCTATGGAACGCTTTCTATGGAGTGACGGACACACAATCGAAACGCGTCCCATAAAAGGCACACGTCCAAGGGGAATAACAGAGCAAGAGGACAATCAATACCGCGATGACCTTATCAAAAACCCAAAAGATGATGCAGAGCTATCCATGATCGTAGATCTTTTAAGAAATGATTTAGGCAAAATCTGTGTTTCCGGCTCTATCAATGTCCGGGAACATAAACGCCTTGAAAACTACCGATACGTCCACCATTTGGTTTCTATAGTAGAGGGAAAAATTTCTCCAACAACGGGCATTGCTGAGATACTGAATGCTACCTTTCCAGGTGGATCTATTACCGGTTGTCCTAAAATCCGCGCCATGGAAATAATAGAAGAACTTGAACCTCACTGCCGGCACATCTATACAGGCTCTATAGGATATCTTGGAACACGGGGACAAATGGACTTGAATATTGCCATTCGAACATTGATTATTAAAGCAAATCACTGCTATTATGGGGCAGGAGGAGGAATAGTCTATGACTCGGTACCGGAACAGGAGTATGAAGAGACCATACACAAGGCAAAGGCGTTTCTGATGCTAAAATTTTGCCGGTCAAGAACCTGAATTTTTTATAGCAGGAGAAAATGGAAAAATGTCTTCAAAAAACACCTTTGTCTGTCTGAATGGCCGCCTTGTGCCGGAAGAAGATGCCAAAGTATCCGTGTTTGACAGGGGCTTTGTATATGGAGACGGGCTTTTTACAACTATCCGAGCCGAAGATGGAAAACCCTTTTTTCTTGAACAACATTTAAAACGCCTACAGGAATCTTCCGATTTCTTTGGTATCAGCTTCCCTGAACCATTAAAGGAAAAAGGTATCATAGAAAAACTGCTCGAAATCAACAAACTGCAACAGGGACATGCGTCCGTTAAAATCATCCTCACTCGTGGAACAGTTGCGGGATTAGGGCTGCCAAGATGCCAGATACCCACCTGGCTGATAACTGCCCGCCCATATATTCCTCTTAGCAGAGAACAGTATGAAAAGGGCTGGAGACTGATCCCCTTTTGCAAGCCGAGGAGCACACCTGTTGCAAACCATAAGACACTTAATTATCTATACAATCTCTGGGCCAGGCAGTGGGCAATTGATTCTGGTGCCGATGAGGCAATCCTAACGGATATAGATGGATTCATAACGGAGACAGCCACGGGAAGTATTCTTATACAAGCAGGTAAAGATTGGATTACCCCTGAAGCCCAGGGAATCTTGCCGGGCATCACATTGAAAATGCTACGTTTAATGTGGAAAAAGAATGGAAAAAGAATCAAAGAATGCAAAATTACACTGGAAGAAATATATAAGGCAGATCAGGTATGGATACTCAATTCAATGATCGGAATCATGCCTGCAACACATATTGGCAACTATGCCCTTTCACAGAATTTTCGGTCACTTGTCCTCAAATATAGGGGCGAGTTATGGGAATATGCAAAAATAGTTTCTTGACAGCTTCGGCTCCCTTTTATTATAGTTTTACCAAAGTGTTAACATATCTAAATACCCATGCCATATTTATATATCGCGTTGTAATTAAGGTGTTCTAAAAAATCATAAAGAAAGGAGGTGAAAACAGCTATGAACAAAAAGGTAATATCGGTCTTGCTCGTTATGGTCGTTTCTGTTTTTTTCATGTCCATGCACTCGCTGATGGCCACCGATACGCCTGACGAGGTTACCATCAATAATGAGGGATATGAACCGGACAAAAAAGGTCCTGTAACATTTGAACATAATAAGCATGTCACGGAACATGGAATTGCGTGCACCGAGTGCCATCATGAATACAAAGATGGCAAAAACGTGTGGAAAGAGGGTGATCCGGTAAAGGAATGTATAGAGTGCCATAATCCCGTGAAAGAAGAAGGTGAAGAGGTTATAAACTTAAAAGCAGCCTTTCACAAAAACTGCACGGGTTGCCACAAGGCCTTGGCGAAAGACGGCAAGATCACCAAAAAAGAATTAAAAGCGCTTAAAAAATGCAGTTCCTGCCATCAAAAGAAATCATAAACTACTTGGTGGCTCTAACATAAAACAATAAAAAAAACAAAAAAGCCGCCCTTACAATCTTATATTGTAAGAGACGGCTTTTCTGTTTATGTTAGCCCTTAAACCTCTGTAACTGTAATTGCCTCCTGGTCACAAACTTCGATACAGCTTTCGCATCCAAGACATTCTTCTGCATTAACAGGTACCGATTTCCCATCCTGAATTTCATATACATCCACAGGGCAAACCTCTACACACTCCTCACACCCTTCACATTTGTCAGGATCAACTACTACTTCATAAGCCATAGAATTTTCCTCCTAATACTTGTTGTTAAAAACTCGCAATAATAAAATTAGCCACCATGTTAGGCCGCAACCTCTTCCTTGACTGAAACTGCAATTTTATAGAGAACTGTCAATACAAAGAAACCGGTCGCCCATATGCCCAGGGCAATCATAATCTCTGGCATGGTGGGCCAGTAATCAGTCACCCTATCGAATGGGTTGGGGGTAAAACCGCCTATTATAAGGCCCAATCCCTTGTCGATCCATGTGGCTATAATTACGGAACAGCAGGCAACAACCAATATATCCTCTTTTCTACGCATAGCCGGAACTATCAAAAGTACAAGCGCAACAAATGCAAATCCCGTTGCAGTCCACATCCACGGGGCAAGCCTTCCGTGTCCTTCCAACCCCTTAAAGAGGAAAACAAGAGGATGCATATGACCTGGTATCTGACTATAAAATGCTGTAAACAACTCAAGTATAAAAAAGAAGACATTGATAATCATGGCATAGGCCACTATTCCAGACAGGGTCCTTATCTGTTCTTTTCCAGGATCAAAGCGGGTCAATTTCCGTACAATCAGGCACAATAATATCAGTAATGCA
>CAZQAA010000195.1:0-6719 GCA_964591255.1 uncultured Desulfobacterales bacterium | reverse complement strand
CCTGCCCTATATGTTCAGGACCTATTTTCGGCCTAAATCCGAATAACCTGGAAACACTATTGGACAGGGAATCAATGTCCCAGCTTTCAGGGTATTCCTTCGGATCAATCTGCCCTTGAACCAAAGCCTCCACCTTGTCTTCGATCATATTATTGATGAGCGCTTCTATCTCCTTGCCTTCGAGGATATCCTTTCTTAGAGAATAGATTATCTCCCTGTGCCTATTCATCACGTCATCATATTCAAGGAGGTGTTTCCTTATATCGAAATTGTGGGCTTCCACTTTTTTCTGGGCATTCTCAATGGCCTTTGAAATCAGGGCATGTTCAATTGGCTCTCCTTCCTCCATCCCAAATCGCTCCATGAAGGAAGATATCCTTTCAGACCCGAATATCCTCAACAGATCGTCTTCAAGCGAGAGATAGAAACGGGATGAACCTGGATCACCCTGCCTCCCTGACCGGCCCCTAAGCTGATTGTCAATACGTCGGCTCTCATGTCGTTCGGTACCCAAAATATGCAAACCGCCCAGTTCCCTTACTCCTTCACCCAAAACGATATCCGTACCACGGCCCGCCATATTGGTGGATATTGTCACAGTCTTCTTAAGACCGGCGTTGGCAATAATCTCCGCTTCCCTCTGGTGATGCTTCGCATTTAGTACGGAATGGGGAACTCCCGCCTTCTTTAGCATCTTGCTTAACATCTCCGATTTTTCAATGGAAATGGTTCCCACAAGAATCGGCTGGCCTATTTCATAAAGCTCCTTGATCTCATTCACCACTGCATTGAATTTTTCTCTTTCCGTTTTATAAATAACATCGGGATAATCAATCCTGATCATTTTTTTATTTGTAGGAACGACTGTAACATCTAATCTATATATATTGTTAAATTCCGCTGCCTCGGTATCAGCAGTCCCGGTCATGCCTGCCAGTTTTTCATACATCCGAAAAAAATTCTGGAATGTAACTGTAGCCAGGGTCTGGTTTTCCTCCGCCACCTTTACAGACTCCTTGGCTTCTACTGCCTGGTGTAATCCATCACTCCATCTTCGACCAGGCATCATTCGGCCGGTAAACTCATCCACAATCACCACCTGGCCATCCTTAATGACGTAATGGACATCCTTTTCAAAAAGCCAATAGGCCTTGATAAGCTGTTGAGTGGCATGGATCAGGTCAGATGCCCTCACATACCTATCCTCAATCTCTTTTAATCTCTCTCTTTTTTCGTCTTCACTCAGTTGATCATCTTCCTGGATCCCCCTGGTTTCCTCATCCATATCCGGAAGGACAAAGTCTCCAAGACCACCACTACCCACGACTCCCAGGCCTTTCTCGGTGAGTTCTACCGAATTACCCCTCTCGTCTATAGTACAATAAAGAATCTGATCGAGTTCAGGTAAGAGTTTCTGTGCACTTAGCATGCTCTCGGTCCGGTCGATCTTTTTTTTCAGCCCGGGATTCTCTGCGAGGATTTCCAAGAAAACGGGATTTTTGGGATCCCCTCTCTTGATCTGGAGAAGCATTTCAATAGTTTTGTCACCTTCATCACCACTTTCGAGCTGTCTTTTGACATCCTCCAGCAGGGAACGTATAATTGCACCCTGTTTTTTCTTCAGATTTATTACAAGGGGCTTGACCTCCATATAGACCTTGTTTTCACTATGTTCCACCGGACCACTTATAATAAGGGGTGTCCTGGCCTCGTCAATGAGAATACTGTCTACCTCATCCACAATTGCATAGTAAAAGTCCCTCTGCACAAAGTCCGCACTATCAAATTTCATGTTATCCCGAAGATAATCAAAACCGAACTCGTTGTTGGTACCATAAGTTATATCGCAGCCATAGGCCTTTTTCCGCTCTGAATCGCTCATGCCATGCATAATCACGCCAACGGACAGACCAAGAAAGTTATATATCCCACCCATCCATTGCGCATCACGCTGAGCCAGATAGTCATTGACAGTCACCAGGTGTGCGCCCTTTTCCATAAGGGCATTAAGGTAGAGCGGCAGGGTTGCAGCCAATGTCTTTCCTTCACCGGTCTTCATTTCAGCAATCTTTCCCTCATGCAGGACTATACCACCGATCAGCTGGACATCGAAATGCCTCATTCCCAGCACCCTAACCGATGCCTCTCTCACCACGGCAAATGCTTCCGGAAGAAGATCATCCAGAGGTTTTCCCCTTGACAGCATTTCTTTGAAGTTCGCTGTCTTGGCCTTAAGTTCGGAGTCAGATAAGAGCTGGATATCAGGTTCAAGACGGTTGATTTCCTCTACCAGGGGGGCCATGCGTTTTAGTTCCCGATCGTTTTTACTGCCAAAAACACCTTTGAGAATTTTCCCGAACATTATTTTCCCGCATAATAGAATTAGTGAAACATGATGCAAGCTATCCAGGTTGCATTAAAAAACTTTCCATTTGAAAAATCAAGATGTTTGGGAGCTAATGCAATTAGGATGGAAACTAATTGAGGATATAACGAAAAGGGTTAACGGGCATCCTGTTAAGATGGACCTCATAATGTAAATGGGGACCTGTAGATCGCCCGCTATTGCCTACTAAACCGATAGTCTCGCCCCTTCTAACAGGCTGTCCCTTTTTCACAAGGGCTTTTTTCAAGTGGGCATATCTTGTCTCTATCCCATAGCCGTGTTTGATAACGATATTATTGCCATATCCACGATCCCAGCCCACTTTGGAGACAATTCCGTCAGCAGGGGCAATTACGGGGGCCCCAATTCTTGTAGATATATCAATCCCCCTATGAAATTCCCTCTGACCTGTAAATGGTGATATACGATATCCAAAACGGGAACTTAACCAACCCTTCGTAGGCCAGATGGATGGAGTAGATGCAAGGCGTATTTTTTGGCTCTGCAAAAAATCGAGAAGCTCGGCCCTGTTTTGCTCACTGATGGCAATATCGCTATCAAGATCGTCCAGGGACTTATGCATGGAACGAATCATTTCCTGATGGGATTGTTCAAGCATTTTTTTTGTATCTGACAAGCCGGGATCAGGACCCCCCACACCTTGCACTTTATCGTTATCCATGCTGGTTTCCAGGTTGACCATAACCCTCAGCTTCTGATCAAGTTTATTCAGGTCACCTAACTTATTAGTAATCTTATCTATCCGCCGGGACAGATGCAATATTTCCCTCTTCTGGAGATCATTTTTATCTTTGAGCTGGGCCAGCAAGGATATTTGTTTCCTCATTGCATAATGGTCTCCCATTATCCAAAAGATGGAACCAATACAGCTGACAAAAAATACAAACAAAAACAGAGGCATAAAGATTGAAAATTTAAACAGGCGTGTTTTACCAACACCATCAGGAAGGAATAATATGGTAATTTTTCGTTGGATAAATTTTATTTTCATCGTATCACAGTGAAAATAATTTGCCTAAATTTAGTAATTGTTTTTAACACAAACTTTCCTTTTTTGTCAAGTGCAGGCATGGCAGGCATAAGAAAAAGCCAACTTTTTATACGGCAATAACATAAAATGAAATGCAATATTCGTACCGATAAATACATAATTTATTACGATCGCATGAAAAACGCCACAATATTTCTTGCAAGAGATTGGCTTATACCGGGAATTTTGGCCAAATCGTCTGTGCTTGCCTTAGAGATAGAATAAATATCTTTAAAATGCCTGAGTAACAATCTCTTCCTTTTGGGACCTATACCAGGTATGAGGTCCAATCTGGATTTCCTGAGATCCTTTTGTTTTAGCATTCTGTGGTAGGAGATGGCCCTACGATGGGCCTCATCCCTAATTTTCATCAAAAAAAGGAGCACAGGATGTCCTGGTCTGAGTTTCAATGGGTTTTTTCGATCTGGCATATAAATCTTATCATATCTTTCTTCCCCTCGTGCGTCTGGCTTGGCAATAGATACTATTTCAGGTCGCTCCGGAAACGGATGTTCATCCAGGACCCTTTTTACAGCAGACAGGTGTCCTTTACCGCCGTCCACCAAAAAAAGGTCAGGTGGATGGCCTTTAGAAATCCTCATCTTGATCAGTTCAGCCATCATGCCATAGTCATCAATTCCATCTGTTTCCCTTATCCGATAATTTCGATATCCCTGCTTATGAGGCCGCCCATCCACAAATGCAACGACGGCCCCTACAGCCATATCACCCATAAAGTTAGAGATATCTACACCCTCAATTCTCCTGGGAAGCCTTCTTAGGCGCAAAACTGATTTAACGGAATCCACAAGGTCCTCATTTTGGAGCTTCATACGGCCCACAAGAAGATTCTCCGCATTCGTCCGGGCCATCTCTATAAGTTTGACCTTTTCTCCTCTAATCGGCACATGGATTACAACCTTCCTTCCAGCCAGCCCGGAAAGCCATTCAGATATTGAGCCAACACCTTCAACCGGGTGGGATATCAAGATCTCTTTTGGGATAAAACCAGAGGCAGGATAATACTGTTTCAATACAGCCTCAATGACATCAGAACCAGTAAACCCATCTCTCCTTAAGGTATAATTTCGGCTCCCCATCATACATCCATTACGAACAAGAAGAATGACCACCTGACATACACTCTCGTTCTGCGCCAGGCCTATGATATCCTGATCTTCCATCCTTGGTGAGACCATATGTTGGTGTTCTGTTGTCCTCTCCAGGGCCCTGATTTGATTCCTGATATGCGCAGCACGCTCAAAGTCAAGCTGCGCAGCAGCATCGGCCATATCCCTTCTCAGTTGATCTAACAATTCTCGATTCCGGCCTTCCAAAAAAAGCTTAACATGCTGCACAATCCTCATATAATCTGTCTCTGACACACTATTCACACAGGGCCCAAAACACCGATCCATCTGAAAATTGAGACATGGCCTTTTATTTCGTGGCAGTGAAACGGTTTTGCATTTTCGCAGTTTGAAAACCCTGCCGATCAACTTGTACGTACTGCGCACAGAATTGGCTGAAGGAAAAGGACCAAAATACAATGCCCCATCTTTTTTTATTTTTCTTACAATACTCACCCGTGGGTATGCTTCTTTTATTCCAATACGTAAGCATAGATATTGTTTATCATCCCTGAGTATAATGTTATACTGGGGAATAAATTTCTTTATCAGATTGCTTTCAAGCAAAAATGCTTCTTGCTCCGTGGAGGTGATGATGAATTCCACGCTATTGGCTTTTTCCATCATAACGGCGGTCTTGGTGGGAACAGCAGCGCCATTCTTCCTGTTGATAAAATAGGACAGGACCCTCTTTTTCAGACTCTTGGCCTTGCCCACGTAAATCGGATTTCCTTGCAAATCCTTGAAGAGATATACCCCTGGTCTGTCTGGAAGCACGTGGCGCAATTTCCGGGGATCCAGTTCATATGGCTTGGATTTGAGATTATTTTTCATCCTTGGTTTCATCGTCTGACAATTTGGAGTTATATAGTTGAGTAATCTTAGAGTAAATGATAGTTATTATCCCAGTCAAGACCGCTACATTTTGCTGGCATACAAGGCAAACAGACTATGTTTAAATTGGCAACCACATAACTGTATAAACTTATTTGAATAATAATTTGAATGTAAGGAGATATGGTGACATGGAGATTAAACCAGAAAAAATAGAAGAACTTGATCCTGACAGGCGTAAGGGAATAATGGAGCGTTCAATGGAGGATGTTTCATCTATATACGAAGATGTTCGAATGATAGTGGAAGACATAAAAAGACGCGGAGACAAAGTCATCCTGGAGCATTACCATAAACATAAAGATGACATCAATCCCTCTGACTTTGAAGTCACCCGCAGAGAGATAGATGAAGCCTACACACAGATTGACCCCAAGGTGGTGGACTGCCTGAAGACTGCCGCCCGGAATATAACCAAATTTCACACGGCACAATTGGAACGTGAAATGTGGTCCATAGAGATAAATGCGGGGATACTGGCTGGACGTATAACGAGATCTATGGATATTGTGGGATGTTATATCCCCGGAGGAACAGCGGTCTATCCGAGCTCAATACTGATGACTGTCCTGCCTGCCAAAGTGGCAGGGGTAAATCAAATTATAGCTATCACCCCTCCCTCCCATGGCATGACGGCCAATCCTGCTACCCTTGTAGCAGCCGATATCGCAGGATGCGATAGAATCTTTAAGGTTGGAGGACCGTGGGGTGTAGCTGGTCTTGCCTACGGTACGGAGACCATGCCTCGAGTTGACAAGATAGTAGGGCCCGGGAATAAATACGTGACAGCAGCCAAAATGCTTGTTTACGGCCAAGTAGATATCGATTCACCCGCCGGACCGAGTGAGGCATTGATTTTAGCCGATGACAGCGTAGATCCGGAGCTTATCGCCGTAGATTTCCTGTCACAGATAGAACATGACGCTGACTCGGCGGCCGTCCTTGTTACAACTTCAGAAGATATAGGATATAAGGTATGTGAAATTATAAAGAGGGAATACCCATCTCTTCCCAGAAAAGAAATTTTCGAGTCCTCACTTGCAAAACATTCATACGTGCTAATAGCACGTGACATGGATGAGGCCATCGATTTTACAAACGAATATGCGGCAGAGCATCTCCAAATACTGACTCGAGATCCCTTTATCACACTGAACAGAATCAAACACGCCGGCTCTATCTTTATGGGTCCGTATGCGCCGGTGCCTGTGGGGGATTATGCATCTGGGACCAATCATGTCCTTCCCACTGGCCAATG
>CAZQAA010000194.1:0-5499 GCA_964591255.1 uncultured Desulfobacterales bacterium | reverse complement strand
CATAACATATAGTCCTTCACTAAAAGGCCAATCATATTTTATTTGTTCTTTAAGTTCAGGAATAGCGCTCTCGTTTCCCTTCCATAATGCAGCAGTTCCTTCCTGGGGACATATGCTTATGAAGTGACTGCCGGCAGGGAGATAAACATCATTTGTCCAAACTGATATTATTTTGCCCTGACTATGATCTGTTGTTATGGGGTTATCGCGTGATATCCCTTGACCCGGCCATTTTTTTGTATATGCCGGAGCAGAATGGGCAGACTCTGTTTTTGTTCCTTGGAGAGTATCTTTTCCTATCATTGAATCATATATCGGCATAGCATCTCGTTTTATTGAGTTTCCCTTACTTATTGGATAGCATATTTGCATGCTTGGTCTTTTATCTTGAAGGCATTTAATTGAGACATAACCACCTATGATCAAAAAAATGGCCAAAATAGCTAATCCAAACCATGCTGTTTTAATGGATAACTTGGAGGTCTCTGCGTTATCAGGATAGCCTGCATCCATATCATCGATAACCTCTTTGATTATATCAGGACCAATCGTGTTCGCCTTCAATGAATACCCAATAAGCAGTGCATTATCACAAATGTGATTGATAAGCCTCGGGATTCCTTGACTCCTTTTCCAGATTAGATACAAGGCCTTTTTATTGAAAATTTGCGAGTCGCTACCAGCTATCATCAGACGATGTGCTATATATGACCAAGTATCCTTTTTATTTAGGGGAGTCAGAATCCGGTTTATCATTATACGTTGTTTAAGTGGCCTGACAGACTCCATTTGAAGTATGTTGTGGATTTCACTTTGGGCAACAAGCACAATTTGGATAAGTTTCCTGTCATGGCTTTCAATATTAGACAGGAGCCTGATATCTTCCAAGGCTTGCTCGGATAGAAGATGGGCCTCGTCAATGATCAATATTGTTCGTTGGCCCCTCATGTCTATTTCCTTTAGCCGTTTTTGGATATCATCTAAGATCTCTAAGGGATTTTTCGTCCCAGACTGGATACCCAGTTTTTTTGCCAGTAATGTCATTAAATCGCTAAAAACCAATTTGGGATTAATGATGTTTAATGTCAGATACGATGGATTGATTTGCTTTAAGAGGGCCTGGACAAGGGTTGTTTTTCCGGTGCCCACGTCTCCGGAGATCAAGATAAAGCCTTTTGCTGAATTAATACCGTATATCAGAGATGCCAGGACCTCTCTGTGAGAGGCCGATAAAAACAGGAATGACGGATCAGGCGTGTTTTCAAATGGTCTTTTTGCAAATCCGAAGTGCTCTTTATACATGATATAAGTCTTTGAGGTGTGAAAGAGATTGACACTTCAGCATGAAACACCTTGAATATATTTCTGTCTATGTTTAGTTGATTTTGGTAAGTTATATTGGCATGGGTATTGCTATGCTAATAACACAAAAATATTAGGCAATCAAATATAAATATGACAAGTGAAAGAGATTATGTACGACTGCTCTTAAAGCTCCTTGACCTGGGTATTACATCTGTTGCATTTTTTTGCGCTTTTTACATCAGGGAAAATTTTTCCTCCCAATTTTTAAAAGGGCTTGTCTCTTCTGTAGATTACCATACGGTATTCCTGTTAGTCATTATTGTATGGTATTTGGTCTCAAGTATATTAGACTTGTATAAACACTATGGCAGAACTATCACTAAGCAGATATTTTATGATCTGTTTCGGGCCCTTTTAATAACTGTTGTTCTCCTTATTACCTTTCTTTTTATATTTAAGATAGAAAAATTCAGCCGGTTGCTAACGGGCATTTTTTTCCTCCTTGATTTACTGCTGTTGCTGTTTAGCAGGTGGATAGTCTTTTGTATTATATCTTCAAGAAGAAAGAACCCATACCATATTCGTAATTTGCTAATTATAGGGAGTAAAAAGACCGCAAAGGAGGTTGTCAACCTCATATCTCATAATACTGGCTGGAAGATTGTGGGATGCCTGGAGACAGATAAAAAATATATAGGCCGGAAAGTTGCTCCTAATGTCAAGGTGATAGGCATCCTGGGAGACATGGACAAAATATTCATGGAGCAGACAATTGATGAAGTAATAATAGCAATGCCATTAAACAGTATCAAGAACTCGGAACATTATCTTTCATTGATCAGGACATTCGGTATTACTACCCGTATTATTCCAAGCTGGTATGTACGAAAATTCTTGTCTGCAAAACCATACAGATATGTCATGGAAATAGAACAATTTTTTGCAGAACCCGCCTTTATACTTACCAGTAACATTATGAAACGTGATACACTGGTCATCAAGAATATCATTGATATAACAGGGGCGTTTATCCTCTTGGTGGTCACTTCTCCCCTTTTTCTGATAATTCCCATTGCCATCAGGACCTTTTCAAAAGGGCCGGCCTTATACAGACAGGTTCGGTGCGGACTTTACGGAAAAAAGTTCACATTGTATAAATTTCGAACCATGAAGCACGAAGCAGAAAAAATGCTGCCTCATATATTGGCTTCTAATGAAGCTGATGGCCCGGTCTTCAAGATGAAGAATGATCCACGCGTAATTCCATATGTGGGTAAATTTTTGAGAAAGACAGGACTGGACGAGCTTCCACAACTGTTTAATGTCCTAATGGGACAGATGAGTCTGGTAGGGCCCCGTCCTCCTCTGCCTGCTGAAGTAGAGCAATATGAGATATGGCAGAGAAAGAGGCTTTCTATGAAACCCGGTCTTACCTGTATTTGGCAGATCCAGTCCCGCAGAAATGACATTCCTTTCAAAAAATGGATGGAGATGGATTTGGACTATATTAACGATTGGTCTTTATGGCTAGATTTTAAATTGCTTGCCATGACAATCCCTGCGGTTTTTTCGGCCCATGGTAGATAGAGACCGTATGCAGCCTGCCTGTTGGCTATTTTTCCAAGTCCTTTATTCCATCAAGCACCCTATCAAAAAGCTCCTGAACATCGCTTTTTTCGATGCATGAGAATGCCACCCTGAGGTCACTTTTTCCAAGGGATATTAGGCCAATACCATATTTTTCCAGGAGATGTATCCTAAGCGGTTCCGCCTCTACATTTTTTAATTTTAAACACATAAAATAGCCTGAATTAAATGGATATACCTCCCAGGCATCTTTATATTTTGGATCAGAAAGGACCCTTTTGACCTCTAAGGCCCGCTCTTGCATAATATGAAATTTTTGCTCTTTCTCTTTAGAATAGCTGTCTGAATTTACGGCCTTGAGTACAATCTCCTGGCTCAGATGAGATGCGTTGGATATGGAGCCTCTCACGGCACCAGCCGTCTTTTTTTCCAGGGATTCATATACTAATGTGGAGGACTCCTCCAGTTTTGCCCCGTAGGTAATAAAACCGACCCTTAGGCCCCAGACAAAGTCCTCTTTGGTAGCACCGTCTAATTTGATGGCAAGTACCCTCTGATGAATTCCTGTTAGTCTGGAAAAAATAGATTCTTTAAGTGCGTCTTGCTCATAGAAAAGGCCAAAATATGCATCATCCGTGACTGCAATAATATTTGTGCCCTGTTGAGCTAAATCACTCAGAATCCCTACAATTCCGTCGGCTTCTTGAGGACTGACAGTGTAACCGGTTGGGTTGTTGGGAAAGTTTAAGATGACTATGAGTTTTTTCCTGGCCTTGGCCTGCGATTGCACACAACTTTTGAATGCTTCAAGATTGAAGTTTCCATGCTCGTTAAACAATGAATATTGAATAATCTGAGCGTCCCGTCGAACTGCAAATATCAGGTTGTAATTTCCCCACATCTTGTCAGGGAGTATTATAATATCACCTGGATCGACCCACATGTCAGAGACTACGCTCAGACCATGAGTTATGGCATTAGTGACCACAGGGAGGCTGATATTTTTTCCCTTTAATGACGGGTTTTTTTCAAAAAGAGCTTCTTTCCATACCTTACGCAGAGGCATGATACCAAATGAAGGCGCATAGGTGAGTGCTTCTTCGGGTTTAAGGCCTTTTAGCATTGTCATGATGGAAGGAAGACACATGGTCCTTCCTTGTTCCGTGGCCATACCGATGGTAGCGTTAAATTTATACGCCTTTTCTTTGGCCTCGGCGCTCTGGGAAAGGATGCCCTTTGGAAAGAAGAGCTTTTTCCCTGCTCCAGACAGCATTTCATAAATGTGTGGGTTCCCATTTTCGATTATTTCATTCAGTTCTTTTGCAATCGGGTTCATTTGATATACTCTCCGCATATTATCTATTTCGAATCATTGGTATATAATACTATGATTCTTTGCCTGTTTTAATTATTTCAATTTCCACTCTCCGTTTTGATGAGTTGTTTATTGTGGTAGTGTCGTTTTTTACGTAATCTGGCCCCATGCCATATGTCCGGATCCTTGTGGGATTTATGCCCTTGGCAACAAGATAACCTTTTACAATATCCGCTCTGAATTCCGCAAGCATTTTATTGTAACTTATGTTGCCCAACGTATCAGTATAACCTCTTGCTATGGCACTTACATCCGGATTTCGGGCCATGAACTCAGCAAGTCTATTAAGATTAACAAGGGCATCATTTGGGATCTCAAAAGAGTTAAAGCCAAAAAATATAACATATTTCTGTGGCAGAGGCGGCAAACGATGTTGTTGGGGCTTATTGTTGTTCCCGGTCTCTAACTCTTGCTGAGAATATGGGATGTTTTGCTGATCTCTTATATTCGTGGTTTCCATATTTTGTTGCCCTGAGGCTTTTGGCTCACTGACCCCATAATTCCCGCTGTTTTTTGAGAAAGCATTTGAGGTTCTGCCGGTAACATGGCCATTCTCTGGTATTGTTTCCTTTGTTTTTGTGAGATCTTGGGATTTAAGCGGCAAGGTTTCTATCCTGATACTTTTCCAAATGGGATAAGGATGATAAATGTATGCGGCAATGCCTATAAGGAGGAAAACAACGGGAAAGAGCAAGTAGAAAAAAATAGGTAACCCCTTTCTATGTGTTGTTTTTTCCCCGATTATGGTTTCGGCTTCAATCTCCTGTCCAATTATCTTGCCCTGATTGGATTCTTTTTTTCTCGCAGCACCTTGTTCTCTTGTTGTAGGCTTCTCTGGTGGTGTATTGGATGGTATTTTGAGTTCTCCCGCACATTCTCTAATGATATCAGTGTCGATTATCTTTTTCCCTTTGGCATATCCGGAAAGCAGGGCATGATCGCAAATAATATTTGTCAGGCGTGGATATCCTTTAGAAAACAGGAAAATTTCGTACATTGCGCTTGACGTAAAGATGTTTTTTGTGGCACCGGCAATCTTGAGGCGATGACGTATATACCTTTTGGTTTCCTCTTCTGAGAGTGGATCTATATTATAATTAATGGTTATCCTTTGTCTTATTGCCCTGTTCCTTATATCCAGCAATATATCGTTAAACTCCGGCTGGCCTACAAAAAATATATTTATCAGTTTCGCACTTTGTTTTTCGATATTAGATAATAGTCTTATTTCC
>CAZQAA010000193.1:0-2910 GCA_964591255.1 uncultured Desulfobacterales bacterium | reverse complement strand
CACCAGGGCCAGTTCATCCCCCTCCTTAACATCCTCATCATCCGTAGACAGTGTTATGGGAATCGGCCAGAAGGTTCCGTCTTCCATAAGGAAATCATCACAGACACCTTTCCAGTCAGCCTTTGACATGAAACCGGTGAGCGGGGTAAAGGCCCCTATTCCCATCATGATCAGGTCAGAGGCCTCCCTCGAGGTAATCCTGATCTGTTTGAGTGTTTTTGCCCTTTCAGTCTCCTGATTCAGTGCCTCTCCCTCAAGGAGAAGGGGCATAAGCTTTCCTTCTTTGCCATGTGGTGCAATGAGATCCGACATAAAACTTCCTCCTTAAACTTTTTAGTGCCGCATCATACGGCTATCTCTTCCATAACCTCAACATAACCTCGTCTAAGAGACAGCAAGAACCATTCCATAACAGCATACATACGATCCTGACAGATGATAACAGGCTGAATGACATGTCAAATTTAATTTCAAGAAAGTTATATGGAAGGCCTAAACATTAATCGCAGGGCAATGGTAAAGCAGGGCATTTCTACCCGATTTGGTCAATAAAAATATGCAACTTATTAAAATTAGAAGGAAAATTGTTATAGGGATTTTTTGCCCGATTTTCGGGTAAGAAATCCCTGTTTCTTCATTTTCAGGTACAAGGTCTTGGAATTGACGCCAAGGATAGAGGCCACCTTTCCCCTATGCCAGTTGTTCTGATTAAGGGCATTAAGGATAAAACGTCTTTCAAAATTTTCCACGGCTTTTCGCAAATTTCCCGTCTGAATTTCACCATCCAAATCCATAGATATCTCAACAGGTTTTATCCCCTTCTCGCCCATATTAAAAAACTCAAAACTTCCCATGGCAATATATCTCTGGATCACACCCTGGAGTTCTCTTACATTGCCGGGCCAATCGTAATTGCACAATACATCTATATACTTGGCAGGTAACCTGTGATCTTTTTTGCCCTTACTGTATAAACGTAAAAAATGTTCCACCAGCAATGGGATATCTTCCTTCCTTTCTCTCAACGGGGCAATTACAATAGGAATCACACTGATCCTGTAGTAAAAATCCTCTCTCACCCGACCTTCCAACACCATCTTTGCAAAATCCCTGTTAGTGGCAGATATGACCCGAAAATCTGACTTGTAGACACGGGTATCTCCTATAGGGGTGTATTCCCCGCTTTCCAGGACCCGGAGAAACTTGACCTGGATACTCAGATCCAGTTCTCCTACCTCATCCAGAAAGAGTGTCCCTTCATTGGCCGCATGAATATATCCCGCATTATCCCTGTGGGCGCCGGTAAAAGAGCCCTTGCGATAGCCGAAAAATTCACTCTCGGCTAACTGCTCGGGTATGGCACCGCAGTTTACAGGAACAAAGGGTCTGTCGGCACGGGCACTCAGGTCATGAATTCCCCTGGCAACCAATTCTTTTCCGGTCCCTGACTCGCCCAGTATAATAACATTTGCATCCGAGTCAGCGGCCTTTAATATGAGCTCGTATACATTCTGCATTGCAGGGCTTCTGCCAATCAGGTTCCCAAACCTGTAACGTTCCTTGATACTGGACTTGAGTTTTATATTTTCTTTTCTGAGATACTCAGTCTCCTCTTGGATACTCTTTTCCCACAGGACCTGATCTGTAATATTCCTCATGGTAGCCAGTATGGCCAGTTTGGATCTCAGGCTTATTACACTCCTGTTGGTAGACACCCAGATCTTTTTTCCAGATCTGGTGATGCACAAGGCCCAACTGGGCAATCCAATATCCGAGTCATCCTCCATTGGATTGAATATCTTCTTGCAAACAGGGCGAAAGTCTTCATCAAATAGTCTTTCAACAGGAGTGCCGATTGCCTCCTTAGGATTCGCAAACTCGAACATGTCAACAACCGCCCTGTTTGCAAAAACTATCTCTCCTTCCTGCACCAAGATCACACCATCAGCCACAGATTCTGTCAGGCTCCTGTAGAGGAGTTCTCTTTCCTCCAACTCTTTTTGTGCGCGTTTCAGGGCAGTAAGATCACGCAATATTGAAAGTTTGGACACGCTGCCATCAGGATTCCTTATGGGAGTCTCAAGCACATCGTACGTCTTGTTCTTCGCGGCAAAATACCACTCCCTGCGGACAACCGTCCCCCCCAGCACATCGGCAATCTTGCATGAATCACAGACCTCCTGTCGTCGGTTAAAATATTCAAAACATTTTTTTCCTTTTACCGGTCCTAATTCCTTTTCAAGCGCGGGATTTATATACTCTATCTCATACTGTTCATTGACCCTGTATATAAGATCTTCCACAGATCCCAGTATATTGATAATATTCCTGCTTTCAGCGCGTAATGATTCATCTGTCCTGACCCTTTCAGCTATTCTCCCTAATCTCTCAGCAATAACATCAAGGAGATTCCGCTCTTCCGCGATAAAGACCTTGTCTTCATCCTTCGGCCTTTGAAGATAGCAAAGTTCAATGGTCCCTCCCCATTCCCCATTGATAGTGATGTCACATGAATATTTCCATGGGGTCTCCCTGAAGTTGTCACTCTTAAACTCCTGGTATCCCATAATAATCCTTGTACACGTTATCTTGGGATATTGGCAGGATGAAGGTATGAGATCTACTATCCCCTGAATAATCTCCTCCAGGGTGATATCAGGTTTCTCACGAAGGGCAGAGATTCCATAAAGACAGCGAAGTTCCTTGATCCTTTGTGCCAGTTCATAGGTGCGTTCATCCACCTTGTTTCGCGTATCCTGAAGAATCCTTTCCAGCATCTCGTTATGGTAAACAAGGGAGTCACGATCTGCTTTCTCCCGCAGTATGGCCTTTATCTGGGCAGCCAGCAGGAGCTCATCAACCGGCCAACTCCAGAAAGAACAGGCTCCCGCCTTAAGGCCTTCACTTATA
>CAZQAA010000192.1:0-28875 GCA_964591255.1 uncultured Desulfobacterales bacterium | reverse complement strand
CAGCGCAGCTCCTTTCCTGTTTTTGATTAAAGATGGGGGTATCAAAGAACAAGGTGGACAGAAACGGTTTAACGTTATTAAAAAGGCATTCAGCATAAAAGATGGAAACCGTTCCATTTCCATATATCCATCTAAAAAATTTCAGATTTCATATATGATTGATTTTCAGCACCCTATGTTGAAAAATCAAGAGTACAGATTGAATTTTTCAACAGGGGCCTTTGCGAGAGATATCAGCAAGGCCAGGACATTCGGATTTTTAAAGGATGTGCAAATATTAAAGGACAACGGTTTTGCTAAAGGGGGCTCCCTTGACAATGCAATTGTAATCGATGAATTCAAGGTCCTAAATGAGGACGGCCTTAGGTTTGAAGACGAATTTGTGAGACATAAAATTCTTGATTTTATAGGCGATATCGCCGTCATGGGTGCACCGATTATCGGCCGCTTTGTAGTCAAAAGATCGGGTCATTCCCTTAACCATTTTATGCTGAGGAAGCTTATAACCTCCAAGAGGCATTGGAAAACCATTACCCTTAAAAACCAAACGGAACCTACAAGAAATAGCATAGAAATTCCAACTATCGGCCTGCAAGATCCGGTTCCTGCCTGATACGCCGGAAACCAGAGCCTGCGGCAAATGTGAAAAAACAGCAAAGCATGTGCCAAAATTTATTGGAGGCATAATATTGTTTGGAAAATTTATAAGTTAGAAAAATAAGTTGCGTTCCAGGGAAAGGCCGAGAGGCGGAGGGTCAGGTCCCTAATAACGGGCCCCTTCCAGAAAAAGGAAGGGGCTTTCTTTTACCTTTTTATATCCATGTATCTTTTCCAAAGCCCTTAAGGTCGCATAGCTGTCCTGCTGTTAGGCTGAGAAAAATTTTATTCATACAAAAGAGGGATTGACATTGCAAAAAAATCCAATTATAAGAATTCTTTCAAACAAAATGACGGAATTAATAATTGGTCATTTTACAGTCAAGGCCATTAATATTTCAAAAAAGGAGGTTATGGATTATGCCGACAGTAGAATTTGAAGGGCAAACCTTCAATGTTGATGAAGACGGGTTCATCGACGATTTCAATAACTGGAACGAGGCATGGATGAGGTATGTAAAGCATACTGAAGGGATCGAGGAGCTAACCGATGAGCACTTTAAGGTAATCAAGGTTCTTCAAGAGTATTACAAAAAGAATGGGATTGCCCCCATGGTCAGGATCCTGTCCAAAGTAACGGGTTATAAGCTAAAATATATTTACGAGCTGTTTCCATCCGGACCCGGCAAAGGGGCGTGCAAAATGGCAGGATTACCCAAACCCACGGGATGCGTGTAATTATATAATTACTTATATAGTTAGCTACGTACCAGTATTATAAGGCACAAAAAGGCTTTTTACTTTTTAAAGGTCATTGTGCCTTTTTTTATTTGTAGAGATGCATCATTATCGCTATTTCAGCGTAAAGCAATTCTATACAAATCTGGTCTTCTCTGGGGCAGGAAATATTTCATACGATGTTGCCTCACACTGTCCAGTGTTTCTCTTTTAAGCTCTACAAAAAGGATCTTCTCGTTCTTCCCTGCATAGCTCGTCATTATCCGGCCATCCGGGCCTAATACAACAGCGACACCCGGGAATAAAAACCCTTCCCTGTTTTCGCCAACCTGGTTACAGGCCACAATAAAAACTCCATTATCAAAGGCCCGTGCCCTTAGATGTCTGAGCCAGCTGTTCAGTTTACCCTGTGGATCACCCCTGGGGGAGGCATGGGGAATAAAGATAATATCTGCACCCATGAGGGCCATAACTGTGCTGATTTCCGGAAAATGTGCCTCGTAGCAAAGTTGGATACCGAAAGGGGTATTATTCCAGGAATAAACGGAGAGATTATTCCCTGCCAAATAAATATTCTTTTCTACGGGGGAAAGGTGGGTTTTCCGATATTGACCGATCAGACCGTTGGGTCCGGCAATAACATGAGTAATGAAAGGCCGGTCATTATCAGACAACTCAATCATACCGGCCATCACGATACAACGTGATTTCACCGCAATATGGGCCAATCGTTCAATTATCCTATGCGGATTTGAGCGCCTGTATATCCTTAGCGGATCCTTCAGGGTGTAGCCTGTTGCAGAAAGCTCGGGAAAACAAACAATATCTGCATGATTATCTGCTGCCTTAAAAACATCTGCCTCAATTTTGTCAAGATTGTTTTCAAGCGCATCCAGTTCCGAATGCATGCAGACAACGGCTACCTTAATTGAATTCATCCTAAATTTTCAATATAGCCGGCCACCAGGTCCCCCACCTCGCTCGTGGTGTACCCCATATATCCGGCTCCAAGGCCTTGTATATCATCCTTAAGGACCTTTTTTACGGCCCCTTGTAAAGTAACGGCGGCCTCTTTTTCTTCAAGATATTCCAGCATCATTTGTGCCGCTGAAATTGCGGCCAGTGGATTAATTTTGTTCTGTCCGGCATACTTGGGAGCAGAGCCCCCAATCGGTTCAAACATGGCCGTTCCAGCAGGATTTATATTTCCTCCCGCCGCAACACCGAGTCCACCCTGAATAATGGCCCCAATATCAGTGATGATATCTCCAAACATATTGCCTGTGACAATGACATCAAATTGTTCAGGATCTTTGATCATCCACATACAGAGTGCATCAACGTGTTGATAGCCGGTATTGATATCTGGATACTCGTTATGGACTTCCTGAAACACCCTGAACCATAAATCTGACTCATAGGTCAACACGTTGGTCTTGGCGCACAATGTAAGATGTTTTTCTCTGGCCCGGCTTCTGCAATACTCAAAGGCGTAGCGTATGCAACGCTCTACCCCTTTTCTGGTGTTAATGGACTCCTGGACAGCGACCTCATCAGGGGTCCCCTTTTTCAAAAAACCACCGCCCCCGGCATAAATTCCTTCTGTGTTTTCTCTAATCACCACAAAATCTATATCTTCCGGCCCCTTATCTTTTAAAGGACTATCCACACCAGGAAATAGGATTACTGGCCTCAAATTGATGTAAAGGTCCAATTCAAACCGCAGCCTCAACAGAATTTCCGTTTCAAGGATTCCTGGTTTAACATCGGGATGACCGATTGCACCAAGAAAGATGGCATCCATTGTCCGTAATTCATCTAATATGGTATCAGGAAGCAATGTGCCATCTTTCAGATAACGATCACCACCAACATCGAATGCCTTAAATTGAAATTCCACGCCAAACTTGCGTGACACTGCCTTAAGCGCCTTAACCCCTTCCGCTACAACCTCAGGTCCAGTTCCATCACCAGGTATTAATGCTATCTTGTATCGTCCCGACATAAAATATCCTCTTTAAAAAATTCTACTTGTCTTTGTTTCTGTTTTCCGGCCTCAATGCACGTACTGCAGCACCAGCCCTCCACATTTCAGAATTCTTGATCTCATCAAGTTCTTTTCTCAACTTTTCCATATAATCAGGAGCACTATTGGCTTCCAGCACCCTTTTAGTCTCTTCGCCATTTTTAACACGATTATAAAGCTCCTCAAAGACAGGAGCCACAGCTGCCCTAAATTTTGGAGCCCAGTCCAATGCCCCTCTTTGAGCTGTTGTGCTGCAATTTGAAAACATCCAGTCCATGCCGTTTTCACCTACAAGCCGTATCAGGCTCTGAGTCAGCTCTTCAACCGTCTCGTTAAAGGCCTCGCTGGGGGAATGTCCGTTTGCCCTAAGAATGTTGTATTGGGCCTCCATTACACCAGCCAAACACCCCATCAAGACACCACGTTCCCCCGTAAGATCACTATATACCTCTTTTTCAAAGGTAGTGGGAAACAGGTATCCGGAACCAATAGCAATACCAAGGGCAATAGTCCTTTCTCTCGCCCGGCCGGTAAAATCCTGATATATTGCAAAACTGGAATTGATACCGCTGCCGTCCAGAAAATTTCTGCGCACATTGGTACCAGACCCCTTTGGAGCTACCAAGATCACATCAACGTTGTCAGGTGGAATAACCC
The DNA here is from genome assembly GCA_964591255.1 of uncultured Desulfobacterales bacterium. Classification (GTDB taxonomy): domain Bacteria; phylum Desulfobacterota; class DSM-4660; order Desulfatiglandales; family Desulfatiglandaceae; genus CAZQAA01. The sequence goes on along the minus strand of CAZQAA010000192.1, from coordinate 24,857 downwards.
CTGTTTGGTCCTTATAGACAATAGAAAAACCGTGTGAAAAATAAAGCGCATCACCCTCGTTAAGACATTCTTTCACAACATTCCATGTTGCGACCTGCCCGGCATCGGAAAGAAGTTCCATTATAATGGTGCCCTGTTCCGCTGCCTCTTTAATAGGAAAAAGCGTTTTTCCTGGCACAAATCCGTCGGCAACAGCCCTGTTCCAGTACGAATCTCCTTCGAGTTGCCCTATTATGACGGGAAAACCGTTGTCCTTAAGGTTCATAGCCTGTGCAGGCCCCTGGACCCCATAACCCAGAATGGTTATGGTCTCATCCTTAAGAACTTCTCTTGCCTTATTTATGGAAAATTCTTCCGCAGTAATAACCTCTTCCACAACACCCCCAAAATCAATTTTTGCCATTAGAGCCTCCTTTATTGTTCTGTTTTTCACGTGCCAAGGCTATAGCGCCAGTCCTTGCAATTTCCTTTATGCCCATCGGTTTTAGAAGACCCAAAAAGGCCTCAATCTTCTCTTCATCTCCTGTTATCTCCAATGTGTAACACTCTGTGCCTACATCAACCACTCTGCTTCTGAAAATATCCACCATCCGTAGTATCTCTGCGCGATTTTCTGGCTTGGCGCGCACCTTAATAAGGGCCAAATCACGCCGGACAAATGCTGTACCGGTAAAATCAAAAACCTTAATCACATTGATTAACTTGTTAAGCTGTTTTTTGATCTGCTCAAGGATTGTCATGTCTCCCCGTGTTACCAGTGTAATTCGTGAAACAAGAGGGTCCGTTGTTTCAGCAACGCATAGACTTTCGATATTGAAGTTTCTGCCTGTAAAAAGTCCAGCAATGCGAGCCAGCACTCCCGGCTGATTTTCCACCATTAATGAAAGAATATGTTTTTCTGTTGTTTCATCCATCTCTTTAACCACCTGTTTAAAAAATGTGCCAAAACCTGCAATATTCAATTCAGGTATGCAGTTTCAGACTATACAAGAAGCATTTCGGTAATCGGGGCCCCCGCAGGGACCATAGGATAGACCTGCTCTTCCTGTTCAACGTGAAAATCCATAATAACAGTCTGTGGAGCTGAAAGTCCTTTTTCCAATACAGGCCTCACCTCTTCAGGACGGCTGGCTCTCAACCCTAATGCACCATAGGCTTCGGCAAGTTTAATAAAATCAGGGGCATGTTCCATCCTTGTTTGGGAGTAGCGCTTCCCATAAAACAGTTCTTGCCACTGACGAACCATGCCCAGATAGCGATTGTTAAGGATAACCACCTTGACAGGCAACTTGTTCTGAACAGCAGTAGCCAACTCCTGTATGTTCATCTGGATGCTACCGTCACCTGCTATATCCACCACAAGCTTATCCGGGCGGGCCACTTGTGCGCCAATAGCGGCCGGCAACCCGAAACCCATACAGCCTAACCCACCTGAGGTTATAAAATGATTGGGCTCATCAAAATGATAGTACTGGGCAGTCCACATCTGATTCTGGCCCACCTCAGTAGTGACGATAGCCTTCCCTTCCGACAGTTCATACAGGACCTCAATCACGTACTGGGGTTTTATCACATCTTTTTGTTCGTATGCTAATGGCTTGGTACTCTTCCATTCCTCAATCTGGGCCAACCATGATTTACGTACTGCATTGATATCCCCTAAATCCTCCTCAGCCAGCAACTTATTTAGAAGTCCGAGCGTTATCTTACAATCACCGACAACCGGTACAGAAACTGGAACATTCTTACGTATGGACGTCGGGTCAATGTCCACATGGACGATCTTGGCATTTGGGGCAAAGGCATCAACTTTTCCGGTTACACGATCGTCAAAACGGACACCTATTGCAATCAGCAAATCACATGCACCGGATGACATATTAGCACGATATGTACCGTGCATACCTATCATACCAAGCCATAAATTGGTCTTGGTGGGAAATGCGCCAAGGCCCATAAGTGTAGATGCAACAGGGATCTGAATCTTTTCTGCAAACTTTCTTAGCTCAGAAGCGGCCTTTGATATAACCACCCCTCCTCCGATAAGGATCAATGGTTTTTTCGCTTTCTTGATCAACCTTATCACCTTACGCAACTGATTGAGATTAGGTCTGTATGTGGGTTGATAAGACCTCAGCTTGACATCTTTTAGCGGTTTATGGCGCGTGGAGAGGCTCATTATGTCTTTGGGGAGATCCACAAGGACAGGCCCGGGACGCCCCGACCTTGCAATATGGAAGGCCTCCTTCATGATCCTTTCAAGATCATCAATATCTGTGACGAGATAGTTATGTTTTGTACAGGGACGAGTAATCCCGACTATGTCTACCTCTTGAAAGGCATCATTTCCTATAAGCACCCTGGGTACTTGTCCTGTCATTACGACAAGCGGGATAGAATCCATGTAGGCCGAGGCAATTCCCGTCACAGTATTGGTTGCGCCAGGGCCAGAAGTGACCAGACAGACACCAACCTTGCCTGAAGCTCGCGCATATCCATCCGCCGCATGGACGGCCCCCTGTTCATGACGCACCAATATATGTTGTATGTCCGTTTTTAGAAGTTCATCATATATATCAATCACCGCACCGCCAGGATAACCGAATATAACTTCTACCCCTTCCTCTTTTAAGGCATGAAATAATATTTTTGCTCCTGTTAGTTTAATTTAAGACACCCCCTTCCGTTTTAGTGACATATTCTACCAAGCCCCCGGCCCTGATAATTTCCATCATAAAATCAGGGATTGGCCGTGCCGTCAAGAGCTTGCCGCTATCAAGGTCTACCAGTTCCCCCGTCTCCATGTCTATGGAAAGCTGGAGGCCCTCAGAAAATACATCAAACGTCTCTTCTGATTCGAGGATAGGAAGACCGATGTTAAAGGCATTTCTGTAAAATATTCTGGCAAAACTTTTGGCCACAATGGCCCCGATCCCGGCGGCCTTAATGGCCAAAGGTGCATGTTCCCGGGATGATCCACATCCGAAATTGCTTCCCGCCACAATAATATCGCCCGGGATAACCTTTTTTGCAAAATCCGGTCTTATGTCTGCAAAACAGTTCTTTGCCAATTCATCTTTATCAGACACATTAAGAAATCTTGCCGGAATAATCAAATCCGTATCCACATGGTCATTAAACTTCCAAACTCTGCCTTTTATTTTCATAGCTCCTCCGGAGATCCTATACGGCCCAATACTGCCGAGGCTGCTGCCACAGCAGGACCTGAAAGATAAACTTCGCTCTTTGGATGTCCCATCCTGCCGATAAAATTTCTATTTGTAGTGGAAATTGCGACCTCTCCCTCAGCCAAAATTCCCATGTGCCCGCCAAGGCAGGGGCCACAGCAAGGAGGCCCTATGACAGCACCCGCATCCAGCATTGTAGTAATAATTCCATCCTCAACAGCCTCCCTGTAAATGCGTGCCGATCCGGGAATCACGATAAGTCTGGTCCCACGGGCAACATGCCTGCCTTTTAATAGTTCGGCCGCTTCCCTTAGATCATCCATCCTGCCATTGGTACATGACCCAATGACAACCTGATCAAGAGTTACATGCCCGACCTCCGAGACCGGCCTCACATTGTCTGGCGAATGAGGAATTGCAACCTGAAGTTTGATGTCGCTTGCGTCTATATTGACAATTTTTTCATAATACGCATCCGGATCACTTGCAAGAAAAAGACCCTTATGGTCAGATCGTTGTTCCACATATGCCCTTGTAATATCATCCGGCTCAAAGATACCATTCTTGGCACCTGCCTCCACGGCCATGTTGGCCATGGTAAACCGGTGATCCATGGAAAGGCCCTTTACTGTGCTACCTGAAAATTCCAGGCTTTTATATACGGCACCTTCCACGCCCAGCAGACCAAGCACATACAGGATCAGATCCTTACCACCCACCCACGGAGACAATTCACCTTCAAAAACCAGCTTGATTGCCCCGGGGACCTTGAGCCACGTACGTCCCGTTGCCATGATAACACCAAGGTCAGTGCTGCCCACCCCTGCAGAAAAGGCTCCCAAGGCCCCATAAGTACAGGTATGGCTGTCCGCACCAATAATTAAATCTCCCGGTACTACCAAACCTTTTTCAGGCAATATTACATGTTCCACACCAGAATCTCCCGGTTCAAAAAAATGCTTGATCCGGTGCTGTCGCACAAATTCCATCATCTGCTTTACCTGCTGGGCAGAGGCAATATCCTTATTAGGTACAAAATGATCTGCTACCAAGGCGATTTTTTCATGGTCAAACACCTTTTCCGTACCCAATGCGTTAAAAACACGAAAGGCAAGCGGTGCTGTAATGTCGTTGGCCAAAGCAAGGTCCACACGCACCTGGATAAGCTCACCAGGCTCAACAAAATCTTTATCTGCATGTAAAGCGAGAATTTTTTCCGTAATCGTCATTCCCATAGTTGTTTTCCTTTCATGGCGTCCTTTCAATCCGTGCTATCGAGGGATTCATCTTCATGTATTCAAAACGGTTCAGGCCGTTTATGTAGGCCTTTGCACTGGCCGTAATAATATCGGAATCAGCCCCTTTGCCCAGCGCAATAAAATCACCATCTTTCAACCGTACTGTAACCTCACCCTGGGCATCCATACCGCCGCTAATTGAGTTTACCGAAAAACGCAATAGCGTAGACCGGGTCCCTGTCATTTTTGCTATGGTATTGAAGGTAGCATCAATAGGTCCTACTCCGAATCCTGCACCCTGCACCTCCTCACCCCTGATTCTCAGCCTGACCGTAGCAGTGGGCACAGCAACGGTTCCACTCACTACATTAAGGTAATCAAGTTGATAAATATCTGGCAGACGCAGTATTTCCTCGGCCATCATAACTTCTATATCTTCGTCTAATACCTCCTTGCGTTTATCGGCAAGTTGTTTGAATTTTTCAAACAGCCGGTTCAGTTCGTCATCACTCAGATCATAACCCAATTCCTCCAGTCTCTTTTTAAATGCATGTCTTCCCGAGTGCTTGCCAAGTACCAGTCTATTACTATCAAGGCCTACAGTCTGGGGTTCCATGATCTCGTAAGTCAATCTGTTTTTAAGGACCCCATCCTGGTGAATACCAGCTTCATGGGCAAACGCGTTCGCCCCCACCACAGCCTTGTTAGGTTGGATCACTATCCCCGTCACCATACTGACCAGGCGGCTTGTAGGATAGATCTCCTTCGTATTGATACCACTGGCAAGCCGGAGATAATTCCTGTGTGTGTGGAGACACATGACTAACTCTTCCATGGCAGTATTGCCAGCCCTTTCGCCGATGCCGTTTATGGTTACCTCACACTGGCGGGCACCTGCCCTGAGACCTGCAAGGGTGTTGGCCGTAGCCAGGCCCAAATCGTTATGGCAGTGGACACTGAGTATCGCCTTGTGGATATTCGGTGTATGCTGCCGCACATAAGAAATAAGATCATGATACTCGTCAGGCAGTATATACCCAACAGTATCAGGAAGATTCACCGTTGTGGCGCCTGCCTCAATCACCGCCTCGAATATCCGACACAGAAAGTCACGGTCACTCCTGGTGCCGTCTTCACTTGAAAATTCCACGTTTTCAGTATACTGTCTTGCATAGCGAACCGCATCAACAGCGGTTTTGATCACCTCTTCACGGTCCATCTTCAATTTATGGGTAAGGTGTATATCTGACGTTGCAATAAATGTATGGATTCTTGGATTTGCTGTATCCTTAATTGCACCCCAAGCCTTATCAATATCATCTTTTGATGTCCTTGCAAGGGCAGCCACCTGCAGACTGCGCGCCTTATCCGCAATCAACCTGACCGCCTCAAAATCACCCGGAGAAGATGCAGGAAAACCGGCCTCAATGACATCCACCCCTAACTTTTCCAACTGTCTGGCCAGCCGCACTTTTTCGGCCGTATTCATACTGGCCCCGGGTGATTGTTCACCATCTCTAAGCGTGGTATCGAAAATAACTACCCTGTCCATTATGGAAAAGCCTCCTGTTGTCTTCTAATTCTCTCTGTTTGATCCCTTGGAAAGCTTGTATTGAACACTGTCCACAAGTGCCTGCCAGCTGGCATCTATAATGTTTTCCGACACTCCTATGGTTGTCCATATATCGTGCTGATCTCTTGATTCTATTCTAACCCTTACCTTTGACGCAGTACCTCTGCTACCATCTATCACCCGAACCTTAAAATCCACCAGCCCCATCTCCTGTATATCCGGAAAAAATTTGGTCAATGCCTTTCTCAGGGCATTATCCAGAGCATTCACCGGCCCATCTCCCTCGGCCGCGGTAATTTCCTGATCATGATCTACGGAAATTTTTACCGTAGCATGGGAAATGCTGGCGCCTGATCCGTTTTTTTCGATAGTTACTCTGAAATTTTCAAGGACAAACGGCTCATAAAATTGGCCTATAGCCTTTTTTATTAATAGCGCCAAAGAACCTTCCGCCGCTTCAAACTGGTATCCCTGATCTTCCAACCGCTTGATTTCCTGCACTATTTTCTTGCTGTCTCTAGTGTTGTCACTTAAATTGATTCCCAGCTCTCTGGATTTGTACTCAATATTGCTCTTCCCGGACAAATCAGAAACAAGTACGCGCCGTCTGTTTCCTACTGTTGAAGGGTCCATATGTTCATAGGCCGATGGGTTTTTTAGTATTGCACTTACATGTACGCCGGCCTTGTGAGCAAATGCACTTTTTCCCACAAAAGGCCGCTGAAATAACGGTGGGATATTAGCCACTTCACTCACAAACCGGGAAAGCTCCGTTAAATGCGCTTGTTTTTCAGGGGCGACACACTCGTAGCCCATTTTGAACTGGAGATTGCCAATCACCGCCACAAGGTCTGCATTCCCACACCTTTCCCCATAGCCATTGATAGTCCCCTGTACCATATTAACTCCTGCTCCCACGGCGACTAATGAATTAGCAAGTGCGAGACCACAATCATTGTGAGTATGAATTCCCAGGGGAACAGAGATATGATTTGCCACATCCTTAACAGCGGCTTCAATATCTTGAGGCATAGTCCCACCATTTGTATCGCACAATACCACTACATCCGCTCCCCCACTCACAGCAGCCTTGATGGTGCTCATAGCGTAATCGGAATTATTCCTGTAACCGTCAAAAAAATGTTCTGCATCATAGATAACTTCACGTCCTCTTGTTTTTAGATATGATACAGTTTCCTCTATCATAGCCAGATTTTCATCCAGGGACACTTTTAAAATTTGTGTCGCATGAATATCCCAGCTTTTACCAAAAATAGTTACAGATTCCACTTCTGCATTGAGAAGGGCCTTGATACTATCGTCCTCCTCAACAGAGGTCCTTGCCTTACGAGTACTGCCAAAGGCGGTCAACCGGGCCGTCTGAAAGGATACCTTCCCGGCCATATCAAAGAAACGGGCATCTTTTGGATTGGAGCCAGGCCATCCTCCCTCAATATAGTGTATCCCGAATTCGTCAAGTTTTCTGGCAATTCTAAGCTTGTCTTCAGCAGACAGGTTGACATGTTCTCCCTGGGTCCCGTCCCTCAGGGTGGTATCATAAAGGACAATTTTTCTTGACATAGCCTATTCCCTGTTACATTTAAAAAAAAACCGTTATCAGGTAGGCCTGATAACGGATATCAAAGGGTGTTTCTTAAATCACTACGCCATTATCAAGCCCGGGCATCCGTATAGACCCAACAGGACTACAAGCAACAGGGATACTATAACCCCTGCTGCGTTTATAATGACGCTTATTTTGAATAAAATACTCATTATAATATAGCCTACAACTATGCAGATTAACTATCTTATATAAGATCTATCCATTTCTGTCTTATATGTCAAGCTTTTTTACAAAAGTGCTTCCATAATAGCGGGAACGAAATGAAATTTTTTCCGCAATAGCCTGTCTGATCATACATAATTCCAATATCTATCGGCCAATGAGTTTAGACAGTCTACTGGCGAGCCCTTTATCCAACCTCTCAAGGATGTTACGTTGTTCCAATGCAGCAGCCCTGTTCCCGACCGATTCATATTCATAACCAAGACCACAGTGTGCCTCCGCATCATCAGGGTTGACCATTACGGCTGCTTTAAATGCCTCTATTGCATCTTCATGGCGGCCGGCATTCCCATAGGCCACCCCAAGATTGAAGTAGCCACCTGAAAAGTTAGGATTTATGCGTACAACCTCTTTGAATGACTTTATTGCACCATCTACAATACCTACCCTCCCATATATAAAACCCAGCTTATAATGGGCCTCAGCAAAATCAGGGTTGATTCGTATGGCTTCCTTTAACGCATCCACTGCAAAATCAAGACGACCAATCCTGCCATATTCCATGCCTAATCCATAATACGCCCGGGCAAAATGGGGATCAATCGCTACAGCCTGTTTAAGGGCCTCTATTGCATCTTCATGGCGGCCGGCTTTGCTGTAGGCATTTCCCAGATCATAGTATGCATTTGCGTCGTCAGGGGCAAGTTCCACGGCCTGCTTAAGGACAAGTATTTCGTCTTCAATACTGCCTGCTTGACTTTGATATATTGCCATATTTGCAAGGATAAATACCGTGGCAAGGACCAAAGAAAACTGCAATGCCTTTTTTGTCATAAACATGCCTTTACTGTTATAGGATTATTCAACCCATTCCAACACAGAACAGGACCCAGAGATTGCAATATCATCTAGTCCCGTCGAATTAAAATTAGACACTTTGCTTCTGAAATTGTCAATCCAAATTAGACAATCTACAAACCAGAAAAAACTCTCAACTTGAGTCTCAAAGTAATCATATCGATAGTGCTCAGAAGCTAGTATGGACACGGAAAGGGCTATATCCCAATTATAATAGCATACCCGGATAATTAAACCACCAAAGTAATATAAAAAGGTGGCAATTTTCACCGTTGCCCTGTGTTGTTGACTTTCAGGTATAGTTGTGTTGTTTTTATAATACCAGAAAATAAGCGGCTTCAGCTTCAAAAATTACATCCTTGCCAAATCTAAACGCTTCAATCGTAAACCGTGATCGGTAAAACCAAGGTTTAAAAAAGGAGGATCTCCTGATGGCGTTTATTAGGATTGCTCAGGCCCAGGTAAATATGGTCGTGGGCGATTTTCCCGGAAATATAGAAAAGATAATACAATTTATTACAAAGGCCCGCGAACAGGATGCCGATATCGTCACATTCCCTGAACTTTCCGTATGTGGCTACCCTCCCGAAGACCTTCTTTTAAAGGGTGATTTTTTAGCGGACAACCTCAGGGCTATTGAACAGATCAAGGAATACACAGAAAAAACCGTAGTCCTAATAGGTTATGCCGACTCTATTGAAAAAAAAACATATAGTGCCGCAGGCCTTTTGCATAACAATAGGCTAGCGGCAACTTACCACAAGATCGAACTACCAAATTATGGTGTGTTTGATGAAAAACGCTACTTTAGCAAGGGAAGACACTGTTTTGCCTTTGAAATGAACCAGATACATATTACACCAAATATCTGTGAAGACATATGGATACAAGGGGGCATACCGGAACAATTTGCCCGGTCCGCCAAGGTGGACATTATACTCAACATCTCAGCATCCCCTTTTCATGCCGGAAAATTGCAGACCCGCTTTGAGATCGTCAGGCGTTTTGCGCACAATGTGGGGGCATATGTATGTTTCAATAATCTTGTGGGGGGACAGGACGAATTGGTGTTTGATGGGGGAAGCTTTGTCATGGATCCCAAGGGAAAAATCATCTCCCAGGCAGGACGGTTTCAGGAAGAACTATTAATCACCGACATCCAAGTAGAAGTAAAACATGATGAAAAAAGATCACAGAAAATTACAGAAAATGGCTGTAAAAAAGAACTGCTCCACATTGAATTACATAGCCATACTTACAAAAAGCCCCCCCACAAGTCTCCGCCACATGATCATGGCAGACTCGATGAAATATACCATGCATTGGTTTTGGGCACAAAGGACTATGTAAAAAAAAATGGTTTCCAAAAGGCCATAATCGGTCTTAGCGGAGGCATTGATTCTTCGCTGACATCAGTTATTGCGGTGAATGCATTGGGGCATGAGAATGTAATAGGAGTAACCATGCCATCCCATTATACCTCCCGTGAAACCCTCCTGGATGCAGAGAGACTTGCCCGGAACCTGGGCATACAACTGATTACCATTCCATTTAAAAAGATCTATCAATCGTATATTAATGCACTTCAAGATGTTCTGGGCACCAAGGAACACGGGGTTACCCATGAAAATATCCAAGCCCGTATCCGTGGAAATATACTGATGGCCCTATCCAACCAGTTTGGGTGGCTGGTGCTCACCACCGGTAACAAAAGCGAGGTTGCCGTTGGATATTGCACCCTTTATGGTGATATGGCAGGAGGATTTGCAGTGATAAAAGATGTTCCGAAAACTCTGGTCTTTGAACTCTCGAAATATGTTAACAAAACCCTGGGGCGCGATGTCATTCCCAAAAGCGTTCTGGAAAGACCACCTTCTGCAGAATTACGACCGGACCAAAAGGATGAAGACACACTGCCACCCTATTCCGTGCTTGATGGAATCCTGCATGCCTATATTGTAGAAGACAAGGCAATAGATGAAATTGTCGATTCTGGCTATGAACCTGATATGGTAAAGGCTGTTATTCGTATGGTGGATCTCAATGAATACAAAAGGAGGCAGGCCCCACCGGGTGTAAAGATCACGCCAAAGGCATTTGGAAAAGACAGACGGCAGCCCATTACTAATCATTACTGGAAAAGCAGTATATAAATAACACCTCAGGTGAAAAAATCATGGGTTATAATTTGACTATATTATATGACTTTATTGATAATTTCCGGAAAGCAATCCATGTTGGGGACAAACGGTGACAGAGATCATTCACGGTGTTGTTCTCCTCCATCTTTGTCACACCTTATAATACTCCATGTACCATGCTACAAATCTTTTGATGCCCTCTTTCAACGGTGTCTTAGGGTTGAAATCGAGCATTTCTTTGGATTTGTCGATATCGGCCGCAGTTGATGCCACATCACCCGGCTGCATAGGCAACATCTCTTTTTCGGCCTTTTGACCTAGTTCCTCTTCCAAAATATGGATATACTCTAACAATTCTACTGGGTTTGAATTGCCGAGGTTGAATACCTCATATGGCACAGGCCTGTCAATCGCTGCAATCGTACCGTCTATGATATCGTCAATATAGGTAAAATCTCTCTTCATTTGTCCATAGTTAAACACCTTTATGGGCCTTTTTTTCAAGATCGCGTCGGTAAACAGAAAAAGGGCCATATCTGGACGCCCCCATGGGCCATATACCGTAAAGTACCTGAGCCCCGTACATGGGATTCCGTAAAGATGGCTGTATGCATGGGCAATCAATTCATTGGCCTTTTTGGTAGCGGCATAAAGAGAGATGGGATTATCGACCCTGTCTTCTACGCTAAAAGGGGATTTTGTATTGCTGCCGTAAACAGAGGATGAAGAGGCATAGACAAAATTTTTCACCTCACAATGGCGAGCCATTTCAATAAGATTAAGGAAACCCTCAAGATTGCTCTTTTGATAGGAAAAGGGATCCTTCAAGGAATGCCTGACACCTGCCTGGGCAGCCAAATTACAGATTATTTCTATGTCATGCCTTTTAAAAATTGCCTTTAAGGCATCAAGATTCTGGATCGCCTCCTTATAAAACACAAAATTCGGATATGTTGTCAGTATTTCCAAACGGGCCTTTTTGAGAGATACGTCATAATAATTATTCAAATTATCGATTCCGACTACCACTTCTCCCGCCTCGAGCAATCTCACAGACAAATGGAAACCTATAAATCCAGCAGCACCCGTAACCATAATGGTTCGTTTTCCCTTAGTTACACCAGTCATAGAGTTCTCTCTCAATATTTATAAGATTATTATGAATAGAACAAATGCCTATATATTCATCGGCATAATAATCATAAAAGATAAGGGCCGTCAAAATAAAAAGGCTGTATACGAAATTACTCGTCTACAGCCTTTACGACAGTTTATCATAGCAACACGGGTCTTACATCATGCCGCCCATGCCGCCCATACCACCCATGCCGCCTCCAGGAGGCATCGGGGGCATATCTTCCTTCTTTTCGGGCTTATCGGCAATCATGGCCTCAGTAGTCAGAAGCAATGACGCCACCGAAGCAGCATTCTGCAAGGCAAACCTGGTTACCTTTGTAGGATCAATAACCCCGGCCTTCAACAAATCTTCATACTCACCGGTCTCTGCATTGAATCCAAAGGCATCCTTGCCATTCTTTACCTTTTCAACCACTACCGAACCCTCAACACCGGCATTGTTGGCGATCTGACGGACAGGTTCTTCCAAAGCCCGCATCACGATACTCACTCCTGACTGTTCTTCTCCTTCCAGTTTCAGCTTGGCCAGCCCGGAAAGTGTCCGCAACAGGGAAACCCCTCCTCCGGGAACAATCCCTTCCTCAACAGCAGCCCTTGTGGCGTTAAGGGCATCTTCTACTCTGGCCTTCTTCTCCTTCATCTCTATTTCGGTAGCTGCTCCCACATTGATCACAGCCACACCGCCAATTAATTTGGCCAGTCGCTCCTGTAATTTCTCTCGATCGTAATCTGAAGTTGTCTCTTCGATCTGGGCCCGTATCTGCTTGACCCTACCTTCCAAGTCACTCCTGCTGCCTCCACCGTCAACGATTGTTGTATCGTCCTTGTCTATTGTAACGGTCTTTGCCGTTCCAAGATCGTTTACTGTAATATTTTCCAATTTAATACCCAAATCTTCCGATATCACTTTACCGCCGGTAAGAATCGCAATGTCTTCCAACATTGCCTTTCTCCTGTCACCAAATCCAGGGGCCTTTACCGCTGCCACCTGCAAGGTCCCCCGTAATTTGTTCACCACCAGGGTGGCCAGGGCCTCGCCTTCCACATCTTCTGCTATAATAAGCAACGGTCTGCTCATCTTGGCGATTTGTTCCAGTATGGGAAGTAGATCCTTCATACTGCTGATCTTTTTCTCATTCAGCAGGATATATGGTTCATTGAGGGTCACCACCATCTTCTCAGGGTCGGTTACAAAATAGGGGGATAAATAGCCGCGATCAAACTGCATACCTTCAACCACATTCAAGGTAGTATCCATACTCTTTGCTTCCTCTACCGTAATAACTCCCTCTTTTCCTACCTTACTCATTGCCTGGGCAATAATATTACCGATGGTTTCATCATTATTGGCCGAAATAGTGCCCACCTGGGAAATCTCCTCCTCGTCTTTTGTGGGCTGGGACATTTTCCTCAGCTCTTCAACAGCCACCTCAACGGCCTTCTCGATACCCCTTTTAATGGCCATGGGATTGATACCGGCCGCTACCAATTTAGATCCCTCTGTGTAAATGGCCTGGGCGAGAACGGTAGCTGTGGTGGTGCCGTCACCTGCCACATCCGACGTCTTGGATGCCACCTCCTTAACCATCTGAGCACCCATATTCTCAAATTTATTCTCAAGTTCAATCTCCTTTGCGACAGTTACACCATCTTTGGTTATATTGGGGGCACCAAAGGCCTTATCCAATATAACATTTCTTCCCTTGGGTCCCAAGGTAACCTTGACAGCATTTGCCAGGGTGTTGACGCCATTTAACACTAATTCCCTGGCCTTGATATCATACATAATCTCTTTTGCCATATTATAATTCCTCCTTAATTATTTTCCATACTTTGGATTAGTAGATTTGGCTGTACAGGAATATCGCTCTATTCGGTTATTGCAATGATGTCATCTTCTCTCATAATGAGGTGTTCCTCACCGTCAATGCTAATTTCTGTACCGGCATATTTCCCGAACAAGACCCGATCTCCTTTTTTTACCTCCAAAGGAATTTTCTTACCATCCTCCAACGTTTTACCATCACCTACTGCTATTACCTCGCCTTCTACCGATTTTTCCTTTGCAGTATCTGGAATAATAATGCCGCCCTTGGTTTTTTCTTCCTCTTCCACCCGTTTTACGATTACACGATCATGCAATGGTCTTACTTTCATTTTAACTGTTCCCTCCTTCAAAATTTTTTGATAGTTTTGTACCCTGGTCTCCAAAATGAATCCTGATCGGATAATAAGGCCATGACCCTTGGTCTGTTTCAACCTCCTAATATAGGATATTGGCTCGCGGTAAATGGATATACGAAACCAAACACGAAAATTTAAGCACAGGTCATAAAATGTCAAGGCCCAAGCAAAAAAAAGCGGCGGGAAAATCTGTTCGCCTCCAAAACAGAAAATACTAAAATAGTCTCCTGGGCCTTTCCTGGAACCCATACCTATTGGATAAAAATGTCTCCTTCTTCCCTAATTATGATCAATCCATGGATCCATGATTTTGCGGCGTATGATTTCTGGTCAAAACCTCTTGGATTACTCTATCTTGCGGGCTATCTCAGACATTATGGTTTTAATATACACCTGATAGACTGCCTGGATCGTCACCACCCCCGTATGATAGAAGAGAAATCCATGAAACCTCCTGTTAGACGGTCGTACGGAACGGGCAAATTTTGGCGGCAAAAAATCCCGACTCCCCAACCGATAGCTGATATTAAAATTAAAAGAATATACAGCCGATATGGTCTATCCAAAAAGGTATTTGAGGAAGAACTGAATGCAGTTCAAAAACCTGCGGCCATTCTCGTGACCTCCCTGATGACTTACTGGTATCCAGGCGTCATGGAGGTTATCAACCTTTCCAGGAAAATACACCCCGACGTTCCAATCATACTAGGAGGAATATACGCTACACTTTGCCACGAGCACGCTCAACAAAAATCAGGGGCAGATCATGTAATAAACGATAAAAATCCTGCTGCTGTTCTGAGGACACTAAACAATTATGGCATTAACGCACCAGCAAATCCTTCCATGTCTCCCGGTGTTATGCCGTATCCGGCATTCGATCTGTTGCACAGTACAGACTATATTTGTCTATTGACCTCCATTGGGTGTCCATATAGGTGCCAATACTGTGCCAGCCATTTTTTAAACCCTGTGGCCCAAAAAAGGAATCCCCATGAAATCTTGGAGGAAGTCCTGTTCTGGCACAGGGAACTCGGTGTTCAGGACTTTGTCTTCTATGATGACGCACTTCTGGTATCGTCCGATACACATTTCTCTATATTTCTTGAAAATCTGATAAAGGTCGGCAAGGAATTAAGGTTTCACACTCCTAATGCCCTGCATATAAGGGAAATCACAAAAGACATTGCAACACTTATGTATAGGACAGGCTTTAAGACCATACGCCTTGGACTTGAGACCTCAGATATTGACGCCCATCGTATATTGGATGGAAAACTCTCCCCTGGTGAGTTTGAAGCCGCTGTCCACAATCTGTTGGAAGCAGGTTTTAACAGCAAGGAAATAGGAGCCTATATCATGATCGGATTGCCGGGCCAACCCATAGACTCTGTGCACAAAACCATTGATCTTGCAGCCGATGTAGGGGCAAGCCCCTTTCTTGTTGAGTATTCCCCGATTCCCCATACTTCTTTATGGGCCAAGGCGGTAGAGTATTCTAACTATGATTTGGCCGGAGAACCCTTGTTTCATAACAACACCCTGCTGCCCTGCTGGGATGACTCCCAAAAAAAAGAGATACCCATATTGAAAAAACATGCATTGGAGGTCAGGGAAAGATACAGGTAAAAACCCCTCTGGATTTTTCCGGGCAGGTGTTATTATGCCCTGTTGATCACGCTGGCGGCATATCCAGCACCGAATCCGTTGTCGATATTCACAACAGTTACGCCTGCGGCACATGAATTCAGCATGCCCAACAATGGTCCAATACCGCCAAAATTCGCCCCATAGCCCACGCTGGTAGGCACTGCAATCACCGGCTTGTCCACCAAGCCTGCAACAACACTGGGGAGGGCACCTTCCATCCCCGCCGCTACCACGATCACGGAAGCTCTTGTTATCCTTTCCCTGTAAGCCAAGATCCTGTGAATACCCGCGATGCCCACGTCATAAACGGTATCCACCTCATTTCCCATGAATCTGGCCGTGAGAGAGGCCTCCTCCGCCACCGGAATGTCCGATGTGCCGGCACTCATGATCAGGATAGTCCCCTTTCCAGTTATCCTTATATGGTTTCTTACGAGTGTAAGGACCCTTGACCTTTTGTGGTAGTTGATATCCGGGAATCTCGTTTTTAAGGCCTCATATTTGTCCTCTGAAATACGCGTCACCAGGACATTTTCTCCCTGTGCCGTTATCTTCTCTATAATGGTTTGGATTTCGTATGCGTCTTTTCCTTCCCCGAATATGACCTCCGAAAATCCCCTTCTCAGGGGACGATGATGATCAATGCATGCAAAGCCCACATCTTCAAAGGGCAAGGCCTTAAGTCTCTCAAGACATTCCTCAACACTTATATCCTTCTTTTCCAACGATAACAGAAGGTTTTTAATGGAATCCTGGTCCAATATCCATCGACCCTTTTTTCTTTTAATGTTGCCAGAAGATCAGCCACGGAGTTTTTTGACTACCCGTGCCACCCTCTGGCCAAGCTTGAAACCGTTTTTCTCTGCCTTTTCGTCCGGGACTCCTACACAGGCTACCCCATAGTGTCCTGAGGCCGACATAGGATCACCCACGATGATCATACCATAAATCAATAGTGCCTGAATAATGGACATCATGGTGGTCTCCTTACCTCCTGTCGGATCTCCGGAAGTGGTAAAAACGGCACCAACCTTTCCTTCCATTTTTTTTCGTACACCCACAAAGTCATCGAAGACCTTCTTCAACTGGGAGCACATGACACCGAAATATACGGGAGATCCGGCAATAATCCCGTCAGATGCCAGAAAGTCCTCCTGCGTCACTTCATCTGTCCCTTTGAGGATGGCCTCCACCCCCTCCTCACTGCCGACCCCCCCTGCAATGGCCTCGGCCAGTTTCCTGGTGTTGCCGCCTTTGGAGAAATAAAGGATCATGACTTGCATCTTGAAAACCTCCCTGATTTAATTGTATTATTTCAAGATCAACAACTTAATATTACTTGTTTGAATAATACTGTCTGGCCAGGGATAAATCAAGTCTCTTGAAAAAGTGGTAATGACCGCTTGGCCTCTTTATCATTGTTATCTTTTTGGAGGATTGTGAAACATGAAAAAAATTCTGGTCGTTTACCACTCCCAGTCCGGACATACCAAAAAGATGGCCGAACATGTGGCAAAGGGAGCTGCCTCCATCAAAGGTGTTGAGGTTGTACTCAACAGGGCGGCGGATACAACTCTTAATGACTTTTTGGCTTGTGATGGAATCGCCATCGGCTCTCCCGAATACTTTGGATATATGGCTGGTATGATCAAGGACCTGTTTGATCGCACCTATGACGAGGCAAGGGGAAGAAAAGAGATCTTCAAAAAACCGTACGTACTTTTTATAAGCGCGGGCAATGATGGGAGGGGCGCCTTGACGGCAATTGAGCGAATTCTTATAGGATATCAATTCAAGAAGGTTTATGACCCTGTGGTGGCCAGGGGGGACATAGACAAGGAAATCCTGGCCAGATGTGAAGAGATGGGCAAAACTATTGCAGCAGGCTGTGAAGCAGGCATCTATTAACGTTAGTCAACTAAAAAATTAATACCCTTACAATCGAACCAGTTAATTCTGGTCATCGTCATCTGTTTTAGGAATAGGAATTTTGAAAAAATCAATACCTTCTTCTTTTAGTATCTTCTCTTCATCCACTGTGGCAGAGCCCCTTATGTTCCTCTTTTCAGTAACGCCGTAATGCATTTTCAACGCCTCTGCCGCAAATCCGGCCCCCACATCCTCAGAGTTTTTCTTGATATAGTTCACAATCTCCCTGGCAAGCCGCTGGTAATCAATTCTATCAGGTTTGTCTTGCTCTCTTTCCCCATTCGGAACAGATCTCTTGAGTGCGACCGGAGATATTAGCCTCCTTACATTTGAATCATTACAGTAGGGACAGGTTACCATACCATTGGCATTCTGCTTCTCAAAGGCCTCGAGATTATCGAACCACCCTTCGAACACATGTCCATTGGAACACTCTACATCAAATGAAATCATATCCTCACTGATCCTCCCGTATCACAAATCGACTTTCGTCAGAATATCTTGATTCATGGTCATGTCATGCTGTAAAAGTTCCCGCAACTTGGAACAAACCGGACCGGGAATCCCACCACCGATCTTTTTTTTGTCATAGATAACCACGGGAAGCACGTCTATTGAAGTTCCAGTCAAAAAAATTTCCCTCGCC
The DNA here is from genome assembly GCA_964591255.1 of uncultured Desulfobacterales bacterium. Taxonomy (GTDB): domain Bacteria; phylum Desulfobacterota; class DSM-4660; order Desulfatiglandales; family Desulfatiglandaceae; genus CAZQAA01. The sequence continues at coordinate 6,524 of CAZQAA010000192.1, read as the reverse complement.
CGGTAGGCATCATCCGGTAAAACCTTATCAAATTTTACCGCCTTAATCATTTTTTCTTCTATCAGGATATGGGCTAACTGAAAAACCCGATTGGCCGTTATGCCCGACAGGGTCCTTTCAAAACGGGGAAATATCATAACGTTATCTTCTGTCAGGACACCTATGTTTTCTGTAGGGCCCTCTGCAAGAAACCCTTCCTCATCCAAAGCGACGGCAAACTGAAATCCCGCATCTATTGCCTCCATCTTCATCAGGACATTCGGCAGATAATTGCAGGATTTTATTGTGGCAAAAAAGGATTTCTTGACAGGGATCCGGCTGGTTATGAGAGATACACCTTTCGTATGAAATTCCTCTGGAACACCTCGAAATCGGATCACGTTGGCGTATATCTGACTCTCGGGACAATCGTACGGATTGACACCAAAACTGCCAGGCCCCCGCGACAAGACAACCTTGATCAGACAATTTTTTTCTCTGCCTATTGAGACTAATGTCTTTATAATTTCCTTGATATCGCTATAATCCGTGGACAGACGAAGTGAAATTGCCTTGGCCGATTTTTCAAGCCTTTCAAGATGCCCGTCTAACTGATATATATTGCCTTGAATACACCGTATCACCTCGAACACACCATCTCCCCTGTGGACCAAATGATCATCAATGGGAACCAGCATAAGATCCGGGTCTGTTGTGAAGCCCGGCCAGACACTTGAATACATGACCAGATAATCATCCTGCCATGGTCGATCTCCTGCACCAAGAATCGCAAAAAAGTTTTCTTTGGTTATCCGTCTTGTTTCCATGAGTTTTCCAGTAATCACAAACAGTCAGCATCTGCTTGACACATAATTATACCCACGCGTATTATTACCCAAGACAAGCAATTTCAGGTTAAGGTTTCAGCGGATGGGACGTTTCCATCAGGGGACTTGAAACCAGCTTGCGATCAGAAACGGCTCAACCCGAAATTATATATTAATCAATTTTGGCCCAAAACTAAACAATAAATTGGAATCTATGTATCTCAGGGAAAAAGAAAGAGAACAACTGTATTCATGGACCAATGCCTTAGGGATACGATTGTCCGCGTATGAGGAGAATCTTTTAAGTATTTATCTTGATGAACTGCTGGAATGGAACAGAAAAATGAATCTTACCGGCATATCATGCCGTAAGAGGATCATAAAAGAACTCTTGCTCGATTCCCTGATCTCCTCTTATTCATTGCCAGATACAGGCAGACTCTTGGATGTTGGATCAGGCGCAGGTTTCCCTGGCATTCCCATCAAGCTCTGTAAACCCGGCCTTGAAATCCATCTTATGGAACCGAATTCCAAAAAGGTCAATTTCCTGCGACAGGTCATTCGCCTCATGCATCTGACAGATATAAAAGTCACAAGGGGACGTATCGATATGGATGCAGGGACCCTTTATCATGAGGGTTATCACATTATTACTGCAAGAGCCGTGGGACCACTGCCGACGATCATTCCCTGGCTTGCTCCTCATCTGAAGCCCAAAGGTATTATGATAAATTTTCAGGGGGAGAAATTCAAAACTGTTCTTGAAGAGAGTGAAAAAGAAATGGAAAAGACAGGCCTGTGCTTCCACAAGTCCATTTCATACAAGTTGCCTGAAAGCGAACTGAGCCGGCATCTCCTCGTTTTTATTAAGCAGTCTGATTGATGACAAAAAGATATATGATATGATTGACCTCAACAACCGATAATGATTAAAAAGGAGGAAAACATGAGCGATTGTTTGTTCTGCAGGCTTGCAGCCAGGGAAATTCCCACAGAAATCGTCTTTGAATCCGACAATATCTTTGCTTTTAAAGATATTGATCCAAAGGCCCCTTATCATGTGCTGGTCATACCCAAAAAACATATCCCCACACTGAATGATATCGGTGAGGAAGAGAAAAAAATTATGGGTGAACTCCTTTTGGCTGCAAAACAGATCGCTGCCCACCTTGGAATTGATGAGACTGGGTACAGGACTATAATTAACTGCAATGCCGACGGTGGACAGGAGGTCTTTCATCTCCACCTGCATCTGTTGGGGGGACGAAAAATGGCTTGGCCACCGGGATAGCAGGAGGTTAGAACCAAAACAATGAGAGTGCTTATATACGGGGCTGGGTCGGTAGGGCTGGGAATTGCCGCCTGCCTGCTTAAGGGCCGCGCCTGTGTCGACATTGTCACAAGACAAGAGACAGCTTCCGCCTTAAAGAAATCCGGATTAACAAGGAGAGGAATCTTTGGGCGCTGGCATGGAGATCCCTCGCTCTTCGACTGTTTCACCTCATTAGATCAGATTTCACATGAAAGATATGACTTCATACTTGTATGCTGCAAATCTTTCCATACCCTGGACGCGGCACAGGACCTTTTCCAGCACCAGGAGCTATTCAGAAACAAAACGAAAATTGTTCTCTTTCAAAACGGATGGGGTAATACAGATATATTTTCCTCATTTTTTGATACGGAACAGATATATAACGCACGTGTTATAACCGGATTTCAAAGGCAGAAAAAAAACGAAGTCACAATAACGGTTCATGCCGATTCTATCCACATAGGAAACCTGTTCGGTAAAGATTCCTCCCCTATTAAACAGCTGTGCGAATCCATAACCATGGGAGATTTACCATGTGAACCTGCTGATTCCATAGAAAAAGACCTGTGGGCCAAAATGCTCTATAATTGTCTCCTGAATCCCCTTAGCGCCATCCTAGGCGTGCCGTATGGAAAACTGGCGGAGCATCAATTCACGCGGGATGTGATGAAAGGTATTACGGAAGAAATATTTGAGGTTATGGCAGCTGCCGGCTATGAGACCCACTGGAAAATTCCGGCAGATTTTCTCAGCGCATTTTATGATAAACTTATACCTCCCACTGCCGATCACAGGTCCTCTATGTTGCAGGACATCTTGGCGGGAAAAAAGACCGAAATAGACGCCTTAAACGGCGCTATAATCGCCTTAGCCAAAAAGCATGCAATAAATGTATCATTTAACCTGATCGTATACAATCTGGTAAAGTTTATAGAATCAGAGCGACACCGCGAATGAAAACGCCGGTCAAATCGTAGGCCGGCGTTTAACGCAAAAAAATAAAGAATTATACAGTGTTTTTATTTGTTTGCTTTTCTGATCCCCAAAACATCCAGGGCAACAATCATCTTGCATATATTTGATGAGCCTTCCACCAGTTGATAAGTAGGTGCATCACGGTAAAAGCGGGCCACCGGGTATTCTGTTGAATAACCGTATGCACCTAAAATCTTCATTGCCACCTGGGCCGCTTTGACCGCTATCTCTCCTGACAGGTACTTGGCCTGGGCCACCTCAAATGTGTTTCCAAGATTACCCTGATCTTTCTGCCAGGCGGCCTTATAAACCACCAGCCGGGCCGCTTCAAGTTCTGCAGAAACCTGTGCAATCATATCTTGATTCATCTGAAACTGGCCTATCGGTTTGCCAAACTGTTCCCTTTCCTGACAGTAAGCTATTGCAGCATCGAGGCATGCCTGAGCCACACCGATACCGCCTGCTGCTGCCGAAAGCCGTGTCTGGTTTAACGAACCGAACACGATTTTTGCTCCATCTCCAGGATTGCCCAGAATGTTTTCTTTGGGCACTTTTGTGTCCTCCAAGATTATCTCTCCTGTTGGAGATGACCTGGATCCCATCTTATCAAGATCGGTCACTGTTATTCCGTTAAAATTCCTCGGTTCAATGACAAATGCCGAAAGACCCCTTCCTCTCGCCTCTTTATCTGTATAGGCATAAAAAATAAGGGCATCTGCTACAGAGGTGTTTGATATCCAGGTCTTGGTACCATTTATGAGCCAGTGATCTCCTTTATCAAGGGCAGTAGATTTCATGGACATGACATCAGAGCCTGCATTTGGCTCGGTAATGCCGAATCCGCCCATGAATTCCGCACTCACTAACTTGGGAATATATTTTTTCTTTATCTCATCATTGCCGTACCTGAAAATGGTGAATGCACATCCAAGGGTCTGCATATTGATCTGTACCCTGAGGGAACTAGAGGCCCGGGCTATTTCTTCCGTAAGTATAATGGCTGCAAGCCAGCCCATTTCATTGCCACCGTATTCCTCCGGAATCACTGTTCCAAAAAAACCTAATTCCCCCATGGGCTTGACAACCTCTTCATATGGGAAATAGTGATTTTCATCCCATTCATCTGCATACGGAGCAATTTTTTCAGCGGCAAAATCCCGCGCCATCTCCCTCAGCATCTGCAGTTCATCGGTTAAAGTAAAATCCATAAACATACCTCCTTAATTACTTAATTATATATACAGTGATCTTGCCGATATAACTTTTATCGGTAAAATATTATTTTTTATTCTATAAACCATAGACAAATGATTGGCAACAAATTTATTTTTGTTGACTATATCTTTATGAAGCTTAAAAAATCATTAAATATCATCAGTTATGTCTATATTATGTTAACATGTTAAAAGGTTTGCCTTTCCCTGAATAAAGTATCTATAGAAATCAACCTTCTGCTTATAGTATCCACATGTTTCCAAACTTTTTCGTGATTGACTTTCTTGTTTAAACAGGCTAAAGGTATATTCTGTGAAACATGGTGAAAAGAACATAGAGGAGGTAAGTTAATGGAGCCCATTACCATAAACCGAACAGAAAGCAAACTCAGGGTTGCTCCTGAATGGGCGGATGTCTGCTTCACTTGCGGCACCTGTGCAGGGGGATGTCCAATTACCGGAGTGGATGGTCTTGATCCAAGGAAGGCTGTCCGCATGGCAGCTCTCGGTTTGGATCAAGAACTGATCGATTCACGGTTTCCTTGGATATGCACACTGTGCGGTCGCTGTGAATATGCCTGTCCCCAGGGCGTAGAGATCCTGAAAATGCTGAGACGTGCAAGGACCCTTCGAGAAAGGGATAAGGTTCCCGGTCCAATACACAAAGGTGTGGTCATGTGCCTGGAAAGGGGAAATAACCTGGGAATACCCAAAGATGATTTTCTCTTCCTCCTGGCCGATCTATCCAGAGAGATGGATGAAGACGAGGGCTTTCCCGGATTTTATGCACCTGTAGACAAAAAAGGCGCTAATATATTTGTGACCATAAATTCCAAAGAACCCTTTGGCGAACCGGATGACATGAAATTTTGGTGGCGTATCTTCTATGCCGCAAGAGAGGATTGGACCACGGCATCCGAGAACTGGGAAGGGGTTAACTGGGGACTTTTTTCCGGTGACGATGAGGCCATGAAGACTATCGTGGGACGCATTGTTGGTCATCTGGAAAGATTGGAGTGCAAGACACTCCTATTGCCCGAATGAGGGCATGCCTATTATGCGACCAGGCTTGGTCTGCAAACATGGTTTCCTGAAGTTTTTGAGAAATATAGGGTGATATCTGTCCACGATCTCTTGAAGGAATACATAGAGACAGGAAAAATCAAGATAGACAAATCAATCCATACTGAACTGACGACCATCCACGACCCATGCAATTACGGCCGTAAAGGAGAAAAGGCATTTGGCCATGGATATTTTGAGGAGCCAAGATGGATTACACAACAATGTTGTGAGAATTTTGTAGAAATGGAACCCAACAGAATGAACAATTTTTGTTGTGGCGCCGGTGGTGGCGCCTGGGCAATGCCCTATGAGGCGGAAAGAATCTACTACGGCCGCATCAAGGCTAAACAGATCATGGATACCGGTGCCAAAATGGTTATTGCTCCGTGTCATAACTGCCGGGATCAAATAATGAAAAGTCTTACCAAGGAATTTGATTTGGGAATTGAAACAAAATACATATGGGAACTTGTGGCGGATTCCCTTATCGTTGAACCGTGGAGTGAGGAAGAGATCAAAAAGGCTAATGAGCTTAGAGACGCCCAGTATGAAAGGGATGGGATTGATCTTGATGAGGAATGGTAAAAGTTTAAGGGAAATTATCGCGAAAACATAAAAAAAGGGCCCCAAGATTTTACGGGCCCTTTTTTATGTTTCTGTTACACCAAGTTAGCCAGCATGGATCCCCATTTTCTCCAGAAAAAATATAGTCCAGCAGGCCACTGATGCCTCAGCATTTTTCATATAAAATTCATGCCAAGATCAAGGAACGGTTATCCATAAATAATACGCAAACAAAATGTATGATCTCTTCACGTCGCTTAAAAAATAAAAAGGGCTTTCCGCCAACAAAAATGCAAAAGGCCCTTTTGTAACCACATTATTTAAATTTTGGTGGAGCTGATCGGGATCGAACCGACGACCTCATGACTGCCAGTCATGCGCTCTCCCATCTGAGCTACAGCCCCGATAGCCATCCAATATAACAAGGTCCGTTGCGCCGTGTCAATATCATATTGACATTGATCTGAAATTTTCATTATAGTAAATTTATAAACGGTTGCCGGAGTGGTGAAATTGGTAGACGCGCTGGACTCAAAATCCAGTGGACCTTGCGTCCGTGTCGGTTCGATTCCGACCTCCGGCACC
>CAZQAA010000191.1:0-23255 GCA_964591255.1 uncultured Desulfobacterales bacterium | reverse complement strand
ACCCTTTCAAAAAAGGTTCGGACCTTTAAAGACATGGTGCTGGACGACACATATTTTTCCGGGGACATCCGTATCCCTGGGACCGATGGATCCACCAACCCGTATGATGCCCCATGCGGGGCCTTATGCGCAAATTTCAATACGATTTTTTTTAAACACGATCAACAGGGGAGGATAGTTTCGGCAGAACCCCAGACACCCATGATTCCTTTTGCGGTGGAAAAGGTGCGGCAGCTCGGGCTGGACAAAGGCCGGTATACATTTACCCATGAAAAGGGTGATATAACGAGATATGCAGGAGAGCTGCTTTTGTATCTTCTGACGGAAAGGGGTGTAAAGAGCACGGGCATGATCCGGCTGGGCAGAGTAGATCCGGCGGACAGACTGATTTATACCTATTATTCCAGGTTCAGACTGGAGGATGTCATAGGGAAGATGATGGAGTTTTCGAACAACTTTATGGCAAACCAGATATTCCTTGCATTGGGCGCCCATGTATACGGCCCTCCGGGTACATTATCCAAGGGGATTAGGTCTGTATCCATGTATGGCCGGGACGTGCTGGGTCTGAAAGATATCAGGATGGTCGAGGGGTCAGGTGTTTCCAGAGAAAACCGTATCACGGCCATAGATATGCTCCGTATTCTGAAACGATTTATGCCGTACAGGCATTTGCTCAAAAAAAGAGGGGGATTTTTATTCAAGAGCGGTACGCTGGAAGGAATCAGGACGCGGGCAGGATATGTTGAGGAAAATTCCGGAAGGCCACACATGGTTGTCGTCTTCCTTAACGGACCAGGTTATTATCATATAGATTCTGTCATGAAATGCATCAAAAGGGCACTGACTGACTAACTGCACATAAGGGTGATATCCATTAAATGGGATGCCATTCAGGTTTTCCAGAGGGCATCATGCAGCCCGGATATGCGCTCGATACCTTGACTGACGGCCTTAAGGAAGACATCATCGTGTCCCCAGACCTCCACATTTTCCCTTGCGCGTGTAACGGCGGTGTAAACAAGTTCCCTTGTGAGGACAGGTGATTCCCTGTCAGGCATCACAAAAAGGGCCTTGTCAAATTCCGATCCCTGGCTTTTATGAACGGTCATGGCATACACAGTCTCATGCTCCGGCAGCCTCATAGGGAGGAACTTTCTTGCCGTATTGTCCGGCGACAGGAAGAAGGCTCGGAGTTCGTTATCAACAGCAGGATCTGGTAAGATCAAACCCGTATCCCCGTTGAAAAGCTCGAGGGCGTAATCATTTCTGGTTATCAATATCGGCTGGCCCTTATACCAGCGGCCGCCAGTGTGTATGAGACCTTCTTCACCAAGGATATGCTCCACTATCCGGTTTAACGAAAACACACCGTAAGGTCCCATTTTTATGGCACAGAGGATGCGGAACCGGTCAAATAGACGGAGCGCTTCTTCCGGGTCTGGTGTTTTGAGATAGTCTTTATATCTTTTTAGGACAATTTCTCTTAGTTGTTTGCCAAGGCCTTTGGGAGACGGAAGCGTCTTCCACCTTATGTCATCATACTCCCCGCTCTTGAGCAAGGTGAGCGCCTTTTCTGCATTTCTATGCCTGATTGCCTTGCTCAATTTTCCAATCCCGCTTTCTGTTCCAAATCGGTAACTCTTTTTTAAGTGGATTATACAGTCTGAAATACCCGCGCTGTTGCCCATACTTTGTGAAAGAGCCGATCCGTCACCTGTGACCTTTTGATAAGTCCCTATAATTTTTTTGGAAAAACAGGCGGAATCTTCTGCTCCACAGATATCACCCAAGACGGCCCCCGGTTCAACAGAGGCAAGCTGGTCTTTGTCCCCAAGGAGGATAAGCCTTGCGTCTGGAGGGATTGCCTGAACAAATTTTGACATAAGGGGCAGGTCCACCATTGAAGCTTCGTCTATTACTACCAGATCCAGGGGGAGCAGATTTTCGGAGTTGTGGCGAAAATACGGCGATCCAGGGATCACACCGAGCAGCCTGTGAATAGTGGATGTTTCTGGAATGATTTTCTCCTTTACATCTTTTTCAACGGGCAGGGTCTCTTTGATATTATTAATAGCCTGCTGTAATCTTGCGGCGGCCTTGCCGGTGGGTGCAACAAGGGCAAAACGCATCCTGTTTGCCATATTCAGTTTGAGGTATAATGCAAGGATTTTGGCGATAACAGTACTCTTGCCGGTTCCTGGCCCGCCCGAGATCACACAGAATTTCTTTGCAAGAGACACAAAACCGGCCAGCCTCTGCCAGTTGATTCCATGGATATCTCTTTCGGGAAAGAGCCTTGACAGGGTTTCCCTGAAAAGGGGTATATCTATCCTGTCTGTCTCTGCATATGACCGGGCCCTTAGATCATCTGCAAGTTTTTTTTCATAATCCCAGTATCGGTAAAGATAAAGACGCAATTGGTCATCCAGGATAAGGGGGAAATATTGCCCCGGCCTTCCCACGACCCCGCTTGACAAGAGTTTTTTTGACCACTGCTCTGGATCTGATGGGGTGACAGGTCCATTGCCGTCCGTACTGGTTTCCCAAATTTTGGCCGCTGCGCTTGAAAGATTGATACATATATGACCTTCACCTGTGGCATGGCTTGCCAGGGCCGCTGCGAGTTGGAGTTCAGGGGAGTCATTTTTTGCCAGGTTCGACATGAACCTGGCAAAATGTATGTCAATTTCTGTCAACGGAACATGCGTTGAAAGTCTTTCTAATATGGTTTGCTCCATGGTTTATCTGTTTATCTTATCCCGGGATGTTAAGACATACAGTATATATCACTATATATGATTTATGAAAAACTTTTTGAGGGAATCATGATTTGCAAGTTGAATGTGGGTGTTGGGCGTGGTAGAAAGTAATAGCACGAAACATTTTAATCATACAAGCACAGGATGCAAATGACATGACAAAGAATGACAGGATAACCTGTGAGGGAGATCTGGTCCTGATCTATCATCAGGACAAGCCCTCTGTTTTTGCCCGAATCGAATCTGTTGAGCCGGATATCAAGAAGGGATGGTTTCAGGTTACCCTTTTATTCCTTACCATTCCAACCCATGTTGTCACATGGATTCTCCGGGATTCGTATATAGACGGGGAGCCGTTTACAATGGGGGGAGACCGGATGAGACTGGAAAGGGTGGAAAAAGTTGTCCCTGAAAAAACCCGGTCAGGCAGTGCGAATGGAACAGATGAAAAGTCCGGTGGCAGGCCTGGCACAGTCATACCTTTCAAGAAACCATAATCATAGTAGTTGTCCATTAGATTTTGGATACGAGCAGGTTTAACATCCATAAATGAGATATTTTTATAAAACCAGAAAAACCGGTTAAGACAGGAGTCCCTTGGGTTAAGGCAATGCGTAGTGTCTATATATTTATAATTCGGGCTATACTTTCTATTGTATTTGCCTATTTTGCATCCAGATTTTTTTTTGGAAACACAAGGGCCGGAAATGTCTTGGGCCTGGCTGCGATCCTGTGCGGCCTGGCATATTTGTTTGAACGGTTGAGAAGGAAAGATGGAGGTTAGAACCATGGGGTCTAAGAAAAGATATGTTTATTTATTTGAAGAAGGAGACGGAAAAGATAAAAAACTTCTGGGCGGAAAAGGTGCGAATCTTTGTGAAATGACCCAGATAGGTTTGCCTGTACCCCCTGGTTTTGTGATTACCACCGAGGCCTGTCTGGCGTATCTTGCACAGAAAAAAAATGGATTGCAGCCAGATCTTATGGACGAGATTCGTGCAGGCATGAGGTCCCTGGAGAGAAAAACCGGTAAAGGGTTTGGAAGCACTGAAAACCCCCTTCTGGTTTCGGTGAGGTCCGGTGCTGCTATCTCCATGCCCGGTATGATGGATACCATCCTTAATCTGGGGCTAAATGACGAAACGGTTAAAGGTCTAGCCCGTTTGACAAAGAACGAGAGATTTGCCTATGACGCCTATCGCCGTCTGATTCAGCTTTTCGGCACTGTCGGTTTGGGAATGTACGACAGCGATTTTGATGCTGTTTTTAACAAGATAAAGAATAGGTATAAGGTGGAAGAAGATACCGAGCTTAGTGTTGATGCCCTGAAAGAGATATGCAGGGAGTTTTTATCCTTGGTCAGGGAAAAGACAGGGGAACCGTTTCCCCAGGATCCCTATGTTCAGCTTGAAAGTGCTGTAGAGGCCGTGTTCAGGTCATGGATGGGGAAGCGGGCTGTAGACTACCGGCGTGAGTTCAATATCACACCTGACATGGCAAACGGTACGGCAGTCAATATCTGTACCATGGTCTTCGGGAATATGGGAGATAACAGCGCCACCGGTGTGGCCTTTACCAGGGATCCGAGTACCGGGGAAAATCGTCTCTTTGGGGAATATATGATTAATGCCCAGGGCGAGGATGTGGTGGCAGGTATCAGGACACCCAGGCCCATCAGGCAGCTCCGGAGGGAAATGCCCGGGGTCTATCAGGAACTGGAAGGCCTGAGACATACCCTGGAGGACTATTACTGTGAAGTCCAGGATTTTGAGTTTACCATTGAAAGGGGAAAACTTTACTGCCTTCAGACCAGAAATGCAAAGATGAATGCCTCGGCATTCATAAAGACCTCTATTGATATGGTGAATGAGGGCCTTATCTCTGAAGAGGAGGCGATACTTCGGATCCAGCCCGATATGCTGGAGCAGTTGCTTCACCCGCGGTTGGATCCCGAGTCCCAGATAGATGCCCTTGCGCAGGGCCTGCCGGCATCACCGGGGGCCGCATCCGGCAGGATTGTATTTGACGCTGACCGTGCCGAGAGCAAGGCAAAACTTGGTGAAAAGGTGATCCTGGTGCGTGAGGAGACCAAGCCTGAAGACATCCACGGGTTCTTTTCATCCCAGGGGATACTTACAAGCCGGGGAGGAAAGACATCCCATGCGGCAGTAGTGGCAAGGAGCATGGGTAAGCCCTGTGTCTCAGGATGTGAGGCTATTGAAATCAATGATAGTGCACGGGAGGCGGTCATTGCTGGCACGAAATTAAGAGAGGGAGACATTATCACCATCGACGGCAGCACCGGAAATGTTTACCAGGGCACGGTTCCCACTATTGAACCGGAGTTCGTGGAAGACCTTCTGGTGTTGCTGGAGTGGGCGGATGATATCAGCGATCTTAAAGTCATGGCCAATGCGGACACACGAGAGTCCGTCTCAAAGGCGAAAAAATATGGTGCAATGGGTATCGGTCTGTGCCGTACGGAGAGGATGTTTAATCAGCCGGACAGGTTGCCAATTGTCCAGGAAATGATTCTGGCTGAAAACACAAAAGAGAGACAGGCCTCATTGGATCGTTTGCTGCCGTTCCAGCGGGATGATTTTAAAGAGATTTTCAAGATTATGGATGGGTACCCGGTGACTATACGTCTGCTGGATCCTCCCATTCATGAGTTCTTGCCTTCTGCGGATGAACTGGTGCGTGAGATAGCATATCTCAGGGATATGAGAAAGACTGTGGAGGGGATGGCCAATTTGCCCGACACATTGAAAATGATGGATCCCGATCTCCATGAACGGTATGCTGCCAGTCTTGAGAGTATTACTCACGGGTTGGAGGAGCTCAAAGACAAGCACTTGGCCGAGGCCCTGATTGAGTCAAAGGAGAGCATGCTCAAAAAGGTAAGGGCCCTTTCTGAGACAAATCCCATGCTGGGGCACAGGGGAGTCAGGCTCGGGATCTCATATCCTGAGATCTATTCAATGCAGATAAAGGCAATCCTTGAGGCGACTGCAGAACATATATTAAATGGCGGACATATTATCCCCGAGATAATGGTCCCTCAGGTTTGCACACTGCAGGAGCTAAAATGGGTGCATAAATATGTTGTAAAAAATCAGAAGGAAGTGGAACGAAAGTTCAAGATTAAGGTCCCTTACAAGTTTGGCACAATGGTGGAGGTTGTACGGGCATGTATGAGGGCAGGCCGTCTGGCTGAACTGGCTGAATTCATCTCCTTCGGCACAAACGATCTGACCCAGGCCACTTTTTCGTTTTCTCGGGAAGACGCAGAAAACAAGTTTCTTCCCCTTTATAAAGAAAAAGGGATCTTGCAGAATAATCCATTTGAGGTCCTGGATATTAAAGGTGTGGGCCGATTAATGATTATTACGATCGAATGGGCCCGTAAAACCAGAAAAGATATGAAGATCGGTATATGTGGAGAGCAGGCCGGACACCCTGAGACCATAAGATTCTGTCATCATATAAAAGTAAGTTATGTCTCATGTTCACCGCCCAGGGTTCCTATTGCAAGGCTTGCTGCGGCCCATGCCAAATTGAAGGAGGCGGAGTACAGCATAACATAAAGAATGATTTTTTACGACGCTATCATATGGCGGAAACTGAAAATGATTTTCAAGAGAGAGATGGCGCTTAAAAAAGCAGCAAAGAGATCTCCAAATCGGGTGTAGAACGTAACTGTTTCGTCTGATATTTTAAAAGATTTTTTTATTATTTCTTCGGTAAAGAGCTTGCTTCTGGCAATGATACTGCCCTGGGGCAGAATAATGGCGCTAAAGCCAGTATTTGCCGCCCTTATCATCGGTCTTTTGTTTTCCACTGCCCGGAACACGGCCATGCTCAAGTGCTGATAAGGGGCGCTTGTCTTCCCGAACCATGCGTCATTAGTTATATTAATAAGAATGTTTGCCCCCTTTTTTGTCAGGGCACGCGCTATCTCTGGAAATATGGCCTCGAAGCAGATAAAGATACCAAAAGAATGATTTTTGTCCGTCAAAGGACATATCCTTTTACCCGCCTCAAAATCGCCTGCGGCAGGAACCAGGCGGTCAATAAAAAAGAGTATTTTTTTTAGCGGGATATATTCACCGAAAGGCACAAGATGTGTCTTATCATAGTACTGGATTGTTTGACCGTCTGATGAGACAAGGCAGGCGCGATTGTAATATCGTGTCAGAGCATCGTTTTGTGTATAGGCCGGGCTGCCGAAAATAAAGGTGGCTCCTGATTCGGCGGCTACGGCGAGGACCTTTTTTGCAAGAGGTCCGTTATCTTGAAGAAAGAAGGGGACAGATGTCTCGGGCCATACAATCAGGTCCGGTTTCAGTCCATACCCGGCGCGGGTAAGCCGGAGATAAGTAGCAATGGTATCCTGTTGATATGCCGGGTTCCACTTGACCGATTGATCTATATTGCCCTGTACCACCAGGACTTTTATATCCCGGGACGAGGCTCTTCTTTTCCCATCCTCCCATGAAAGACGATAGTATCCGTAAACCAACACACTCCCGACTATCAGGCCTATTACAGGGATTTCCCATTTCAAATGACGTCTTTCCGGTTGCTGTTTGGAAAAGAGGGAATAGACAAATCCATTTATGATCACTATCAAAAAGGACAGACCATAGACTCCCGATATGTCTGCGACCTGGATGAGAGGGAGGTGTCTATACTGCGTATATCCCAAGAGACACCATGGAAAACCTGTCATAAGGTTTGCCCTGGCATACTCCAGTCCTACCCAGAAACATGCACTGAGGATTATGGGGAAACGGGATGTCCTGAGTATGGTGATCAGGCAGGAAAAAAGGGCCAGAAACAGGGATAGGTAGAGAGACAGAAGGATGAAAGGTGCAAGGCTCATGTAAAAGTTCAGACCGCCATAGCGTTGGAGGACCGTCATAATCCAATAGATGAGGGTAAGATAATGTGCCATTCCGGATACGATGCCAAGCCGGAAAGCATTTGCAAGAGACTGGTCTTCAATGGCCTTGTAGAGAGGGATCAGGGAAAACCATGCCAAAAAGGAAAGGTTCCATGGAGGGAATGATGCCGTCAGCATGACTCCGGCGAGGCAGGCGAGCAGTGTCCGACGGGCAGGATATGTTACGGTTGTTGCCCCTAACCTATTAGGATTGTTCTGCCTTGTTTTATCCATGGCCTTTTGAATGAAAAGCGTAATCTGCCAGTTTTATTGGTGTGTCCCATCTGTGCGAAACAGGTAACATAGTGGTAACAAAAAATGAATATCTTCTTTAATATCCGGGTGGATAAAAGGAGGTATTCAATGAGCAATTGTAGGAGATTAGCACATGCAATTTGGGACTGCAAATATCATATTGGAAATATAATCGGAAGTTGTGCTTGAGAGGTTAGGTGGTGCATCCTTCTTAGGATATAAGACCCTGGAGCACGAAAAGGAATCAAGAAAAAAGGGTAGGCATGCGTTTGAGAGAAAAATTGCATCGTATTGGCTTTGTCCAGAAGCAGAGTATGTTTGTAACTGATCCTTTCCAAAAGTGTCCCATTTTGCCATACAAGCGCATTACCATTGCTGTAATGGAAATATTTTCCATCTATATTGGAGCTTGGCCAGCCTATGATGACAAATTTTTCTTGTATTACACAATAAAAGTGGTATATGTTTGTCAAGGCACTCTCTCAAAAGCGGGGTACTTTTGATAAGTTTATCGGATAAAAAAGCATGGCTGGGATGGGAATGAATCTTCTGGAAAGGCTTATATCTAAATCGCCTTGGTGGCGCGATGAGGCATGGGAAGAACATGACAGAACCTTGAAGGGTGTGAGGACTGCGGGCTTTTCTTTTCGCCATTTGCCTGCGGATTTGAGAACTGTTGAAAACCTGCCGCCCGGCTCCATAAACATAATCCGGGGACCACGGCAGGTCGGAAAGACCACTGAGCTTAAACTCCTTGTATCTGACCTTGTTTCCATGGGCGTGCTTCCACGCAATATCGCATACTATCCATGTGATGATATTATCCATTTCAGGGAGTTGATCGATTTGATCCACCTTTTTTCAAAGACAGTGGAGGGGCAAGATAAGGTTGGATACCTCTTGTTAGATGAGATAACGGCAGTCAAAGACTGGCATAGAGCTGTAAAGTCGGCCGCAGATAGCGGAATTCTTGAAAACATTTGCCTGCTGCTCACCGGTTCGTCAGCTATAGATATCAAACGTGGATACGAACGTATGCCAGGAAGGAGGGGGAAAGGATTTGACCGTGCCTTTTTACCTCTGGCTTTTATTGATTTCTGCAAGGCATTAGGGATCGAATGCCCCAACGAATCACTCTCCCATATCCTTGCCTATGAGTCGGATTTTCGCCATTATGAAATGGATGTTACTATGGTAAAGACGGCAGTGGTTGACGCATTAATGAAATATATCAGATGGGGAGGGTTTCCTCTATTGGTGTCAGACCTTGTGAGAGAGGGCGAAGCAACCGATGACACTCTTGAGGTCTACCGTTCGGTTATGTTCAGCGAGTTTGAAAAGCAACGAAGAAGTGTTTCCCTGTTCATGGGGCTCATGAGAAAACTCCATGATGTGCTTGGTTCTCCTGTAAGTTTTAATTCGCTCACCCAAGATACAGGACTTCGCTCAAACGCTTTGGTTCAAGATTATCTATACATATTAAGCTGTGCGTTCTTGGGATTTATAGTGCCGTGTCTTGATATCTCAAACCGGAGACAATACCCTAAGAGGGAGAAGAAGGTTTATTCAATTGATCCGATCCTCTGGGAAATTGTGGCGCGGGGTGGATTCCTGGAATCCATACCAGATGCGGCACTGGCCGAGCATGCGGTTGCTGTTCATCTTATGCGACCCTTGGCAGATCAATGGGCAAGCTTAGGCTCCTTGGAGGGTCTTTATTATTTTAAGTCACGTAAAGGAAAAGAGGTTGATTTTGTATTTTTTAGAGGCCCGGGAGGGTCTCCTTTTGGTGTTGAGGTGAAATATCAGTCTCGCGTTTCCGGTTGGGATGAGCAAAGTATTTCCAAGGGTATTGGCAGCGGAATCCTTGTTACCAAGGATTCTTTTAAATGGGGCAAGGTTCCCCACATTCCAATATGGGCGTTTTTATTGCTGACAATAGGGCCATAGTTCCCCTCCCCCATAAATGGCTGTTTTTCACAATAGCCCATTTCCAAGCAGACATCTACCGATAGGCAGCATATTTCTACCATCGATCCTGATGCTTTCATGACTCGATACAGCGGTAGAAGATTGAAGCTACGCTTAAAAGAGAAAGCCGAGGACGGGTCAGGGCAGGATATTTGTTATATGTGGGTCTGTTATGGTTTTGGTGAAGATTTTATGAGGACCTTGTCAATTTTGCGCTGGTCTGCCTTTTTTATGGTGATTTCCATGTCACCGAATCTGATTTTTTCGCCAACTTGTGGTATTTTCCCAACTATGTGAATTATGAATCCGCCTACTGACTCGAAGTTTCCCTCAGGAAGGTCTATGTTCAGATGCTCTTGCAGTTTCTCGATCTCAAGACGGGCATCCACCAGGAGGGAGCCATCTTCAGTGCTGGTGATGAGAGGGTCTTCGTTGTCGTGTTCGTCCATTATTTCCCCGACGATCTCCTCCAATATATCCTCAATCGTGATTATCCCTGCGGTCCCTCCGTATTCGTCGGTTACTATGGCCAGATGGGTCTTCTCTTTCTTCAGATCCTTTAATAATTCACTGATTTTCTGGGTGCCTGGCACAAAATAGGGCTTCCTGAGGATATCCAGCGGGATTTTGGATGAGGGATCTTTTCCCCATAGCTTAAGGAGATCCTTGGAATGGAGTATGCCTATGATTTCATCAATATTGTTTTTGCTAATGGGAATCCTGGTATGGCCACAGTCAGTCACCAGTTTAATGATTGAGCTTAAAGTGGTATCGACCGGGGCAGAGGAGATTTCTGTGCGGGGAACCATGATAGAGCTTGCATTCGTCTCTTTAAGGTCAAGCACACCGTAGACCATATCCGACTCTTCGTCGCTGATAAGACCTCTGGCCTGACCTTCATTTACCAGGTCGTGAATTTCTTCCGTCAGATCGTTGCTGTCACTAAGGTGATGCCTTTTTCTGATCAGAGACCTTAGAAAGGCAACAACTCCTTGTTCCGAATCGTCTTCCAAGGATATTTTTTATCTCCTCTTTGGCTCAAGGCGTTTTTGCAGACTACTGAAAAATGTATGGTAGCACTTTTTCAACAGCCTGCCGGAGCCTTAGGGCCGTCGATCCTTTAAATCTATAAGCGTTCAAGGTGCTGCGAAAAAGTTTATTTTCATCCATTACTAATGTCAAGTGTTCTTGATTCATGGCCTGATATACAATTGAAAATGGACTTGATATTAGGATTTAAAGTCTATTATAAGGAAAAGGAAAGATGACAAAACATGTTAAGGAGTGCCGGTTATGGCGAGAATCGATGATTACAGGCAGGCAGTGGAAATTGGCAAAGGAGATTTGAAGGAGAAAAATCCCAAGCGTGTCGCAGGAATGAGCGGTGCGGATTTTGAGCTTGATCCAGAGAATCGACCTGTCTTGACACTGAATTTTTTGAACAGAATGGTATCTGTCACGTGGCCGGAATGCGAATTTTCTGTCAAAGGGCCTGGTGATGAGGTAACTTTACAGGAGCAGGTTTTGCTCCTTCATTACCTGAACGGGGCTATGGGCGACAGGATTGAGGGCGAATGGATCTCGTACCAGGAGGTGCCTGATGGCAGATTTTATCTTGACGCATTCGTAAGGCGGGCCAAGAATCCGATGGTGCAGGTCTTTGGGAGTCGACCGGAAGATATGATCAGACTGGCTGAAGAACTGTACGGTGCAAGCCGCCTTGACCATGGTGATTTTTCAGTGGTTGTCCGGGCCCTGCCATACGTGCCTGTTGCCCTGATCCTGTGGAGTGGAGATGATGAATTTCCCCCTGAGGGAAACCTCTTGTTTGATCGGAGTATATCCGATATCCTCTCGGCGGAAGATATCGCCTGGCTGGCAGGTATGATTGTGTATCCGCTTATAGGTATGGCAAAAAAGGGGATAAAACTAATTTGTTGGAATATGCATTTTTGAGGTGACAAGATGAATTCGGAAACACCGTTGGTAGGCGTGATTATGGGGAGCGCTTCTGATAGAGACGTGATGCAGGGTTGTATGGAGCTGCTCAATGAATTCGGTATTTCGGGCGAGATAAAGGTGCTTTCCGCACATCGGACACCGGATCTTACGAGGGAATATGTCTTGTCTGCCGCTGAACGCGGAATCGAGGTGATTATCGCTGGCGCAGGCTGGGCAGCACACCTGGCCGGTTTTATTGCAGGACTTACTACCCTGCCTGTAATAGGTGTTCCCATAGATTCATCCCCGCTCAATGGGTTTGATGCCCTTTTGTCCACGGTCCAGATGCCACCGGGTATTCCTGTCGCCACCATGGCTGTTGGGAAAGGCGGGGCAAAGAATGCCGCAGTCTTTGCGGCCCAGATACTGGCCCTGAAATATCCGGCAATTGCCCATAAATTGGAAGAGTATCGCAAAAGGCTGAGGGGCGGCCTGCCTGTTAGCAAGCCGTAACACTATAGGTGTTTTAACAGGTCTAACAGGCTTGACAACAGGCTGTTATAAAGAGCAAATAAATTATGGAGAGGAAAAATATAGAAACAGAAATGATTCTATGACCAACGTCTTGGATCCAGATGATTTTCAGGATGCCGTCAATAAGGCAGCAGATTTTATTTTGTCAGGCCGTTTAGTTGCCTTTCCCACAGAATCCTTTTATGGCCTTGGAGTTGATGCAACAAATGAAGATGCCATTAAAAGGCTTTTTTTGATCAAACAAAGGGAGTTAAATAGGCCTATCCTTATCCTGATAAGTTCAGAGGCTGTATTGTCTCGATTTGTTGAGCGGATTCCTCCGGTTGCATATCAACTTATGGAAGAATTTTGGCCTGGAGGTCTGACTCTTGTTTTTGAGGCCGGCCAGAAACTGTCACCCCTTTTGACCGGAGGGACCGGTAAAATCGGCATACGGGTCTCCAGCCATCCTGTAGTGATGAGTCTGACCCGGGCAGTGGGCAGACCTATAAGTGGGACGAGTGCAAATATATCCGGCAAATCCGCCTGCATAGATGCATCGGAAGTGTTGAAGGTCTTTGGTGACAGGGTAGATTTTACACTTGATGGGGGGAGACTTGAGGGAAAGACGGGATCCACGGTCCTGGATGTAACTGTTTGTCCCCCTAAGATTTTGAGAAGGGGGATTATTACCAAGGACCAGTTGGATGAATTTATATGAATAAGGAATGACAGCCAACGGCTGGCCGTCCGTTTTCGAATATTTCATTTGTGGAGTTGATGTTATGCAAGAATTCAGGAGAATGAGTCGTCTGCCTCCCTATGTGTTTTCCATTGTTAACAAGATCAAGATGGACGCAAGGCACAGGGGAGAAGATATTGTGGATTTCGGCATGGGAAATCCCGACATCCCTACGCCTAAACATATTGTGGACAAGCTTATAGAGTCTGCAAAAAAGGGGCATAATCACCGATATTCCGCCTCCATGGGGATTACCAAGCTGAGAGAGGCCATATGCAACTGGTACAGAAGGCGTTTTGACGTGGAACTCGATCCCGAGGAAGAGGCCATAGTTACCATTGGTGCGAAAGAGGGCCTTTCCCATCTCGTGCTTGCCACTATCAGCCCGGGAGACGTGGTTTTTTCTCCCAACCCTACGTATCCGATACACCCATATTCTGTTATTATTGCCGGTGGGGATTTGAGAAGTATTCCAATAGGTCCTGACAGGGATTTTTTTGAGGACTTGTTGGCCGCCACCAAGCAGACATGGCCCAATCCCAAGATGCTTATCCTTTCCTATCCCCATAATCCCACTACGGCGGTGGTGAATGAGGATTTTTTTGAAAAGATCGTGGAGTTCTGCAAGGAACATGACATTATTGTTGTACATGATTTCGCTTATGCAGACCTTACATTTGATGGGTACACTCCTCCCAGTTTTTTGCAGGTTCCCGGTGCAAAAGATATAGGTGTGGAGCTTTTCAGTCTCTCAAAGAGCTACTCCATGCCGGGTTGGCGGGTAGGATTTTGTGTGGGGAATCCCGTACTGGTGGGTGCCCTGAGGAGAATAAAGAGTTATCTTGATTATGGAGTTTTCCAGCCCATACAGATTGCATCCATCATTGCCTTAAACGGTCCGTATGATTGTGTGAGGGATATTGTGGCCACATATAAAGAACGAAGGGATGCCCTGGTGGACGGCCTGAACCGTATTGGGTGGAAAACAGAAAAACCCAAGGCAACGATGTTTGTATGGGCCAGGATTCCGGAAAAATACAGGGACATGGGTTCACTCAAATTTTCCGAACTCCTTATCAAGGAGGCGAGGGTGGCAGTATCTCCTGGGATTGGGTTCGGTGAATATGGTGATGATTTTGTGCGGTTCGCGTTGGTGGAAAATCCCCACCGGACAAAGCAGGCAATAAGAGGGATAAAACAGATTCTGTAGATCATCGGGGAAACAAGAATGGAGCCTATCAAGATTGGCATTATAGGTTTTGGAACTGTGGGGGCAGGGACATTTGAAGTGCTTGCCACAAACCGGGATATTATCAGAGACAGGGTCGGAGCATATGTGGTGGTCGAGAAGATAGCGGATCTTGATATCAAGACTGATCGAGGAGTCCATGTAGACCATAAAGTTTTGACCGTAAATGCACTCGAGGTTATTGAAGATCCGGAGATCAAGATAGTCGTGGAGCTTATGGGAGGTGTCACCAAAGCAAAAGAGTATGTAATAAGGGCCATGGAAATGGGCAAGCATGTGGTTACCGCCAATAAGGCCCTCTTGGCAGAGCATGGTCATGAAATCTATACCGCTGCCCAACTCCATGGGGTATCTTTGTCCTTTGAAGCGAGTGTGGGAGGGGGTATCCCTATTATCGGTGCCTTGAAAAGCGGTCTTTCGGCCAACCGTATAAAGCTTTTGATGGGTATCCTGAATGGGACATCAAATTATATTCTGACCAGGATGACCAAGGATGGTCTTTCCTATGATCATGTAGTCGAGGAAGCGGTTGAATTAGGTATCGCCGAGGACCCTCCTACCCTTGATGTGGACGGTACCGACGCGGCCCATAAACTGGCCATACTTATGTCTCTTTTGTCCGGCGTTCCACTCGATTATGGACGTATCTATAAGGAAGGGATCGATAAACTTACGCCGGATGATATACGTTTTGCGGACGAATTTGGATACAGAATCAAGCTGCTGGCTATAGCGAAGGTCCTGGATGACGGCCTGGAGATGCGGGTACATCCAGCCATGATCCCCAAGGATTATATTTTGGCTAATGTTGATGAGGCCTTTAATGCTATTTATGTGGAAGGTGACTTTGTGGGGCCTAATCTCTACTACGGACTGGGTGCCGGCAGGAAGCCGACCGGAAGCGCGGTGGTCTCAGACATTATGACTCTGGCAAGGCATATAAGCGTGGGAGAGAAACCTTTTATGCCTCCCCTGGGACATGTCCACTGCCGACCAAATGGAGTAAATATTCAGCCGATCGATAAATTGACCAGCGCCTATTATTTCAGGGTGCCGGCCGTGGACCGGCCTGGTGTGCTTTCAAAGATAGCCGGTATCCTGGGCGAACACCAAATAAGCATATCATCGGTAATACAGAAGGGGAGGGAAGTAAACGGAACAGTGCCTGTAGTAATGCTAACCCATGAAGCCAAGGAGAGCAGTGTGCGCAGGGCTGTTTCATTGATTGACGATTTGGACATGGTGACTGACAAGACCGTGATGATCCGTGTTGAAAGGCTCAAGATGTGAATGAAGAAAGAACTCATAACAGAAAATATGTCATTGTAGTAGGTGACGGCATGGCCGATTATCCGCTTCCCGAACTGGGAGGAAAGACTCCTCTGGAAGTGGCAAAAACCCCAAATATGGACCGGATTGCAGCCTCCTGTATCGGGCTTGTGCGAACGATTCCCAACGGTATGGAGCCCGGCAGCGATGTGGCCAACCTTTCCCTTCTCGGATATGACCCCAGGGTATATCACACCGGGCGGGCTGCCTTTGAGGCGGGGAGCATGGGGGTGGAGCTCATACCAACGGAGACTGCCTTCCGAATGAATCTGGTCACGCTGGATTATAGGTCTGAATCCGATATCATCATGAAGAGTCACAGTGCAGGTGATATTACGACAGGAGAGGCAACACAGATTGTGGAATCACTGAAAAGAGATATGGAGATCCCGCCTGGAGTGAGGATCTATCCGGGTGTGGCTTACAGACATCTTTTTGTGTGGGATCATGCTCCTGAAGACCTGAGGACAATTCCTCCCCATGATGTGCTGGATCAAAATATGGCATCATACCTCAATGATTCGGGAGATAATCCGATTGTTGCGATTATCAGGGAATCGTGGGGTTGTCTCCATGATCATCCGGTTAATCTGAAAAGGAGGGACGCGGGGCTGAATGAGGCAAATTCCATCTGGCTGTGGGGACAGGGGAAGGCACCGAGCCTTCCCCCTTTTTATGACAAGTTTGGATTAAAAGGGGGAATAATCTCTGCGGTTGACCTGTTGAAAGGGATAGGCGCCTATGCGGGTCTTGAATCCATATTTGTGGAAGGAGCAACCGGTTATCTTGATACCAATTATACAGGCAAGGCCCAAGGAGCGGTTAATGCCCTTAATCATCTGGATTTTTTGTTCATACATGTGGAGGCACCTGATGAGGCGGCTCATAACGGGAATATTGATGAAAAGGTCCAGGCGATTGAGGCGGTTGATGAGAAAGTGATCGGGACCCTGCTGGAGGAGATGAACCGGTTTGCTGATTACCGTATTATGGTGGTAAGCGATCATTTCACACCTGTCAGCAAGAGGACACATACTGGTGAACCTGCTCCGTTTGCATGGGCCAGCAGGGATGATCTTGGTAAAGGAGTGGAAGGGATTGGATTTTTTGAGGTAAATGCAAATGAATCCGGGCTTGTATTTGAAAGAGGACATGAACTGATCAATGATTTTTTGGGATTTTCCTTAATACATTGACACGGTACTGTTTTTAAAATATTTTCATGAAAAATTTCAGAGTAAAAGGAGAGCTGGATATGAAGATTCTGTTTTTCGGTCCTAACGGAAGCGGCAAAGGGACACAAGGCGCGATAGTCAAGGAGAAATTCGGCATTCCCCACATTGAAACAGGGGTGATTTTTAGAGACAATATTTCCCGTGGTACAGATCTTGGCAGGGAGGCCAAGGACTATATTGACCGGGGTGAACTGGTGCCTGACAGCATTACCATTCCTATGATATTAGGCCGATTGAAGGAAGATGACTGCAAGAATGGGTGGCTCCTGGATGGATTTCCCAGGAATCTGACCCAGGCAGAAGAGCTGGAAAAGGCGCTCAAGGCGGAGGGGATCAATGTTGATATAGTAATTGAAATGGTACTTGACAGGCAGATTGCCAAGAATCGCATTATGGGCAGGCGCCTGTGTGTGAACGACAACAATCATCCCAACAATATTTATATTGAGGCCATCAAGCCGAATGGCGATAAATGCAGGGTATGTGGTGGCGATTTGAAGACCCGTTCGGATGACCAGGATGAAGAGGCCATTGATCAGCGTCATGATATTTATTATGATACCAAGTCGGGCACCATGGCGGCCATTAATTTTTTCAAGGAGATTTCATCAAAAAACGGGGGAATTCCCAAAATAATCGAGTTGGATGGCAGACCTGGGGTAAAAGAGGTTTCCGCCGATCTTTTGGCCAAGCTGGGAGCCTGATATGACTACAACTTTTCGCTTGACAAGGGGCGTGGTATTATCTAAACATCTATATAACTTGTATAACTTGATGTGAGTAAATAAACGATGATGCACAATCAATCAGGGCAGGGCCTTTATTGTTATTTTTTTTATGGAGCGGTCTGCTCATGGGTTGATTGATGTGTATGTCGAAATATCAAGCCGTGGGCACGCATAAGCTCACGGCTTTTTTTATTCGATATCAAGGGGGATGGGGTGGCTTTTCCGTGTCTTTCTGCCAATGTGATGGCAGATTGTTTTGCTGCGAATCATGGATCGGGTGGAGCTCCTTTAAACAGTTGCCCAGCATGGACAGCCCAGGTGTGTAAAAGGACCAAACTGTTACAAAAGGTCAACCTGTAAAATGAATGTTGTGTTGATAGGTTACCGTTGTGCTGGCAAGACGGTGGTTGGAACGGTTATAGCGGAGCAGATGGGATGGGATCTGGTGGATACGGATGCCATGATAGAGATGAGTGTCAATAGGCCTATTGAAGCGATAATCAATGATAAGGGATGGAATTATTTTCGTTGGATAGAAAAGGGAATAATTGAGAAAATTTCAGGACAGGATAAACAGGTAATCTCCACAGGCGGTGGAGTTGTGCTTGATGAGGACAATGTAAGGAGACTGCGTAAAAACGGGTGGATTGTCTGGCTGAAGGCAGATGCTGAAACAGTAAGGAAAAGAATGGCCCATGATCAGGGAAAAGGCAATATGCGACCATCTCTTACAGGCACTGATCCTATCTATGAAATAGAGGAGATATTGAAGACGAGGACTCCCCTTTATGAAAAGGCGTGTGATTTTATGGTAGATACCAGTGTTAACTCCATACGTGGTATTGCAGATATAATTATGGAACAATTTTCCAGGGTCAAGGTAAGATAACAAATCGGTTCAATAAGGCTTTTACCTTTTTCATTTGGTTATTCCAAAATATATAAGGCGGGATAAAAATGGCTGGCAACTCATTTGGCAGAATCTTTAAGATTACCACCTTTGGTGAATCACATGGGACCGGCGTGGGTGTGGTTATAGATGGATGCCCTCCGAAAATCAGTCTGAGGTCCGAGGACTTTGAATATGATATGGCCTTGCGCAGGGCGGGAAAAAGCCCTGCCGATACTCCAAGAAGAGAGAGAGACGAGGTAGAAATCCTTTCCGGCGTATTCGAAGGGATGACAACAGGGGCCCCTATCACACTCTTTATCAGGAATCGGGATGTGGATAGCAGACCGTATGAAATCTTGCGGACCCTGTTCAGGCCAGGTCATGGCGATTATACGTACTTCAAGAAATATGGACATTTTGACTTCAGGGGAGGAGGAAGGGCTTCTGCACGAGAGACTGCGGCCAGGGTGGCTGCAGGTGTGGTAGCCGGCAAGATACTCCTGCCTGTAGACATCAAAGTCGAGGGATATACCATCGAGTTGGGAGGAATTGCAGCGGACAATATGGATGCGGGCTTTATTGACAAAAGTCCCTTTTTGTGTCCTGATCCAGCTGTATCCAGACAGATGGAGG
The DNA here is from genome assembly GCA_964591255.1 of uncultured Desulfobacterales bacterium. Lineage (GTDB taxonomy): Bacteria > Desulfobacterota > DSM-4660 > Desulfatiglandales > Desulfatiglandaceae > CAZQAA01. Next base: position 4,060 of record CAZQAA010000191.1, on the reverse strand, counting down.
CCCTTGTGAAAAGTGTCAGGGAAAAGGGCGATTCTGTCGGGGGGATTGTGGAAATTCGCGTTACCAAATGTCCGGCTGGTCTTGGTGAGCCGGTTTTTGACAAACTGGAGGCCGATTTGGCCAAAGGAATAATGTCTGTTGGAGCTGTCAAGGGTATAGAGATAGGAGCTGGATTCGAGGCTGCCCGCTTGACAGGCTCTCAGAATAATGATCCCATTCTTCCGGACGGTTTTGCCTCCAACAACGCCGGTGGTATTCTTGGGGGTGTCTCCAATGGCGATGATATAGTATTGAGGGTGGCCGTCAAGCCGATTCCCTCTATCAGCCATGAGCAGGAGACGGTGGACAGGGATGGCCAGCCGGCCAGGCTTAAATTGAAAGGAAGGTATGATGTGTCTGCTATTCCCCGGATTATTCCGGTACTTAAGGCAATGGTGAAGATCGTTTTAGCCGATCATTATCTTAGGTTGAGGGCAATGCGGTCCGAATAATTATTTTAGCGGTAATGGTTTTTTGAAAAACGGAGGGGAAACAATGGTAGGGAAAGACATAAGATTGGAGAGAATTATTAATCGCAATACAGGGAAAACGGTCATTGTCCCCATGGACCATGGGGTGAGCGTCGGTCCCATCCTTGGCATAACCAACATGAAGGAGGCTATGGCCCAAGTGGCAGATGGGGGTGCAAATGCCGTTGTGGTGCACAAGGGTATAGTGGCCCGGGGACATCGAAGGAGCGGGCCTGATATGGGATTGATAGTCCATATGTCAGCCAGCACGTCATTGTCTCCTGAACCCAATTCCAAGATTCTGGTATGTACGGTGGAAGAGGCTATCAAGCTTGGTGCCGACGGTGTTTCAGTGCATGTTAATATTGGCGACGACAATGAAAAAGAAATGCTGGCCCAGCTTGGAAACGCATCCCGTATAGCCTCTGAATGGGGAATGCCTCTTTTGGCTATGGTATATCCCAGGGGAAGAAAAATCGAAGATGAGTACAATGTCGAGGTGGTTAAGCACGCGGCAAGGCTGGGTGCCGAGTTGGGAGCGGATGTGGTCAAGGTGTCATATACTGGCAGCCCTGATACCTTTAGAAAGGTGGTAGAGGGATGTCATGTGCCGGTAATAATCGCCGGCGGTCCCAAGATGGATTCAGATAAGGCAATTCTTGAGATGGTCAGAGGTGCTATTGATGCAGGTGCCTCAGGCACCTCTATTGGCCGAAATGTATTCCAGCACAAAAATCCCACAAGAATAGTAGGAGCTCTTTCAAAGGTTGTACATGAGAACCTCACGGTTGAGGCGGCTTTGGATTTTCTTAATCAGGGTTAGAGGAGAGATGAAGGTGAAGCGTGAAGACAGGCAGGAGGGAGATTGGAAGGCCTTGGATAGGCTCAGGACTGAAATTGACGGAATAGACAGTAAGATTATTTCACTTTTGGCTCGAAGACAGGATATTGCGGCTGCCATTGGAGAGATAAAAAGGAAAATGGGAGTTGAAATATTCGACCCTGCCAGAGAGAGTGAGATATTAAGACACCTGACGTCAAGCAGCGAAGGCAATCTCAGCAGAGATATGGTCAGACATGTCTTCAATGAGATTATTTCTGCAGCACGTTCGGTTCAAATCCCTTTGACCGTGGCATTTTTAGGGCCTGAAGGTACTTTTTCCCATCAGGCGTCCATATCTCTGTTTGGTCGTTCAGCCTCTTTGCGTGCTGTTGATACGATTGAAGACGTTTTCAGCATGGTGGAAAAGGATATTTGTCAGATAGGCCTTGTCCCTATTGAAAATTCCTATGAGGGTTCGGTGAATAACACCCTTGATCTGCTTTATAAGTATGAACTGAAGATAAGCGCGGAGATATTCCTTAGAATAAGGCACCATCTTTTGAGCAGTGCAGATGATATTAACAAGGTTAAGCTCCTCTATTCTCATCCCATGCCTGTGGCCCAGTGCAGGTTATGGATCAAGAATAATTTGCCAAAGATTCCCATAAAAGAGGTGAACAGCACCTCTCTTGCTGCCAAAAAGGCGGCTGAAGACATGTCTGCCGCTGCTATAGGAAGCCGTCTGTCAGCACTTGTCCATGGGCTTAATATACTGGAGGAAAATATAGAGGACAGCCCGGATAATATAACAAGGTTTTTGGCCATAGGCAAGGCAGACAGCGAACCTACCGGTAATGACAAGACATCAATTCTATTTTTTCTGTCCCATAAACCTGGTGCACTTCATAAGGCATTAGGGGTATTGGCCCGAAAAAATATCAATATGAGTCGGATAGAATCAAGACCCATGAAAACGAGGAAATGGGAATACCTTTTTTTTGTGGATCTTGAAGGACATGGACAGGACAGGAATGTCTCTGATGCGCTCAGGGAGATGGAAGAGCATTGCGTAGTCTTGAAACGGCTTGGTTCGTATCCTGCAGCGGGTGAACCATGGGAGTAGACTGTAAATTCACCGCACCCACTGTGGGTATCGTGGGTGGAACAGGAAGGATGGGTTCATGGTTTGCCGATCTTTTGGCAGAGCGGGCTTCAAGGGTGTTTCGTGTAGGCCGCAGCACCGATCTGACGCCTGCCCAAATGGCGTGTCAGTCCGATGTGGTAGTGATTTCGGTGCCTATTGCCCAGACTGAGCGTGTAATAAGGGATATTGGGCCACTTGTTTCGGAAGACGGTTTGCTGATGGACTTGACTTCTGTCAAAAAGGGCCCTATGGATGCCATGCTCAAATATTCAAGGGCCGAAGTGGTGGGGGTCCATCCCCTTTTTGGGCCAGACATGGGGGAGGAGTCTGAAACAAGGGTAGTGATATGTCCCGGCAGGGGGGAGAAAGGACTTGAATGGCTGAAAGGCGTTTTTATTAATGCCGGTATGGGTGTTTCCATTCTGACACCCGAAAAACATGATCAGATGATGGGACTCATTCAGGGGGTTAATCATTTTTCCACCATTGCACTTGCCCTTTTGATAAAAAAGTCCGGTTTGGGTATGGACGATATCTGCCGATGTTCTACACAGACTTTTATGCGGAGGATTAAACGCATCCGGGCCATGGTAAACCAGCCTGCAGAGCTTTTCGGATCTCTTTTGATGGATAATGGCTTTGCTGAAGGATATATGGACAGATTTATGGATGTGGCAGAGGAACTGCTGACAATGGTCAAAAACAAGGACAAACTGGGTTTCCAGGAGATGTTTGATGGGCTCAGGGATTTTTTCAACCATATGGATATGATAGACAAATGATGATGGAGGTTGCTTGGTGATGAAAGAGATATGGGTCAATGCAGATCCGTGGAAAAAGGAACTCGTTACCACGGCCCTTGAAAGCGGGGCCGATGCAGTAATAGTCCCGCCGGACAAGGTTAAGGATGTCAAGGAACTAGGGCTTATAACCACTGTGTCTGATAATGGGGATCTTAGGTGGGGAAAAGATGTGTTGCTTATGGAAATCCGGTCGGCGGAGGATGAACAGGAGATTGTAAAGCAGTGTCAGGATAAAAAGGTAGTGGTGAGGACAACAGACTGGACAGTTATACCGTTGGAAAACCTGGTTGCAAGGGCTGACAATATTTTTGTGGAAGTCAAAGGACTTGACGAGGCCCAGACCGCATCAGGTATACTTGAAAAGGGAGTGGATGGTATTATCATAACCGAGCGTAATCCTGTCAGGGTCAGGGAGATGATCGACAAGATCAGGTCTGATCAGGAAACTATAAATCTGACGGAGCTAAAGATCGACAGGGTTGTGCCTGTGGGGATGGGCGACAGGGTATGCGTTGATACATGTACCACAATGAGGCCGGGTGAGGGAATGCTTGTGGGTAACAGCAGCCAGGCCCTTTTTTTGGTGCATTCAGAAAGTATTGAGAATCCTTACGTCGCTCCCAGGCCATTCAGGGTAAACGCTGGACCTGTCCATGCATATACCATGGTGTCTGGTGGCAAGACACGTTATCTGTCGGAGCTGAAGGCCGGAGATGAGGTGGTAGGTGTCAATGCCGAGGGACGGATGATGTCCCTTTTGGTAGGCCGGGTAAAGATCGAG
>CAZQAA010000190.1:0-42176 GCA_964591255.1 uncultured Desulfobacterales bacterium | reverse complement strand
AATCTATCTTTAAAAGAAAAGAGCATTTTATTGAATTCATCAATATCTTTATACGATGATAAGAAGTTTGCGATAGAAATTATTGATTTAGTATAAATAACCCAATAATTTCTTTTAGTTTCTTTTTCCATTCTCCCAGGTGGGGAGTAGGTACTATTTTTTATAATATCGAACAGCACTTCCCATGTGCAATATCTTTTTGATGTCAATACTGGATCAAAACCAAATAATATATCTGATAATTTATTTATTTCGCCAATGCTGTTAGGCATGCCCTGACGATTTTGTGCATGTAACAAAAAAGCTCGAAATAATTCTTCTGTAGACGAAGGAACCCTTTTTTTCCACTCACTTAAATGGCGCAATATCATATCTTCTGACACTTCATGAAATGACAGAAGATATTCTTTTGCCAACCCAATTATTTTATTCTCTCCCGTCATTTACGTTTTTGGCTAATATTTAATATTGCTTGTTTTCTATAATACAAAAACAGATTATTTAATTGTTGTTTTATATCAATTTTTAAAGATTAAGTCAAATAAATGCAAATGGTTATAGACAGAAAGGCATTGCTGTATGTAACAGGCACAAGAATTTATACTGATAAATTATAGCGATTATCTACTGTCAAAAGGTATCCGGCGCTGAAATTGGTCGATTTTTCAGGCATCTTAACAGATCATGCGAGGAATGGCAGATCAGGCAGGACAGGGAGGCTGTTGATCTCTACCTTTTCATCCACCGCGAGTCCATTACCCCTTACGGCGGGAGCAATGTGAATTTCAGCAATAGCTGGAAACAGGTGGCCTATGGACCTGTAAAACCGGGTTTGACAAATATCATGATTCCAATTAGACAGATTAATGATCGTAACAGGCCGAAAAACATCTTTGCTAATGCGCCAAAACAAATCAGGAGGTTCCAATGGATAGCTTCAAGAATCGTATCATTCGTGCTGCCAGGCTGGATGTCAATCTTTATGAAGAGGTTGAAGCCGACAAGGGAGCGATGGGACAGGCAATGTCGGTTGTTATTCTCTCCAGTGTAGCTGCCGGGATTGGAAGTATTGGAAAAGTGGGATTTGCCGGCATCCTGGTGGGGACGGTCACAGCCATTGCAGGGTGGTTCATCTGGGCATGCCTGACCTATTTCATAGGCACAAAATTCCTTTCAGAGCCCCAGACCAGATCAGACATAGGTGAGTTGCTGCGTACTATCGGCTTTTCGAGTTCCCCTGGTCTTATCAGGGTGCTGGGAATTATTCCTGGATTGGCAGTTCCGATTAATTTTGCGGCACAAGTCTGGATGTTGGTGGCAATGGTCATTGCAGTCAGACAGGCCCTCGATTATACAGGCACAATGAGGGCCGTTATGGTCTGCATAATTGGCTGGATCATCCAGATAGTAATCTTTATGCTCCTGTTCTCTGTTTTTGGTGGGGCTGCAAATCCTGTGTGATATCAGGATCTGCCATGGTGAGGGCTCCTACGGGACAGACCTCGGCACATCTCATACATTCCCCGCAAGGGATATCTGGGATGTCTCCTGCACCATAAAAGGTGATTGTGGTGTCAAAACCCCTCTTGGCAAAAGCAAGAAGGGGCCGGCCGTGCTCGATCCCACAGACATAGATACATCTGCCGCAAAGCACACACCTGTTTGGATGATAAGTCAGGACAGGGTGCTTTTCCCCGGCAACGGACTCCTTCAGGTATTGTTCCAGACGCCTGGGCTTCAGCCCCACCTTTAAAAATCTGGCTATATCCTGAAGGCCGCACTTCTTGTTGGCCGGGCAGTGTGCACAGTCCACATCATGCAGGGACAAGAGGAACTCAAAAGCGCTGCGCTGAAGGCTCCTTACAGCCGGAGTATCTGTCCTGACCCTCATCCCTTCACGCGCCTTCGCAGTACATGAGGTTGTGGGCCTATCTTCCCCGTCGATCTCTACAAAACACAACCTGCACGAGGCAGGAGGCCTGTCCATTCCCTCCACGTAACAGAGGTTGGGTATATATATCCCGTTATCAAGACATGCCTGAAGCACACTTTTTCCCTCTTCGGTTTCAATTTCCTTGTTATCTACCAGGATCTTAATCATTTCTCGTTTGTCTCAACAGGCCGCTCAATAATCGGGGCCCTGTCCGGTGGAGACACCTTTCTTACGGCATTATATTCAGAAGGACATGAGACCATGCATTCACCGCACTTCACACAAAGTGTCTGGTCAATTCCCTTCTTTCGGTCCTTGGTGGTAAAGATGGCCTCCACAGGGCAGCTGCCCACGCAGGCATCACAGCCCCTGGCACATTTATCCAGGTCTATGTAATAGGCCGTAAGTGCACGGCATACCCCGGCAGGACACCTTTTTTCCTTGATATGGGCCTCATACTCTTCTCTGAAATATTTGAGTGATGTGAGCACCGGGTTGGGTGATGTCTTGCCCAGCCCGCAAAGAGAGCCTTCCTTTATATCCATACTCAGGCGCATAAGCTCATCAAGGTCACCTTCGCGGCCCTCCCCCTTGGTTATCCGTTCCAATATGCCAAGCAAGTGATATGTTCCGATCCTGCAAAAGGTACATTTGCCGCATGATTCCTTCTGTGTAAAATCGAGAAAATACCTGGCAACATCCACCATACATGTGTCCTCGTCCATGACCACCATGCCGCCGGATCCCATCATGGCGCCCGCCTTTGTCAGAGAATCAAAATCAATGGGGGTATCGAGAAAATTTGCAGGGAGACATCCACCCGATGGTCCCCCTATCTGTACGGCCTTGAAGCCCTTTTTGTCCGGAATGCCGCCGCATATATCAAAAATAAGGGCCTTTAATTGCACTCCCATCTCGATCTCTACAAGGCCGGGATGGACCACATCCCCTACTATGGAAAAAATAGCCGTACCCGCACTCTCCCTGGTGCCCATGCCATGGTACCATGATGCGCCATGAGCCATGATTGGAGCCACGGAGGCAAAGGTCTTGACGTTGTTTATGACTGTCGGTTTACCCCATAGGCCCTCTTGAACAGGATATGGGGGCCGATGTTGAGGCATACCCCTTTTCCCCTCAATAGACTGGATCAGAGAAGTTTCCTCTCCGCAGACAAAGGCACCGGAACCCTGGAACACGGAAATATCCAGGTCAAACGGGGTGCCGAGTATGCCCTTACCCACGAGACCAAGGTCACCGGCCTGTTCTATGGCCCTTGTAATCATTCTGACTGCAAGGGGATATTCGGCCCTCACATATACTATGGCCTCCCGGGCCCCTACTGCATAGGCACATATGGCCATACCCTCGATGACCTGATGCGGGTTGCTCTCAAGAATGGTCCGGTCCATATACGCGCCCGGGTCTCCCTCATCGGCATTGCATATCACGATTTTCGAGGCTGCATCACTCCCCCTTGCCATGGCCCACTTCATGCCGGTGGAAAAACCCGCCCCTCCCCTTCCTCTAAGTCCGGATTCCTGTACCTCATCTATTATCTCATCCGGGCTTAGCTGAAGCGCCCGGGCCAGAGAAGAGTATCCGCCTTCTGCAATATAATCATAGATATCCTCTGGATCGATAAGTCCGCATTTTTCCATGACCACACGTTTTTCATGGCTAAATCTTGGAAAATCCATAACCCGCGGTATCAGGTCATTTTCCTCCATGGCACCAAGAATATGCTCAAAAAGGGGATCTCCGTCTCCCAAGAACGATTTTACGAACATCTTTGCCTTACCGGGACTTACCTTGTGATACATGATCGGCGGAAACCCTGATTCCGGATGATCAATAATTACTACGGGCTCTGCATAACAGTGCCCAATACATCCTACAGGGAGGATTCGTGCCTCGATACCCTGCTCACGGATTGTCTCCTCAAATGCATTCTTTGTGTCCAGGGCGCCTGCAGCAAGACCGCATGTAGCCATTCCTATATATATCTTTGGCACCCGGGCATCTTTAAAGGCCTTTCGGCGTTCATCGGCCTCCCGGCGGATACCATCATAGGTTTCCAGGGCCTTACCTTTATCGGTCGGAACCATTTTCTTCCTCTTTTGCCTTGTTTCGCTCTTTCTCTATCTCGAAGCCCAGGATAATGCCCTCCACCTTACTGGGGGCCATATGTCCATATACGGTATCGTTAACTATCGCCACAGGGGCCAATGCACAGCAACCTACACAAGCAACCCTTTCTATGCTGAACTCCCTGTCTGCCGTAGTTTCCCCATCATGAATCCCGAGTTTTCTCTCAAAATTCTCGAGAATAATATCTCCGCCCCTGACATGACAGGCAGTACCAAGACACACCTTTATCTGGTGTTTGCCAGGGGGATGAAACCTGAACTGATTATAAAAAGTGGCGACTCCATAGACTTCGCATACAGGCATTTCGAGATATTCCGCTACCATCCTTATCGCCTCGGCTGCTACATAAGAGTGCCTTACCTGGATCATCTGGAGTACAGGGATAAGGTTGGAACGTACCTTCCCAAATCCACCAAGCATTGAGGCTATGTCATCCAGCATGGCCTTCTCTTCTTCCTGCAGCCTCTTTTTCTCTTCAGCATCCATATCTTCTTTCATAATCCACACCCTTGGCCTTAAACCTTCTCCATAGCACCATAGGCACCCTGTATCCTGTCCCTGAGTAAAAAACAGAGCCTTTCCAGTACGCGAAATCCCAGTCTGCTGTTTTCAAGCATCATCTGTCTTAGATCTTCTCCATTCATGACCAAAACCTTTGTGGGCTTTTGACAAGTGGCAGAAGACATAAGGTTATGGGGTTCATCCAGAAGGGTAGACCAGCAACCAAAGGCCCTCCCCTTTCCAAGCATGGCAATGATAACCCCACCCTTACGCGTGCCCAGATCGGTGGCTCGTTCCAGGAACACATGACCCTCGGCAATAACATACAGGTTATCCCCAAAATCACCCTGGCGAAATAGATATTCCCCGGTCTTATACGTCTTCATCCTGCAAAGACCGGCTATCCTTTCAATATCTTCCTTTTCAAGTCCCCTGAACAGGTCACTTGCCTTTAGGACTTCTTCAATCTCCAAACGATCCATAAACAGATCCTCCCTGAGATGCCCTTTTTGTTATGATGCATATCTCATATTTTCCCTTTTAAAATCAACCCCTATCTTTTAGAAAAAGATCCGGGATTTAAGGATATTTGCCTTGCAACATCCTAAAACTACTTGACATATCGTTTGGGGATCATAACATTACAACCTTTACAAAACGGGATGCCTGAATTATAAACACCCAGATGGAAACACGCCCAAAAATAAATTCCTGGCAAATATTCAACAAAATAGCCCCTCGCTATGATTTCCTGAATCGGCTTCTATCCTTTGGTCAGGACAGGATATGGCGCAGGAAGATTGCATGTTATCTGCCGCCTGGCGATACACACAAGGTGTTGGATCTGGCCACGGGGACTGCGGATGTCCTGCTTATGCTGAACAAATCGGGACGAATGGGCCTTGGCGTGGGAATAGATATGGCCTGGAAAATGCTGGATATGGGACGACAAAAGATTGCAAAAAATTCGGCAGGGGACAGGATCATACTGTGGCCAGGCGATGCCGTTCGTATTCCTTTTAAAACAGACTGTTTTGATGTCGTAACAATGGCCTTTGGAATACGCAATGTTAAAGAACCTGTTCCATGTCTCAAGGAGATACATCGGGTCCTCAAGTCCGGTGGCAGGACAATCATCCTGGAATTTTCCCTGCCACATAATTTTCTGGTGCGAGGCCTGTACCTGATCTATTTCCGCCATATACTGCCACACATAGGCGCCGCAATCTCCGGAGACAATCGTGCATACCGTTACTTAAACAAAACAGTAGAGACATTTCCCTTTGGAAAGGCATTCATGAAACTATTATCACAGACGGGATTTCAGGCTGTAGAGGCACATCCCTTAAGCTTCGGCATTGCCACCATTTATTGTGCAGATAAGGGCTAAAAGTGCAGGCATCATACTTTAATCAGGCCAAGACAGAGCTTAAAAATATGATTGTCCGCCTCGCATCGGACCGGCGAAAGGCAGGCTTTTCAGATAAAATACTCCACATTGGGACAACAATAGCCGGAAAGATCGATCCACTCCAGTGGCTTGAACAACAACCGCATCAGGTAAAAATTTACTGGTCGAACAGGGAAAAAAATTTTACAGCAGCGGGATCAGGCAGAGTAATCCTGTTGACCCAAACTGGGCCTGTCCCTGATTATTCGTTTGTATTCAGGAAAATGCACCAAATCCTTTCAGATTCTCATCCGGATCTCCGTTTTTATGGCGGGGCACGTTTCGCCCCGCGCAATGTTTCTGAAAAAATATGGCAGCCCTTTGGGACATACTTTTTTATTATCCCACGGTTTGAAATCCGGCTTGATGATTCCGGGGCCGTTCTCATATGTAATATAAGGGATACCGAATCAGATCTGTCCGGGGATGAATTCGGACAATTGCTTAATGACCTGGACCGGATGACTTGCTTGCCAACAGATCAACCCGGAAGATCCTTCCGATCCATATCAAGAAGAGATTTTCCCGCTGTCCACCAATGGGAGAAGGATGTCCGCGGTACCCTGAGGGCCTTAAAGGCCAATCATCTGGAAAAAGTGGTACTGGCCAGACAAACCAGGTTTGAATTTGCAGAGGCCGTCCATCCGACGCTCCTTATGGAACGCCTTAGAAAAGACAATCCACACACATATCACTTTTATGTTCAGCCGGTCAGGAACTGCGCATTTATGGGGGCAACCCCCGAGCGCCTATACATGCGATACAAGCAACACCTTGAAAGTGAGGCCATAGCAGGCACCAGACAACGCGGAAAGACACCTGAAGAGGATACCCTGCTTGCCGAAGAACTTGCACATGATAAAAAAGATCTCCGGGAACATCGTTGGGTAAGCCGTCTGGTCAAAGAACGGATGCATGCATTATGTGGTTCGGTGGAAACCCTTTTCCAGGAAGAGATATTAAAGTTGTCCAGGATGCAGCATCTTTATACCCGTTTTTCAGGCAATATCCAAAACGGCGTGTCTGACAGCGAACTGTTTTCTGCCTTGCACCCAAGTGCAGCGGTTGCGGGATACCCTACTGCAAAGGCACTCAAAAAAATCGAATCCGTGGAGACATTTGATCGCGGCTGGTATGCCGGGCCTGTAGGCTGGATTTCACACGATACAGCGGAAGTCGCTGTGGCGATCCGTTCCGCCCTCGTCTCTGACAGGCACATATTCCTGTACGCAGGAGCAGGAATCGTATCAGGGTCAGATCCACAAGCAGAGTGGAATGAAATCGAGAACAAGATCTCGAATTTTACGGGATTCTTTGAGGGACCATGAAAACCGCTTCAGAAAATATAAACACTTTATGGTGCGATCTTGCAATTGAGGAACTGGTCCGAAACGGCATAAAATATTTCTGCATTTCTCCCGGATCCCGGTCTTCACCGTTAACAGTGGCAGTTGCCAGGCATGAGGATACACAATCAATAGTTTGCTATGATGAACGGGGGGCATCTTTCCATGCCCTGGGTTATGCCCGTGCCACGCAAAGGCCCGCTGCTATAATAACAACATCCGGTTCGGCCGTTGCGAACTGTTTCCCGGCCGTTGTCGAGGCCTCAATGGACCGGGTTCCGCTGCTCGTGCTCTCTGCCGATCGTCCCCCGGAATTACGCCATACCGGGGCCAACCAGACCATTCACCAGCCGGGCATATTCGGAAACTACGTGCGATTCCATTTCGACATGCCCTGCCCGGATGAAAAAATTCCCCCACAGATGATCCTGACCACAGTGGATCAGGCTGTTTACCGGGCATCTTCCTCTCCTAAGGGACCGGTCCATATAAACTTCATGTTCAGGGAACCCCTGGCACCGGAACCTTTGAAGGTAGCTGAAGCTTATACTGCAAACTTGAACAAATGGGTTGCAAGCCATCAACCTTACACCTGTTACTCAACATCTTCTATTCAGGCAAATCCACAAACTATAAACGAAATGGCAAATATGATTAATAAGGCCAGGCATGGACTTATGGTTGTGGGGCGCCTGAACTCGCGCCATGATCAGCAGGAAGTTGCCAGACTTGCTGACAAACTTAACTGGCCTGTATTTGCCGACGTGGCATCCGGGCTCAGGTTGGGATACCCATCTGCACATCTTATTCCCTATTTTGATCAGCTCCTTTTGTCTGAAAGATTCAGGCGGGAATTCAGGCCCCATGTGGTTTTGCATATGGGAGAGGTGCCAACATCCAAACGTTTCCTGCAATTTATAACCGATGGTTTTAATGGAGATTATATCGTTATAGAAAACCACCCGGACCGTCTGGATCCGGCCCATATGGTAACATGGCGTGTCGAGACCGATATATCATATCTGTGCCGGGAACTTTCGGCCATGGTTGAGACTAACACGGACCAGGCATTTGTGGACGGGTTAAGAAAAAAGTCCGACAAGGCGGCAGAAATTATCGAAGAGTACTCTCAAAAGACAACAGGGATAAGCGAGCCGTCTGTTGCCCGCTGGATTTCACAAAATATCCCTGCCGGGACAGGCCTGTTTCTGGCAAGCAGTATGGCGATACGCGAAATGGATATGTATGCCTGTCATAACGGTCCTGATGCAGTTATCGGCACAAACCGCGGTACAAGCGGTATTGACGGGACCATTGCCAGTGCCGCCGGTCTTGCTGCCGGAATCAATAAACCTGTAACCCTTGTCATGGGTGATCTCGCCTTCATACATGACTTAAGCTCCCTCTCACTGCTGGACAGAATCAGTCAATCCCTGATAATAGTATTGATAAACAACCGGGGAGGCGGAATATTTTCGTTCCTGCCCATTTCAGGGTTTCAGGATGTCTTTGAATCATTCTTTGCCGTTCCTCACGACCTGACTTTCCAACATGCGGCCAGGCTCTTTAACATGGATTACCATACCCCTTGTGACAGACAGGCATTTATTGAGTCTTACAAGGCTGCCATTAAGGGAAAAAGACATACAATTATTGAAGTGCAGACCAGCAGGGAAGAAAATTTCAGGTTTCATGTCCGGTTACAAAAAAAAATCATCAATGCAATCGAGGATGCCAGGCAAACTTAAATACTGTATAAAAGCCCTGGATTGAAAGCCAAAAAAGTATAGAGTGGTAATGGTACGAAATCCTTCAGGCATATTACTTTTTCTTGTGTATTTGAACTACTGTCTCAAGCAGATAAAATTATGAAGCCAAACAGTTGCGGAGTTGATTTATGAGGGGATATGTACACGTATATACAGGTGATGGAAAGGGTAAGACTACTGCTGCCTTAGGACTTGCTGTCCGCGCTGCAGGAGCTGGCCTGAAAGTATATATTGCCCAGTTCCTGAAGGGAATGGAATACAGCGAACACAAGGCACTTGCCAAATTTTCCGATGCCATCGTTGTCAGACAGTTCGGAAGGGGCTGTTTCATCCACCGGACACCTGAAGAAGAAGACATCCAGGCCGCCAGGGAAGGACTTGGCGAGGCGGCAGCTGCAATAAAATCGGGCAAGTATGATATGGTTATCCTGGATGAGGCAAATATTGCCATCCATTATAAGCTGTTCTCTGTAGAGGACCTGTTGAATCTGATCCTTTCAAGGCCAAACGATGTGGAACTGGTAATTACCGGCAGGAGGGCGGACGCAAGGATAATTGAAGCTGCGGATCTTGTTACTGAAATGAAAGAGGTCAAGCACTATTACCAAAAAGGGGTAACAGCAAGAGAGGGCATCGAAAAATAGGTTATCTGTCAGAAATCAGCTTCAACAGCGATCTTGGCAATCAGGAACCAACGATATGAGATTCGTGGCTGACACCATGCTGGGCAGGTTGGCCAGATGGCTCAGGGTCCTGGGCTATGATACCCATTATCAGCCCCGCTACAGGCCCGGTGATATTGACCATTTCGTGAAACACGGCAGGATTCTTCTGTCCCGTCACAAAAAAATGGCAGATCGATATGATAACGGGGTGTTGCTCTATTCCAATCATACAGGTGAACAGATGGCCGAACTGAAGGAAAAGATCGGTCTTGTGTCAGACAGTTCGAGATGGTTCAGCAGATGCCTGGTGTGCAATGAGGTCCTAAAACATGTCCATCCCCAACAGGCCGGAGAGAGTATCCCGGATTATATATTTTATCAATACAGTAAAACGAATATGATTCGCTCCTGTCCCTCATGTGGCCGTTATTACTGGCCCGGCAGTCACAGGGAAAAAATGCTGGAGCAATTAAGGAACTGGGGCCTTTCATAAAAGGGCGCCTACCCGCTAAAACGGGCCAGTTCATATAATCTCTGGCCAAAGAGGGTGAGACTTTCTTTAGGTTCCAGGGGTTGGGGCATGCCTTTTTCCGGTGTCCTATGATACGGGCGCAGGACGTCTTTATTAATATAAAGCATAGCGTTTTTGAATGTTATATGGGAAATGGCCTCAATATGGTCTATGAGGCCGAGTTTGTGGAATTCCAATCCCCGGGTGTTCATATCTTTTAAAAGTTCACTCTCCTTTCTGGGTCTGTCCATGCCGGATGCAATCGATCTTGCTGCAATCCAATAAGACTCCAGAAATGTCTTTACTATTCCCGCCCATATGGGAAGCTTCATGAAACCGCTCCGGGTAATCCTGAACCCGTCATCCGTGCGGCTGTGTGAAATGAAGGAGCATTCCAAGAAATAGGTGATAACCATATCGATTAATTCGGTTATCTCACAGGAATCGTCAAAGACAAACTCATACTTGAAAACATCTCTTAAAAAACGATACTCCTTTTCCACGCTTTCCTTGGTCTTTATTTCGTCCGGTCCCGTTAAAAGAGAGACAGCCACAAAGGCATGAGGAATAAAAAAGTGAATTATGCTGTTTTTATAGTATTCAAGTTCCCGTTTGTTTTCCTCATCAACGGAATATATATCATCTATTACCTCTCTGTTTTCAGGCAGTTTTATGACTTTTCTGGTGACAAGGAGCGAGAGCACGTTCTCTGCCGTTTCAGTCAGGTTGTTAAGGGTATGGGCTATTGGAATTTGATATCTTTTCATAAATTCCAGAAGAGTGTCAACGGTGGATATCAGTTCATGAAGACGGAACCGTCGACGGTGTCTGCTGAGAATGGCTGTTGCTATTACTGAAAGAGGTGTGACGAGGGTTACCTTGTTTATTGAACGGACCAGATCAAGGGCAAGGTTTCCATGCGTGTCTTCACTGATATTATTCTTATCAGCCAGATAGTCTTTTAGTGAAATAGGCTGGGCGAATCTTATATATATCTTGCCGAATTTCCGTTTCAGAAAATGTCTGGCCTTCAAAACCTGTTTAAAATTTTCCTGGTCTTTTTTGGCTCCCTCAATCTCCTTAAGATACGATTTTTGTTCCAATATTGTGTCATATGTGATGGAAGCAGGGACAAAAATGAGGTCATCACAGTACCCTTCCCGATATCCCTCAACAAGGATAGAGAGAAAACCTGTCTTGGGAAGGATGAGCTTGCCGCTCCGGCTGCGCCCCCCTTCAATGAAAAACTCGATGGAATCACCTTCCTTAAGGAGCACCTTAATGTACCTGGCAAAGATCCTTGCATAAAGCCTGGCCCCTTTGAAAGATCTGCGTATGAAAAATGCCCCTGATTTCCTGAAAAGATGTCCCACGGGCCAGAAGGCCAGGTTCCTGCCCGCTGCAATCCTCGGCAGGTGCATCTGGTTTTCATAAAGGATATCGTTTAATACCAAATAGTCGATATGGCTCTTATGGGACGGGACATAGACGAGAGGAGCCTTTCTGGCCGATTCTCTTATAACGGCGAACTCAGATTCTTTTATATCAATTCCCTGAAAGATCCTCCCCCAAAGCCATTTCAAGGCCAGATGGAACATGTGCAAATAGGTTATGTTGAAATCCGCTGCAATTTCATCAAAGTATTCTCCCGCCCTTTTCTTTAGCTGTCTTATCTTTTTGGGATCTCCACCTGCCATTTCCTGGATAGTGCCGGTTATCTCATCATCTTTCAAGACCAGTTCCTTTATCTGTTGCCTGGATTTCATTACAGGGCCCAGCACAACCCTTTTCTGTACATCGATGCTTTTGATAAGCATGTGATTTATCTCTTCTGCCATCTCTTCAAGAGATCGTTCCGATTCCTGGGTTTCAAGATATGCCTTTAGATTAATGGGACTCCCGAAATCGATAAATGGGCGACGATTATACCTGAAAAACAGGCTTATCTTCCTTATAAGGCCCGGCTTATCCTTATATCCAAACAATATATCCATAAGATTTGACTGCTCTTTTTCAGGGGCCTTTTTGTATAGGATGAGTTGCGGAACAATATATATAGGATGATCTGTCTCCATTTGTGTCTCAAGGAGAAATTGAATATGTCCTTTCTCTGCATGGATAAAATGCCTGTAAAACCCTTTGGGATTTACAAGAAACAGGAGAAAGGTGTCTCCCTTCTGGACAGCATTTTTGAAAAACCCTGTCTTGAAAGGCGAAGGCCATTCCCTGTATTTAAGGAAGTACATAAAATGGAATTTCACAATTTTTATGATTCGTGAAACGGGCAGGAACCATGACATATTGAGATCAAAGGCTATTTTCGGATAGGGGAGACGATTTCTCCGAAAGCAATAGTGATACAGGAGATAATCGAGATGACTTTGGTATTTGGCGGCATATACCACCGTGCCATCACGGTGCATTTGCCTCAACATGTCAGTCATGTTCTTGTCAAATTGGACTTTCTTAAAGAGTGAATAAAGAAACCAGTTCAAAAAAAATCCGGGTTTTTGATCCAGGACAAAAGGGAAATATGGACTTTTCATCATTTGAAGACCTCATATGTAATTTCAGAAGTGTCTACTTTACAGGGAAGGTACTGTCCTGGCAAGAGACAAAAACAGGCAATGAATATCCTCTTTATTGGCCCATTCAGGGGATACGAAAAAATCCATTCTCCTGGCAAGAGATTCATTGGATTCCATTCAGAAGTGTTGACAAAACGGGAGATCGGGCTTAGTTTCGGAAAAAGGTGAAAACATATGGAAAAGAGTGCTCAACGGTCCAAAGAGAGATTGCCTGGGGAGGGAAGATATAGACAGCAGATGAAGATAAGAAAAAACCGGAAGGATAAAAATGACCATTAATACGCCAGAGACTCCTCTATTTACCATAAAACAATTAGAGGCCGCCAAATTAAAGGCTGCAAACCATCTTCTTTCCCTCCAGGATCCAGGAGGGTATTGGGTGTTTGACCTGGAAGCGGACGTAACAATTCCATCTGAATATATCCTGCTTCAGCGTTTCTTGGGAAGGGAAATCCCTGCCACTCTCAAGGAGGGATTATTGAATTATATACGAAGCAGGCAGATGGAGAATGGGGGATGGGCATTATATGAAGGCGGAAATCCGGACATCAGTGCCTCTGTCAAGGCATACTTTGCCCTAAAATTGCTTGGCGTTCCAGTGACAGACTCCCGCATGGGCAGGGCCAGGGAGCTTATATTAGATATGGGCGGTGCGTCCAGGGTAAATGTATTTACCCGCACTACACTTGCGCTGTTCGGTCAGATACCCTGGCATACCACCCCGGCCATGCCGGTGGAAATCGTGCTGCTTCCCCACTGGTTCTTCTTTAACATTTACAAGATATCTTACTGGTCCCGTACAGTACTTGTGCCGCTGCTTATCCTCTATGCCAAACGTCCTGTCTGCAGGCTGGGCGACTCAGAAGGAATTCGGGAATTGTTTGCCATACCTCCGGACAAACTAGGCTACTTGGACCATTTCACCTCCTGGAACAGGCTGCGTAAAAACCTTTTTATCTTGTGTGATCGTCTGCTGAGACCCACAGAGCGATTTATTCCGGAATGCATTCGAAAAAAGGCCATCAGCCATGCCGAGAAATGGCTTATTAAGCATATGCAGGGCGAAGGAGGAATCGGCGCCATTTTTCCGGCCATGGCGAATGCCGTTATGGCCCTCAAGGTCCTTGGATATCCTGATGACCATCCGGACTATAAACGTGGTATCAAGGCGTTAGATGATTTACTGATCATCCGTGGTAACAAGACTTTTTGTCAGCCCTGTAACTCGCCGATATGGGATTCGTCTCTTGCCCTTTCGGCCCTGTTGGAATCAGGTCTGTCCCCGGACCACAGAGCGGTCAAAAAATGTGTGGACTGGCTTTTTGCTCAGCAAATTCATATTAAAGGAGACTGGTCAATAAGGGCGCCGGATCTTTCGCCCGGGGGCTGGGCATTTCAATTCGAAAACGCCCTGTATCCTGATATCGATGATACCCCTATGGTCATTATGTCTCTGCTCCGGGCAGGAACCTTGAATGACAAAGAGGCCAGGGAGAAGATCGCAAAGGGAGTCAACTGGACTATAGGCATGCAAAGTACGGATGGCGGGTGGGGTGCCTTTGACATAGATAACAACTACCTTTATCTGAACGATATACCATTTGCAGACCACGGTGCATTGTTAGACCCCAGCACATCAGATGTAACAGGCCGGTGTGTTGAGCTCCTGGGTATATTGGGCTATCAGAGGGACCTGCCGCCGGTTGACAAGGCCATCGATTTTTTGCGCAGGGAACAGGAAGGTTTCGGAGGCTGGTATGGCCGCTGGGGCGTAAACTATATTTACGGGACCTGGTCTGTATTAATGGCCCTTCGGCAGACAGGGGAAGACATGTCCCAATCCTATATCCGCAAAGCCGCAGACTGGCTAAAATCGTGTCAGAATCCAGACAACGGGTGGGGAGAGACCTGTTACAGCTATAATGACCCTTCTTTCGCAGGCAAGGGTATAAGCACCGCATCACAAACGGCATGGGCATTGCTGGGGCTTATGGCTGCAGGAGAGACAAAGAGTCCGGCTGTAGAGCGCGGGATTCATTATTTGCTTAGAACCCAGAATAAACAAGGCGGATGGGATGAAACCATGTTCACCGGTACCGGCTTTCCAAGGGTCTTTTACCTTCGATATCATGGTTACAGTCAATATTTTCCCCTGTGGGCCATATCGGTCTATCACCGTCTTATATCTTCAAAAGGAACACTTGAAGATGAAATAAGGCGGCTTCCTCATCCTGATCTTTCCCTTACCTCACTGGGATGAATGATATTGTATGAAATCAGATTAATACCTTTTTCTCTTATTCTCTCCTTGACATAAGGACTGATAAGCGCATTCAGGTCATGATATCCCGGAGAATTCGGGCTGTCTTCGGGATGAGTATAAAGTTCAAATATCCCAGGCCGGCCTGAAAGGCTGTCTATAAGGTGCAATACCCATTTTTCCGTAATTTCACCGGTCTGATACAGGCCGAACACGCCATCGGATGACATGATGCCACTCGATCTGGCCATCTTTCTGCACACAGATGACAGTCCCGAAAATATAATCCTGAAAAGCCTGTTGCGCAACCCATGCCCCTTGGAGATCGGACCGGATATCTCCCACGGTTCATAAGGGATGCGGATGGTCTTCAACCCATATTTTCTTGAATTTTCCAAAATGATATCAAATAGCCTGGGGTGGATATGAAGGTGGTGGTGGGAATCCACATGAAGAAAAGAAAGCCCTGTCTTTGAAAAGGCCCGGAATTGTGCGGCGACCTCCGTCCTCATGTCCATTTCTACTTTCTTGCTGAACTGCAATGAAATCCCCTGTCGTGCGGGGGAATTCTTGAAAGAGCCATCTCTTTTGAGCAAAGAAGGAACGGTCCTCTTTGGAGATACAGGATTCCCTTCAGTAAGCGTGACATGCAGCCCAACCTGTAACCGGGGACAACCCTTGGCTATCCTGACGGCGTCCTCCACCGCCTCTCCCGTCACCATGAGACTGGCACAAGTCAGCAGGCCTTCCCTTGCCGCCTTTTCCACTGCCCGGTTGACGGCAAATGAACGGCCAAAATCATCCGCGGTCACAATCAGGTATGTATTATTTGTCCTGTTCATTACGATTATAGGATTTTGCCATGCGGCCGTCCGGAAAGATCCGATATTTCGTCCCACGCCACACCACCCTATTGCCAACAAGCCCTGTCAGCCAGATACATATGGATATCAGATCCCAGATCGGTGTCAAAAAGGCGCGGAAAATCCCCCCTGATGATCTTAGGGATGCTGAAACCGCCGCCGCACCCAGAATACGTACAACACAAGTCCCCCCAAGCATACCCCATCCGAGACTATCCGCCCCTGTTGCAAAGAACAGTGCCAGGGCCCAAAAGGTAGAATGGCAGATTCCTGAAAAGAGATATCCCACGGGCTCACATATACGGACTGTTCTGCTCCAGCGCAAAAGGTGGACCAGTGCATCCATGAGACCTTGCCCCGATGATATAATGGAGACTACATAATGAGACAGTATAACCCGTTTGCCACTTTTATGTATAATGTTTCCGATCTTGTAGTCGTCTGCCAGATAATCCTCTATTGCATCAAATCCCCCTGCATTTAAAAATGCCGAGCGGTCCATGACAACAGACGCACCAAAGGCAAATTTCAGATCAGAAAAGGCAGCAGACACCAGCACACCAGGTACAAAAGTGGCTTCCACAGAAAGGGCCTCCAATAAGTCACCAGGACTCAGGATATTTTCTACCCTGTAAACGGATGTCACCGCACCTATGTCGGGATTCAGGCAAAAGGGTGCAATAATGGATTTAAGATAATCCCTTGTAACCCTGATATCAGAGTCAGACAGGACAAGGAAATCTGCATCAGGCGATACATGCGAGTATATGTTTTTCAGATTGCGTACTTTGCGGTTTGTCCCGGCTCCCAACTCTCCGGATACGACCTTAATATTGTTGGAGGAATATGAGCGTCGGAGCGATTGGGCAGTTTTATAGGCCGGGTCCTGTTCATCGGCAGTACCCAGTATGATTTCGTAATCAGGATAATCCTGCTCCACAAAACTCACCAGATTTTCATATATTCCTGCATCACGACCGCAAAGGGGCTTAAGGCATGCCACCTTGGGCCAGTCATTACATGAGTTATTACCATCTTGACGTAAGCGAAAAATAGCGCCACAAAAAACCGTTAGAAGATGATATATATTTGAACACACACAAATAATGAATAATACAAGAGAAAGGCTGTTCATGGTATGTTTGGCCTATTCATTGGACCTTTTCCTGTTGTACATGAAAGAAAAAAATTCTTTGGCCTCCCGGAGCCGGCGTTTACATGTCTCCATATCCATAACCATCGTCCGGACAATACGCAAGATGGGCTTGGGACGAAGATAAAACTTATTGTAAAATGTCTCTACCGCATTAAATATATCCTTTTTTGACAGGTTCTCGTATTCAATAGCCACCTGCTGTACTCCCGAATCGGAGACGAGATCCGGGTACACAAGCCATCCGTTTTCAACGGCCTGCCTGTAAAATTCCGTGCCTGGATAGGGTGTGGCAATAGAGACCTGCAGGGTATCTGGATCAAGTTCTTTGGCAAACTCAATAGTTTGTCTGATGGTGTCTCTTGTCTCACCCGGCAAACCTATGGCAAAGGTTGCGTGGGTAACAATACCGAGTCTCCTGCATGTCTTGACAAACTTCATGGCCTGCGCAGTAGTTATCCCCTTCTTGATATTCTTCAAAATTTCATCACTGCCTGATTCTATCCCGACCATTATACAGCGCAGACCGTTTTCCTTCATTATGGCAAGGGTCTTTTCAGGTACATTGGCCCGGGCGCTACATGACCAGGTAATATTCAGCCTGCCTAAACCCCTGGAAATCTCTTCAACACGCTGCAACTTGGCGGTAAACGTGTCGTCATCAAAGAAAAATTCCTTTACCTCGGGAAACATCTCCCGTGCCCGGGTCATTTCATCTATGACGCTTTTCACCGAACGTGTCCTGTATGTGTGCCCTGCTATGGTCTGGGGCCATAGACAAAATGTGCATTGCCCTGGACATCCCCGCCCGGTATATACAGACATATACGGATGAAGCAGATACCCGATAAAGTACTTCTCAATGGATAGGTCCCGCCTGTATACATCGATTACGGAGGGGAGCTTGTCCATATTTTCAACAGGAGTCCTGGCAGGATTATGGACAACCTTATGCCCCTTTACATAAGATATTCCCTCTACCTCCGGCAAGGGGCTGCCCCCGGCAATATGGGCAATGGTATAATCAAACTCACCCCTTGCGATAAAATCGAGGGCCTCACAATCCCTTAGGGTATCTTCCGGCAGTGCTGTACAATGCGGCCCTACCATGCCGATCACTATTTCCGGATATTCCCTTTTGAAATGATTCGCAAGCATGGCATCATTTCTAAAACCGGGTGTGCTTGTATAAATAACGATAATATCAAAGTCTTGAGCCGCCCTCACCGTATCTTCCGGTGTCATATCCTCCACCGGTGCATCTATAAGTCTGCTGCCTGGACAAAGGGCTGCAGCCTGGGCCAGCCATGTGGGATACCAGAATGAAAGGACCTCCCGTTTCGCCTGATATCTGCTGCCAGCACCCCCATCAAATCCCTCATAGGATGGAGGATTAAGGAAAAGAACACGTTTTTCCATTGGTTATACTCCAAAAAAATATTGAATTTAAAGGCTATTAGACTATATAAAGATGATTAGCGCTGTCAATTTTGAAATATGCGACCATAACACAATTCCACATTACAAAAAAATAATCTTCGTGATACTGCTCCTAACCGATTAGAATCATGACATAATATATAAACAGCACTTCCATGTTGACTGCATGGAATAAAAACCTTCAAGATTTTATTGCTTGACGTGACCCGGCTTCTGCAATAAAAAAGTCTCGGTTTAGAGATAGCGGTGAGCTTATTTTAGATATCTTTAAACCAAGGGAAAGAGTAGGGGGTGCGGCCCCCATAGGCAACAAATTCTGCTTTGTTAGATTTTGTTAGACCATGAGGGGAGACAATTTGTCTCCTTTTTCTTTTTGAGATTGCAGTTCAGCAACAGGAGTTATGCCCGTGAAAAGTTTGATCACCGGTGCCTCCGGCTTCGTAGGTTCTGCTGTGTTACGACAGCTTATTCATGCCGGTCATCAGGTGAAGGCGCTTGTCAGACCGTCAAGTGATCGCCGGAACCTTATGGGACTGGAGGCGGAAATCGTGACCGGCGATCTAACTGATAAACATTCACTTGACCGGGCTGTCAGGGGGTGTGATCTCCTGTTTCACGTGGCTGCTGATTATCGTCTTTGGGTACCGAGGCCGGAGGAGATCTACAAGACTAACGTAAATGGAACTCTCAATATGATGCTTGCCGCTGCCGAAGCAGGAGTAGAACGTATCGTCTATACCAGTAGTGTGGCAACGATTGGCCTGCCCGCAAATGGAAGTCTGGCCGATGAAACAACACCCGTGAGTATCAAGGACATGATTGGCCATTATAAACGCTCCAAGTTTTTGGCCGAGACCGAGGTGCTGCGTTTGGTGGATAAAAAAGGCCTGCCTGCGATCATCGTCAATCCATCCACCCCCATAGGACCACGGGACATCAAACCTACACCTACAGGACGTATGATCGTCGAAGCCGCATCTGGTCACATGCCCGCATATGTAGACACAGGGCTTAATCTGGTTCATGTGGACGATGTGGCCGTGGGACATATGCTTGCTCTGGAGCACGGCAGGATAGGGGAACGATACATACTGGGCGGGCACAACATGACATTGAAAGAGATCCTTGCCGCTCTGGCCGCCATAAGCGGTCATCCTAAACCGCGGTTCCGCCTCCCGCACAATCTGATCCTGCCGGTTGCCTATATCACTGAAGCATGGGCACGACTCATGGGTAATATTGAACCGTTCGTCACAGTGGATGGTATCCGCATGGCCAAAAAAAACATGTTTTTTTCTACAGAAAAGGCAAGGCATGAACTGAAATTCACCCCGCGGCCGGTCAGCAAGGCGCTTTCTGATGCTGTTGACTGGTTTAGAAAAAACGGTTACTTACACCATTAAATTAAAATATATGGTATGTTATTATAGTTATAAAAAACAGATAAGGATTTGATCTATGGGAGTCCCTCTTGTCCAATTATACAGAATAGGATCTTATATTATAAGCCAGCGAATACGCGGCCGTAGACATTATCCCTTGGTACTGATGTTGGAGCCCTTGTTTAAATGTAATCTGACATGTAACGGCTGCGGCAAGATAGATTATCCGGAGGAAATTCTGGCACGTCGTATGAACATATCCGAATGTATCTACGCTGCAGAAGAATGTGGGGCGCCAGTGGTATCGATTGCAGGGGGGGAGCCCCTGCTCCATGAAGAGATGCCCCGGATAGTCGAGGAAATGATCCGGCGTAAAAAATTTGTATATCTTTGTACAAACGGGCTTCTCCTGAAAAAGAAGATGCATGCCTACAGTCCGTCACCATATCTGACATTCTCCGTTCATCTGGATGGGAACAAGGAACGCCACGACGCATCCGTGGGTCAAGAGGGAGTCTTTGATATTGCAGTGGATGCCATACGAGCCGTCCGGGCAAAAGGCTTCCGCGTAACCATAAACTGTACCATCTATAACGGTATAAGCCCTGATGAGGTGGCGGACTTTTTCGATTTTGCAATGGGTCTCGGCATAGAAGGCATCACAGTATCTCCTGGTTTCAATTATGAACGGGCATATAGCCAGGAAGTCTTCCTCAAGCGTACTGCAAGCAAGGAGCTTTTCCGAAGTGTTCTCAAGGCCAGAAAGAGCCATGGATGGAAATTCAATCATACATCCCTGTACCTCGATTTCTTGGCCGGAAATCAAACCTACCAGTGTACCCCATGGGGCAACCCCACCAGAAACATCTTCGGCTGGCAAAGGCCATGCTATTTATTACCTGATGATGGATATGCCCCCAGTTTTAAGGCACTCATGGAAGAAACTGACTGGAGTAAATGGGGACTTGGACGCAGTCTTAAATGTGCAGACTGCATGATGCATTGTGGGTTCGAGGCCACGGCAGTAAATGATACCTTTGCCCATCCATTCAAGGCGTTATGGAGGACATTGTCAGGATCACGCACTGAAGGAGCGATGGAGCCGGATCTTGCAATGACAGGTGTTGAAGAGGCTGAAGAATGGAATGATGAAGTCCGGATAGCGGAAAAACAGCATATAGTCAAGCGGGTTTAATGGGGAAGAAAAACATATCTCAACTCCGTAAAAAACAAAGGTATTAATATCTTGGGATAGTGAATAGTAAAGGAGATAAACAGCCGATGAAAAAGATTAAGATTGGCATTGTGGGAATAGGAAACTGCGCCAGCTCACTAATTCAGGGCATAAATTATTACAGTGACAAGAAAAGCGACGAGGCCATAGGGCTAATGCACTGGGACATCGGTGGCTACAGACCATACGACATAGAAATTTCATCAGCATTTGACATAGACACACGCAAGGTGGGAAAAGATGTGGCCGAGGCCATATTTGAGAAACCCAACTGCACCACGATATTTTGCAGAAACATTCAACCAACAGGGGTTATTGTTCAAATGGGGCATATCCTGGATGGCGTGTCAGAGCATATGCGTCATTACGACGATCCATATACCTTTGTCCCGGCTGATAAACCGGAACCTGACAAGGAAAAAGTGGTCAGGACTCTTATAAAATCGGGGACAGAAATACTTCTGAATTATCTCCCGGTGGGGTCTGAAAAGGCCGCGCGATTTTATGCAGAATGTGCGCTGGAGGCAGGCGTAGGCTTTGTAAATAACATGCCGGTCTTTATTGCCAGCGATTCGGTATGGGGCAACCGTTTTAAAGATAAAAATATTCCAATAATAGGAGATGACATAAAATCCCAGTTAGGCGCCACTATTGTACATCGCATACTTACCGATCTTTTCAAAAAACGGGGTGTGGAACTGGACCGGACTTATCAGCTTAATACAGGGGGTAATACAGACTTTCTTAATATGCTCAATCGTAGTCGCCTCATGTCCAAAAGAGAATCTAAAACAGAGGCAGTTCAGTCAGTGGCAGCACGACGGATAGATGATGAAAACATCCATATAGGACCAAGCGACTATGTGGCCTGGCAAAAAGACAACAAGATCTGCTTTGTCCGCATGGAAGGCAGACTATTTGGAGATATCCCCATGAATCTTGAATTACGGCTCTCGGTTGAAGATTCCGCCAACTCCGCAGGCGTTGTCATCGATGCGATACGATGTTGCAAACTGGCACTGGACCGGGGTGAGGGAGGGATACTGTTCCCGCCGTCGGCCTATTTCATGAAACATCCACCACAACAATACACCGATGAAGAGGCCTTTTATATGACCGAGGCCTTTATCCGGGGAGACCGGACGGAAGGAGGGGACCAGAAACAAGTCAATAAAAATGGAAATAACGAAAGAGAGGCAGCATAGGGAGAAAGGCATATGTTATCTCCAGCGATCCAGAAATTTCAGGATTGCAAGGCCATCCTCTTGGATTTCGGAGGTACGCTCGATTCCGACGGGGGGCATTGGCTTGACCGTTTTTACTCACTGTATGAAAAGGCGGATCTGAACCTGCCTTTACCCGATATAAAACGGGCATTCTATCATGCCGATGAAATATGTTGTGCAGATCCTGAAGTCAATTCCATGGGATTCAGGGAATTAATGAGTCTTCACGTAAGGCTTCAGTTCGAAGCTCTTAATTTGCACAATATTGAGGCTGAACAAAGGCTTTCCGAGTCATTTTGTAGAGAATGCGAAACATTTTTAAGACGAAATGCCCGAATCCTCCATAACCTTAGTCGGATCTTCAGGCTTGGTGTGATATCAAATTTTTATGGTAATGTAGCCGTCCTCTGTGAAGAAGCCGGTCTGTTCAACATCATGGATATTATCCTGGACTCTACCATAGTTGAGATCAAGAAACCGGATCCCCAAATCTTTCAGCTTGCCCTTAAAGACCTCCGTCTTGCGCCTCAGGAGGTTGCCTTTGTAGGAGACTCTTTTGAACATGATATGATTCCTGCACAATGCCTTGGCATGAAGACAATATGGCTGAAAGGGCCTAACCCAAGGGTCCCTCCCAATCCAGGACCGGTCGATTGCATCATATCTAGCCTTGCCGATCTGGAGACACTTGTTATATGAAAGCTGGAATCATTGCGGCAGGCAAAGGAGAACGTCTTGTCCAGGGGGGCATCTCTATCCCGAAACCCCTTTTACCTATCCTGGGAGAACCAATGATAGGCAGGGCAATCCGGGCTGCAGCCACTCTGGATGTAACTTCTGTTGCCTGTATTGTAAACGAGTTAAACCCTGAAGTAGTGGATTACCTTAAACAGGAAACCTGGCCGATTCCTCTGGATATTGTTGTAAAGACAACCCCAAGTTCCATGGAAAGCCTGTTTTGTCTCGCTCCATTGCTCAAAGAGGAACCATTTGTCCTGCTTACCGTGGATGCGATATTCTCCAATGATACCCTTAAAAATTTTGTAAGGAAGGCACATATGATAGACCGGGCCGACGGGGCACTGGCTGTTACAGAATTTGTAGATGATGAAAAGCCTCTGTGGGTGAGGCTGGACGGTCATGACAAGATAGTTGCCATGGGAGATTCAGCGAGGGACGGCGGATATGTGACCAGTGGTTTCTATTATTTCAGTCCCGAAATTTTCAGTACGATAGATGACGCAAGGAGAAATAACCTGAATGCGCTTCGTCAATTTTTAGGGCTTCTGGTTAAAAGAGGTTTTTCGATTTACGGCATCCCTGTCCCAAAGACACTTGATGTGGATCATCCCAAGGACATCAAACAGGCTGAAGCTTTTTTAAGAAAGATTGAAGGATGATAATGCAAGGAACATGCATACTTGGAATATATAGAGAAGAGGTGTTTTCCCCGGGAAAGATTCAGGAAGATGCGGGCATCCTTGATATGACCCTTTCAAAGCTGAATCAAATGGGATATAAAACCATTTCCATGCGGGCTGAAGATATCAGCACCAAAATTGTCCCGCCAGACCTGGTGCTGAATATGGCCCAGTCGGAACAGGTCCTTGGTGTTTTACTGGAATTGCAAAAGTCTCTGATCCCGGTAATAAATTCCGTGCAATCCGTGGGCAACTGCTATCGTAAAAGGCTGATTCCACTTTTAGTCAAAAAGGGACTACCCATACCGGAAAGCAGGATCGTTCCTATAAACAAATTGCAAAAGGAAGGATTGCCCGGCAACAGATCAGCCACATATTGGTTGAAACGCGGAGATGTCCACGCAATGCACGCCAGAGATGTGGTACACGTGAGCTCGGATGATGACCTTATATCTGCAGTTAATCACTTCCACAGCCAGGGGGTAGAAGATATACTTGTCCAGGAGCATGTGGAAGGCAATACAGTCAAATTTTACGGGGTGGGCCCGGGTGAATATTTCATTGCATTCTCTGTGGCCACCGGCGAAGAAACAGAATTTCAAACGAATGATCTTTCAAGAATCGCACGATTGTCTGCCATGGCCGCAGGGCTGGAAATTTATGGTGGAGATGCCATCATTACTCCAGAGGGAAAGGTTGTTCTTATTGACCTTAATGACTGGCCCAGCTTCTCCATGTGCCGTGGACATGCTGCCGAGGCCATAGTCAGACATGCGGCACATCTTATAAACGGAGGCTTACATGGAGAAACTAAACACCCAAAAAGGGATTGTTAAGGACCTATCAAAAAAATTATATCAAGAGGAAAAACAGTATATGTCCCCCGGCCTTCAGGAAGTGGCACAGCTTTCCCAGTTGGCCATCAAAGAGGCAAAAGGCAGGTGGCTGATTGATGTGGATGACAGGCGCTACCTTGATTTTATGGCAGGCGTGGCGGTCTGTAGCCTTGGACATTCACACCCGAAGTATATTTCAGCAATGAAAGATCAACTGGAACGGTTTGTGGTGGGGAGTTTTACATCGGAAAACCGGCTGAAGCTTCTCAAACTTATAGCCTCCATAACGCCCAAAGGACTCGATAGCATTCAGCTTTATAGCGGTGGTGCCGAAGCGGTAGAGGCGGCTATCCGCCTGGCCAAGTCTTATACCAAAAAATTTGAAATCATAGGTTTTTGGGGTGGTTTTCACGGCAAGACAGGAGGGGTAATGGGCCTTTTGGGTGATCCATGGAAAAAGTCATGGGGACCATTGCATCCGGGTCTTCGGCTATCCCCATATGCGGATTGCTATCGTTGTCCGTTTGCCATGCAATATCCAGATTGCGGCCTTTATTGCCTGGAATTCCTGCGCAAGTTTATTGAAAACAATACCGTGGGAAGCCTCGCAGCCATAATCGTTGAGACCATGCAGGGAACCGCCGGCAACATAATACCGCCACCTGAATTCATTCCTGGACTACTGGAGATTGCCCACGAAAATGATGCACTGCTCATAGCAGATGAAATGATCACAGGATTTGGCCGTACGGGTATGATGTTCGGTTCAAATCATACAGACGTTGTCCCTGATATCATGACTGTTGGCAAGGGAATGGGAAGTGGTTTTCCTGTAAGCGGCATTATCTCTACAAAAGAGATCACCAGCAGCTTGCCCTTTTCCAAGCCAAGTTCTTCATCAAGCAGTTACGGAGGGAACGCGCTTGCCAGCACCGCGGCCCTGGCAACCATCCAGACAATTATAGAAGAATCACTGGTGGACAATTCCCGACAGGTAGGCAAATATCTCCTTGAAGGATTACGCAAGCTCCAGGAAAAATATGAGTTTATTGGTGATCTCCGCGGATGCGGCCTCCTTATTGGAGTGGAACTTGTGAAGGACCGCAAGACCAGGGAGCCCCTCGAAAAATCCGTTACAAGGGAGATGTTCCTGGAAACCATTAAAAGGGGGATGGTCTCCATGAATTACAAGGCCAATTTTCGAATCAATCCTCCTTTGAGCCTGACTCGGGACGAAGCAGATATAGGCCTGGAGATCCTTGACGATGTCTTTGAGTTTACAGAGAAAAAACTTATAAAAAGGTAAAACGGTCTGATGAAAACAGATAATAGTGGACATGATTCTCCCCCCTTGCGTGGGGCCCTTATCGGTTTCGGTAATGTTGCCGAAAATGCCCATTTGCCCCTATTTCAGGAAAATGAACATTTTATAATAGATGCGGTTGTAGAACCATCCAAGGAGAGGGCAAGACGTGCAGAAAGGTTTTTGCCTGAGGCCATGATATGTCCGGATATTGACCATCTGCTGGCTGAAGAAAAGATGGATTTTGTGGACATATGCACCCCGCCATGCTTCCATGAAGAGCTAGCCCTTAAGGCCCTGAGAGCAGGATACCATGTCTTTTGCGAAAAACCCCTGGCCACCTCTTTTGATAGCGTATCCCGTTTAACTGATGAGGCCGTAAAACATCAGAGGGTCCTTTTTACTGTAAATAACTGGAAGTATGCACCCATATGGACAAAGGTTATTGAACTCGTGCATCAGGACATGATCGGTCAAGTTCAATCAATTTCCCTCAATGTCCTGCGCACACCCAGCTCCGGAGGAGGGCTCTCCGATTGGCGGAAGATAGTTGAAATTGCCGGAGGCGGGATCATATTAGACCATGGCTGGCATCATCTCTATTTGGTTTTATCAATCATGAATGCCGTGCCTGAGTCCGTATCTGCAAAAATAAAATACCTGGATGAAAACAGATCGGATTTGGATGATGAAGTAGATGTCCTAATGCAATTTAAGAGTGCCAAGGCCCATCTGCATCTCACATGGCGGTCGGCTGAACGGAGAAACTTTGGGATAATAGAAGGTGACAAGGGGAATCTGAAAATAAACGATGACCACCTGGTTCTGCATGCAAGAGGACAGTCTCCCATCCGGTATGATTTTCCCGAGGCCCTTTCCAGGGGTTCACATCACACAGAATGGATGAAAGCCGTAGTGGACAACTTCCGGCGAGAAGTAGCAGATGCCAATGTCCGCGGCTCTAATCTGAAAGAGGCAAAGCAGTGTTCCAGAATCATCTCTTTATGCTATAAATCACACCAAGCAGGCTCATCTTTTTTGCCGATCAATGAATTATAACACCTTTTCTGAAAATAAAAACAGATCTGCATCCGATCCTAATCAGGGTCAAACAGACGAACATGCCATCCTGGCCGTGTTAAACGCATGTACACCTTTTGCATGGAAACGGGTCGGAGGTGTACCTCTTATAGGCAGGATCCTTTTCCATTTAAACAAAGTAGGAATAAAAAAAACATTCGTCATTTTAAAGGACAATGCCCCTCCACTGGACCTTTCAAAATGGCGAGGTGAACTCGTACTGGGTTATGTCCAATTAAAGGGGGATGTCCCTTCAACCATACTCACAGTCATGGAGGATAAAAAAGGGCCTGTCCTTTATATTGATGCGGGACACCTTATTGATCCAAGGCTGATAGATACCCTTATAACAGCCTCGGAAACCACCCTTTTGCACCTTGATACTCATGATCTGGAAAAAGAAAAGGTGCGTGCGGGACTACTTCTTTACAAGGAGGATCTTGACATATGGATAGAATCCGGGGGCTCTGCATTGATCAGAAATTCCAGGCAGCTCTTCCCTGCTGATATTGACCCATTTTCCCAGGAAATACGGGGTCCGGTAGTCCCCTATTTCCTGGAAATCAATTCAAGGGACGATGCCCGGAAAGCAACCAGGATCCTCGTCCGCAGCATGCAGAAAAAGGTAATGGACCTGCCCGCTGAATTTATTGATCCATATCTGGAAAACCCTCTTACCGTATTGCTTCTGGATACCCCTGTCACTCCCAACATGGTAACCATATTCGGCCTGATTGTTGCTATAATGGTGGCCTGTCTGTTCTGGCATGGCTATTTTGTGGCGGGCGCCCTGGGTACCTTTGTCGTGGAGATTCTGGATGGCGTAGACGGGAAACTGGCACGCACCAAACTGCAATTTACGAAATTCGGGGAGTATGAATGCATTATAGATTATTTCTATGAAAACAGCTGGTATATAGCCATAGGCATGGGACTTAGCCATATAACTCCCGGCAAATTGCCGGCCTTGTTGGCGTCTCTGATGGTCATATCAGACACAGTGGAAAATGTTTTGTATACCCTGTCAGACAGATGGTACGGAAAGAGTATTGATCTGTTAAGCCCGTTCGATTCTGCATTCAGACGTATTGCCGGCCGCAGAAATATCTATGGCTTCATGTTTATCATCGGCTTTTCCCTGGGTTATCCCGTTAAAACATTTTTTGCGGCAGCCGTATGGGCGGCAATCACTGCTGTGGTACATTCCTTTAGGCTGTTACAGTTCCGTAGAAGGGCCAACAAGGAGACCTGATGAAAAAATTCCATAAATGGAGCATTGTCCTGGGCATCATCCTGCTGGTCCTTCTGATCAGGCAGATTGGATTTGATTCATTGTGGGAAGACCTTGTGCTTCTGGGATGGGGCATCGTCCCTTTTGTATTGATAGAAGGTGTGGCGGATTTTTTTCATACGCTTGGATGGCGTCATTGTCTTTCTGGACCCCACCGGTCCATATCCTTTTTTAGCCTTTACGGTATCAGGATGGCCGGCTACTCCATCAACTATCTGACACCTACCGCCGGGCTTGGAGGTGAAATCACAAAAGGGACTCTCCTGGCCTTGAATCACAAGGGCGCCCAGGCCGCTACAGGTGTTATTGTAGGCAAGCTTTCCTATTCTCTGTCACAACTCCTCTTTGTTGTCATGGGATCCATGATTATCCTCTGCAAGATAGACCTTCCCGCGGCCGTGTGGATCTCCATGCTCGTGGGCAGTATCCTGCTGGGTGCAGGGATCATAGGCTTTTTGGCCGTCCAGAAATATGGCAAACTGGGTGTCATAGTACGATGGCTTGCAAATCACAGAATCGGGGGAAAGGCCCTGAAAAAGGCGGCAGATCATATAACCCAGGTAGACAACGAGCTGAAACTCTTTTACATGGAACATCCAATGGGACTGCCCGCCTCCATGCTGTGGCACGCAGTGGGTTTTGTATGCGGTATTGTGCAAAGCTGGATTTTTCTCTCCATGCTAACCGATCATCCGTCTTTGCTGATGGCCGCTGCCATATGGTTTCTTGGCACATGGATGGATCTGATAGGTTTTGCCCTGCCCACCAATGTGGGGGTAATCGAAGCCACCAGGATTTTTGCCTTCAGGCTCCTGGGATTCGATTCTGCCCTGGGACTCACCTTTGGGGTTGCGCTCCGGTTGGAACAGGTCTTCTGGGCTGTGGCAGGCCTCTTGATCTATGCTGTGTTTATCCTAAAATCGTCACCTGCATGGAACAACAAATGGAATATTTTCGGGAGGAAAAATGTCTGAGGACACGAGAAAAATCGGGAACAGCGCAATACTCCTGATGGCCTTGGCAGCTATCATTGCGGCCTTTTCCTCCTCTGCAGCCTTTGCCTTTGAGGGAGACCATATCATCGGGCAATGGCTTACGGCCGACAGGGATGCAATAATCGAATTCTACCGCTGCAAGAACAGATATTATGGAAAAATCGTCTGGTCAAATGATCCCAACTATCCTCCTGATGATGAAATGGGGATGGGCGGACAACCAAGGACAGACCGATCAAACCCGGATCCACGGCTCCGAAGTCGTCCTATTGTGGGGCTAACAATCTTAAAGGATTTTACCTTTTCAGGGGATAACCTATGGAAAGGCGGCACTGTCTATAACCCGGATAACGGCAAGACCTACAAGTGTAAATTGAAATTGAGATCTAAAGACCATCTTGAAGTAAAGGGTTATATAGGCATTCCGTTATTCGGAAAGACAAGTGTGTGGACACGGAGTTCAGCTTGTCGTAACATCTTGGAAAGTCGAAATAAGGAGAATAATCCTGCAACCCATGATTGATCCTGCAACAGACTAAAGGGATGACAGGGGTTATCAGCACACCTATTAATTAATATAAATTTATCAGGGGGGAGACAATGTACTCAAAAATGAAAAGTAAAGGGGCCTGCTGGGGTTTGTACGTCCTTATCGGAACGTGTCTTTCTTTTTCCTTTCATGGCATGGCCCGGGGTGAGGATGAATCGCAGACAAAACAGGTCTTTACACTAAAACAATTGATTGATCTGGCTATAGCAAAAAGTCCGGAAATGGGTGAAAGTCGTATGGAAATAGAAGCAGCCAAGAGTGATCTTGCCCAGGCCGAGGCTGCCTATTATCCCCAAGTTGACATAACGGCCCTTACCGGTCCTGTATCTGATGCCGATGAACCCGAAATCCGCAATAACAGGATACATGATCCGTCGCCGGATGGAGGCCTTTCAAGTATCGGCATATTCGGCAGATTGGACTTTACTGTTACGCAACCCATTTATACATTTGGCAAACTCTTTAATCAAAGAGAAGCGGCCCGTTTGGGTGCAGAAGCCAAGGAATTCCTGCTGCTTAAGAAAAGGCTGGAGACCGCCCTCAGGGTAAAACAGTTATATTATGCCCTGATCCTTTCCCGGCAGGGAGTCGGAGCGGCTGATGATGCAGGTGAATTCTTCGATGATGCCAGAAAGCGTATAGAGCGCCTCTTGAAGCTTGAATCCACCAATGTAGTAGAAAGCGATCTCTACAAGGTGGATGCCTACAGGGCCGCTTCAATCAGGTCAAGGGCGGAGGCTGAAAAGGGGGCCAAGCTTTCATACTTTGCGCTCAAGTCCCTAATCCGGTTCTCTCCTGATGAAGAGTTTGATGTGTTGGAAAAGAGATTGCCTTTCAGGCACAAGGACCTGGACGATCTAAAAGAGTATATCAGACTTGCGTTTGAGAACCGACCTGAATACAAGCAGATTCAAAAGGCCGTAGAGGCCAAGGAATTCCAGGTCAAAGCGGCCCGGAGTGACAGGTATCCATCCTTTTTCGCCGCACTCGAGGGCTCCTTTGCAGGATCCCCAAACAGGGAAAAATTTGACAATCCTTACATTTCAGATGAATTCAATCACTCTTACGTGGGTATTCTTGCGGGGATGAAATGGGAGCTTGACTGCGGAATCAAGAAGGCCAGAGAAGACAAAATGCGTGCAGAATACAGAAAGCTCTTACATACCAAATCGGTTGCCGACATGAATATTCCCATCCAGATAGCGAAAATTTACCAGGAGATCCTGGAGTGGGAAAAGGCGGCGGAATCTTATCACAAGGCCGCTGTGGCATCGAGAAAATGGGTCGTGAGTGCCCTCGGGGATTTTGATATGGGCGTTGGCACCGCCGAAAACCTTCTCTATGCCATTGAAAAATACGGTGAGAATGAAAGTAAATATATTGAAAGCCTGTTTAATTACCACCTGACTATTGCAGAGTTGCAGTACGCTGTAGGCAAGGAGGATTAAAAGAAACGTGCGGGAAATAAATATTGTCCAGCGTATATTGCAAAGGCTTCTGATTTTTGAGACATCGCATCCATTTTTTGTCATCGGAATAGCGCTGGGCCTGAGCATGCTTTCTGTTTCTTATACCGTAAAGAACCTGGACTTTTTTACAAGCCAGAAGGCCCTCATCTCTCCAAGACACAGGCTTGTCCAGCTTTCTGAACATATCGAACAGTTTGACAACCTGGACAATTTCATTGTGGCCGTGGAAAATGGGGATCCTTCCCGCTCGGTAAGATTTTTAAACGACCTGGCCTTATACCTGAAAAGAGACAAGGACAATTATCTTGACATATTTTTCCGTGTAGACCCGGAACATTTCAGGAAATGGGCATTACTGTACTTAGATACAAAAGATCTTCAGACCATAAAGAACAACCTGGAAGAGCATCAGGACTTTATTAAAAATCTGGTTGAATCTCCCGGTCTCACATCCCTTTTTTCGGGTATTAACAGGGAAATGGCTTCAAGAATGGTGGGGGAGCTCTTCACGGGATTCCTCAAGGAGGATTCACCTGACTCCGGCAAAGACCCCATGGACCTGGGGTTTCTCATAGACATACTGCGTGAGATGGTACAATGGCTGGATGGGGATACAACCTTCATATCCCCCTGGGGAAAATTTTTTGCTCCAAACTCGTGGAAGGATGAGTCCGGGGAAGGCTATTTCCAGACAAAAGATAAAAAGTATCTCCTCCTCTTCGTCACGCCTAAGAAGACAGGAAACAATTTTGTAAAGGCACGCCGATCATTGCTGGCCCTGAGAAAAGCTGTCGCCTGTATCAGGACTAAATATCCCGATATACGGGTAGGTGTTACTGGACAGGAGGCCCTGAATATGGATGAAATGGGAGCGGCGATGAATGACATGAGTATCGCCACAGGGCTTTCTGTTTTGGGCCTTGTTACCCTGCTTGTTCTCTTCTGGCGAGGGATAAGACGGCCTCTTTTGGAAATGACCGAACTGCTGGTGGCCTTGTCTCTTACTTTCGGTCTGACCACCCTATTTATCGGACATCTGAATATCCTTTCCGTAACATTTGCCCCCTTACTTCTCGGATTAGGCATTGATTACGGCATTCACTGGTTTGCCCGCTATCAAGAAGAAGAACAGCTTCACCATCTGTCCAAAGAGGAAGCCATCCAATCTGCAATGCTCAAACTTGGCCCAGGAATCCTCCTGGCCGGCGTGACTGCAGCCCTATCCTTTTTCCCCCTTGTGCTCACAGGTTTCCGCGGTCTAATGGAACTGGGAATCATCACATCAATGGGGATGATCATGACCACCGTGACGACACTATGTCTTTTACCTGCCCTTACCCTCGTATTTGACAAACAAAAGGCCGCGACAGCAGAATCATCTTCCGTCTCGGATAGCAAGGGAAGGCCCCTTTTCACATTTAATAAAAAGCTCTCTCTTGCCATCATAATATCCACATCTATAGCGACAGGCCTCTCCCTGTGGGCTGGGCAGGATGTGGCCTTTGACCTGAATATGCTGCATCTTCAATCAAGGAATGCCGAATCGGTGATATGGGAAAAGAAACTCCTTGACGGTTCTGATCGTTCCAGTATGTACGGTGCGGTTATAGCACAGTCCTTTGAAGAAATCAGGCAAAAGACAACTGCGCTTGAGACCCTGAAGACGGTCTCTGAAGTCCAGAGTGTTTTGAATATGCTTCCGGAAGACCAGAAAAAAAAGATTGGTTTTTTGAAAAAGATGAAACCTGTAGTATCACAAATCAAACCACTTAAAGATCCTGAAGATCCTGTCAGCATCTCAAGATTGGACCGGATATTAGGCAGGATAAGTTTCAAGATGCTCGATTCTGAGGCAACAAAATGGGGAGCGGACAAGCCTTTGCAATCACAAATGACACAAGTCCGCAACCTTATTTATGACCTGCGGAAGCGCTTAGAAACCATGAAAAAAGGAGACACACTAAATATCCTGAAGAGATTTGAATATGCCCTGATTCAAGATCTGAATGACAAGTTCGATATCTTGCACAAAAATGTAAATACTTCGCCCATGGAACTGAAAGATCTTCCAACCCCCCTTATTAAACGCTTTGTCAGTGAAAACAGATCCTATCTTCTTCGAGTCTATCCCACACAGGATATCTGGGAACCCACTTTTCTCGGCAAGTTTGTTCATGATCTCCAGTCGGTGGATCCAGATGTCATAGGAGATCCTGTCACCCTCTATGTATTTACCAAGGCATTCCGCGATGCCTGTATCAAGGCAGCCATGTACGCCGTAGCCTTCATTTTC
The DNA here is from genome assembly GCA_964591255.1 of uncultured Desulfobacterales bacterium. Taxonomy (GTDB): domain Bacteria; phylum Desulfobacterota; class DSM-4660; order Desulfatiglandales; family Desulfatiglandaceae; genus CAZQAA01. The sequence continues at coordinate 8,466 of CAZQAA010000190.1, read as the reverse complement.
CTTGTTTTGCTAATAACATTCCGAAGCCTTGTTTACGCGGCCCTTGTCATGATACCGCTCGGTGCAGGAACCATATGGACGGTGGGATTAATGGACATGTTTGGGGTAGACTTCAATCTTGCCAATAGTATATTCCTGCCTCTCATTGTTGGTGCCGGCGTGGAATACGGAATCATTATTGTTCAACGTTGGCGCCAGGGAGGAGGAAAAAATAGAGACATGGTACTACCATTCAGCACTGCAAAAGGGATCATACTTGCGGGACTGACAACAACTGTGGGTTTTGGGAGTCTCACCATATCGGATCATCAGGGAATTTACAGCCTCGGATTGCTTGCAGTCATAGGAAGCCTGAGTATCCTGGTCGCGGCCATTTTTCTCCTCCCTGCTGTCCTGCATTTTGTTAGACAGAAAGGGTCCATTCAGATATAGGGAGAATGAATATGTCGCGAAAAATGAAACTGTTTGAAATGGTAGCTGGGGGTTGCAAGTTTGTCAAATACCTGACTAAGGGCGGCCTTTTTAATATAAACCTGGAAGTTACCAAGAGATGCAATGCCCGTTGCGATTTTTGCGACTACTGGAAGGAAAGAGCTCCTTGTGAACTGGAAGATTATGTGCCGGTGGTCAGCAAGCTGAACCCCCTTTCCGTCGGCCTTACCGGTGGGGAGCCCCTTCTCAGGAAAGACCTGCCCACGCTGATCACCTCGTTACGTCACAATTTCGGTTTCCTCTTCATCTCTCTTATTACCAATGGATGGCTGTTGACTTACAGGCTCGGGCTTGAATTATGGGAGGCCGGACTTGACGAACTCTCCATATCCCTTGATTATCTTGATGAAAGGCATGATCAGGGACGCAAGATGCCCGGACTTACCGCGCATATCCTTCAGGTAGCCCCTCAGTTAGCAAATGCGGGCGTCAATCTTTGCTTTAATGTGGTCATCAAGAAAGGAAATTACCGGGAAATTCCCCGGTTGATCTCTTACGCATCAAAAATTGGGGTCAAGGTATCCATAAGTACCTACAACAGCTGGCGTATCGACAATGAAAGCCATATGATAAACAAGGATGAACTAAAGGATCTGCGAAACATTATTTCCGAGATTAAGTCCCTGAAAAAACGCCTTGGTAATATTACCACCGGCGAATATTACCTGGATAAAATCCCTGATTTTTTTGAAAAAAAAGGAATTCCTGGTTGTACTGCAGGCATAAATTGGGTACAGGTCACACCAGACGGGATGATAAAACGGTGTTCAGACCATCCTGTTGCCGTGCATTACACAAAGTGGCGGAGAGGATTTTTCAAGCCCACAACCTGTGAACATTGTTGGTATTCATGCCGGGGTGCAGCCCAGGAGCCCTGGTCCCTTCCCCGTTTCTTTGAAGAGGCCAAAAGCGCTCTTCATTAAAGTCCATGCTGGTCTGGATTTTTCGAGGAAATATTAATTCTCCATTTCTAATTCGTGCCTATCCATAATTAATAATTAAATTTTGGGCACGAGCGAGTTTCCAATTCTAGTACCCTTTGGAGTAGATAGAAACGAATTAAAGATATGAACAAAAATCACATAGGAATCATGGTGGTGTTTTGTAGCTTAAAATTTACTAAAAATAGTCTGGACATTGGGTCCACTTCAAAAAGCGGATATCTCATTCATAACGTTTTAAAATATCTCTGTGTCTCTTCAACTGACCCCTCGTATTCTATACTTCCTTTGCTTATAATAACCATCCGGGTTGCCATGTCAAAGGCCTCACTTCGGTCATGGGTCACATAAATCATGGTAAATCCAAATTTCTCCTGCAGCCTGAGTATCTCACTCCTCAACTGGATATTCAACTCCTGGTCCAGGCTGGAAAGGGGCTCATCCATCAAAAGCATCCCGGGTTCAATCAACAGGGCCCTTGCCAGGGCCACACGCTGCTGCTGGCCTCCCGACAGTTCGGCGGGCTTCCTGTCCTTATAATCGCTCATGCCCACAAGCTCCAGCATCTCACGGATACGGTGTTTCCTTTCATTCGCTGGAATGCCCTTGGCCTTCAGGCCGAACTCTAAATTGCCCTTTACGCTGAGATGGGGCCAGAGGGCAAGATCCTGAAATACCATGCCAAGCTTGCGTTTCTCCGGCGGCCTGATAATGCGGCCATTTTTGGAGACCATTTCGCCTCCAATAAGGATACTCCCCCTGTCAGGTGCGATAAAGCCTGCAATCAGTCTGAGGATTGTGGTCTTGCCACAGCCTGATGGGCCAAAAATTACCGCACGTTCCCCCTCTTCTATTTCAAGTGAGATATTATCTAATGCCTTTTCTCCGTTATAGAGTTTGGATACCGAATTCATCTGGAGGATCTTCATCTGGTCGCCTTTCCTGTAATTGTGTTGAATATCACCCATAAGACTCCGGCCGGCAACAGGGTGACGGTTATCATAATCACGCAAAGAGCGGCTATAAGCTGGGTTGATCCATTGGCCATGAGTGTAAAGATGCGTACAGGCAGGGTCTCGTGACCCGCCGGATAGACCAGCATGGTGATCCCGGTATCCCGCAATGAAAAAATATAGCCCACCAGCCATGCAGCTGACAAGCCGCGACAGGCCATAGGCCCGACAATAAAGGCCATCCTCCGGGGCCAGCCCGCGCCCGAAACCTGAGCGGCCTCTTCCATGGAAGGTGATATCTGTGCAATCTGGGTGACTGATATCCGGCTGGTCAGGGCCGTGTACTTGGCAATATAGCCAAAGAGAATAATTACTGGCGTATTGTAGATAAAATTCGTCCATGATGTGTTCCACAGGCTGATAAGGCCGATGCCGATCACAGTACCTGGAAGGGCGAAAAGAAAGATCGTCAATGAATCCACGGAACGCCAGTATCTTAAAGCCTTTGTCTGGATCAGGTACCCTGTGAAGAAACCCATAAACGTGAGAAACGTGGCCCCGACAACAGCATAGGCAAGGCTTCGCACCAGACTGCTCCCGGCCCTGTCCAATGCCTCGGCGTAAGCGCCCATACCGGAGGATTGAATAATAAGGACGATTACAGGCACAATCACGATGGCAAACCCTAAAATGGCAACTGATATAAACAACCACTTGCGGTGTGTCCCGAGATATATGAGAGGCAAACTGTCAGCGCCAGCAGAAGGGCGCAACTCATATGTCTTCTCGCGCAGAAAGATGGCCTCCACCAACAGGAGTATCACCGGGACAACGGCAAGCGGAAGTGTGGCGGCCGTTGCGGCCTTGAAGTTATAAAAGGCGGAAAACTGGATAAAACTTTCCACAGGGAAAACATCATACCGCAGGAAATTGGGCACGCTGAATTCCCCAAAGCTGAGAAGGAAGACCAGCATGGAAGAGAGCAGGATACTGGGCATGATCAGGGGAACGGTAATCCCTTTCAATACCCCGCGCCAGTCTGCAACCAGTCTCCCCGCCTCTTCCAGCCGGGGATTTATGGTCCGCAAAAAAATCATTGTAAAGAGCATGGGTATGGGCAGAAAAATTGAGAAAAAGACGGCCACACAGCCCGGAAGGCCGAATATCAAACCGGCAGTGGTCCCGGTAATGGAATGCCCGAACAGGTTTGCCAGAAGCCCTCCCCTTCCCAGGAGATCGAACCAAGACACGGCGATTATGTACGGTGGAATAAGCAGGGGGATGACAAAGAGGACCGTAAAAAACCTGCTGAAGGGCAGGTCCGTTTTCCCGAGGAGTATCCCCAGGGGAACCCCTGTTGCCACCGTCAGTGCAGTTACAAGGGAAGATAGAAGCATACTGTGGCCCATGAGGGTCCACTGATGGGCGGATGTCAGCAATCCCTCATAGGATGCCAGGCTAAGATGTCCATCCACCACAAGACTCTTAATAAGCATGGAAAGGACCGGCAGCATGCCAATGACAAGGAACAGAATGACCATAAAGGTAAGAAATACGCGCCTTGCCAATTAAAGCTCCAGCCACCTCTTTAAAAAAGGGCGTATCTCCATCATCTTCTTCGCAACTTCGGCATAATCCACGCACATTATTTTGATTTTACTGATGGATTTCAACTCGGACGGCATTTGAACATCCGGATGCAGGGGAATCTGGGCACAGTCGGCAAAGGCCAATTTCCGTTCAGTCTCCCTGGAAAGCAGATAATCGACAAGGATTTTTCCGGCCTCCTGGTGGGGAGCACCCCTGATAAGCACGGCCGCATTCGGCACGATGAAACATCCTGTGGCATTCTCTCCTTGATCCGGGTAAACCATTGCAACCTCTTTTTGCTGCCTCATACGATTGACGGCATCGTCGCTGTCGACCAGGCTGAAATCATACTGCCCAGCGGCTACGAAGTCCGCACTTTCGCCATTGCTTGTGGAGACTGCCACGCCGTTTTGCTTAAGCGCCATCATGAATTTCTCTGCTTTCCTGTCTCCCCAGATCGTAAACAGGGCGGCGATCTCGGCGGTGGTGGTCCCGAAAAGGGGATTGGCTATAACCGATCTTCCCTGCCAGCGGGGAGATGTATATGCCAGAATGCTCCGGGGCTTATCCCTCAGGTCTCTTTTTACGATAAGGACCCTGGCCCTGGCGGAAAAGCCGGTCCAGTACCCTTCCGGGTCCTTAAATTCTGCCGGGATATCCCTTGCATTGGGGGACACGTAAGGAACCAAGATGCCCTTCTGCTTGAGGACCTCGGCGCGGATCGGTTCATTGGCCCAGTATACATCTGCCTGAGGATTGTCTTTCTCGGCAATCAGGCGATTCATGGCCCCGGTGCTTTTGGACTCCTCGGTATCATAAACCGCCCTGACCTTTATGCCGGTCTCTTTCTCAAAATCCATCAGTATGGGTTCTGAAAAGACCTGGTCTTCTGACACATAGACAACGACTAATCGGGCATTATCCGGCCCTGTCGCGAGGCGCCAGACAAAAAGGCCCGTAATTATTACGCCGATTGTTGCCAGGAGATAAATATTCTTTTTCATCACGGCACCTCATTATTGTTTATCTCTTTTTTCAATGGTCTTACCGCAAGATCGTCAAAGTACGTGACAGCATCGGCCTTTGTCCACAGGCCTATCCCCCCGGGCCGTGTAAAAACAGTATCAGTACCATTAAGGACCCTCTTCCCGTTGAGACACCCCTCAAATCGGTTGCCATGCTGAACGACCTTGAGTGTATGCCATGTCCCTGCAGGAAGCGAAATCCGAACGCTGGCCAGAGTCCTACGCCTGCCATTTCGGACATAGTAGATGCGGAAATTGTCCTCCAGGGGATTGAAACGGGCTATATAATAGTTGTCCCTGTCCTGCACCCGCCATATTATACCTCCCCCCTGATCTTCCTCTCCCCTGACTGCCTTGAAGCGCACCTCTATTTCACCGTCGAGAAAAAAGACAGAGTCTGTCCAGCAGATATTAAAGGTACTGCCGGAGGTGTGGTTGGGGCTGACCATGGCCAGCACACGGCCGCCAGAAACAGAGGTTGGATCGTTGATAATCCGCCATGTTGCCAAGGGACCTTTCCGGTTGGTGGCGTCCACTTTCCATCCAACCGGGAGTTCCCCAACACTAATGTCATCAAAATCCCATGACATGTTTTCCGTCATGGTCGTCTCCAATCTCTTTTTGCCGGCCTCCATCTGTGCCTGAGTCCTTTCGCAACCGAACAGGGCGGCCAAAATAAGAATCAAAAACAGGGACACTGCCGCTCTCATTCCTTTTTCTGTCTGCGTCTTGGTCATTTGAGCATCTCTTCCCGTAACATGATTCTGTTACGTTCAAAAACATCATTAAAAAACGAACAGATAATGGACAAAATATTCTTATTCCAGAGTCCGGAGACTGCCTATTGTTCAATTATAGGTAACGTATACAAATAATTCACACAACAGTTAGTAGATACAGTATTAACCTGCCCTTTGACAAGTTTTCTTTGTCATGGCTTTTGGTTTTTTACGATTCTGTATCTTATAATATTTCTAAGATTAAAAAAGGTAATGTAAAATCTTGCATTTTGAGGAAAACCGATATAAGGAAAACATTTTTATGTATCAATAATTGGAGGATAACTGGTTGCTAAAATGGAAAAAACAGAAGGATATATACCCTGGATAAGAACAATAACACCTGAAATTACCCTGCCGAGTCTGAAGGACAACACGGCCGATGTGGATCGACTGCTCAGATCTATCAAAAAGATTATGGGAACCGATCAGGTCAGCATCGATTTTTCACTCATAGCAGATCTACCTCATATATTGAGAAGGGACAATTACCGTGTCTGTGTAATCCTGTTTGAGGAACCAAAAGGATGGACAATAATAGACATTCTTCCTGAAAAAGACAAAAAAGGGATCTGTGGACTTGCTGTGGATCTGGGAAGCTCCACAGTGGTTGTCCGGCTTATAGATCTCTATGACGGCAAAGCCATAGATGAGATCAACTTTCACAATCCCCAGATAGAAATAGGAACAGACATACTTACCAGGATCCATTTCGCCTCACAGGAGGAAGGCCTGGAAAAATTGCAGAAAATGCTTATTTCAGGGCTTAATAAAGAGATCGACAACCTTGCAAAAAGGAATGGAATAGACCTCCGGTCTATAGTGGGTATATCTATTGCTGGAAATACCACAATGACCCATCTTTTTTTGGGCCTTACCCCATACTGGATATGCCGTGAACCGTATATCCCTGTGATAAATCGTCCCGATATCATACGGGCATCTGATCTGGGCCTGGCATCAAATCCCGGTGCACCGGTCTTGATCTTTCCCAATATTGGAAGCTATTTTGGTGGGGATCTGATTGCCGGGATACTTGCATCGGGCATGACCAATAGCAGTGATATTTCCCTGCTGGTTGACGTAGGGACTAATGCAGAGGTGGTTCTTGGCAACAAAGAGTGGCTGATAAGCTGCGCAGGGGCTGCCGGGCCCGCATTGGAAGGTGGAGTTGCGAGTATGGGAATGATGGCGGGCCCTGGTGTTATTGATAAAGTTGTAATCAATCCCGAGACTTGCGAAATCAGTATCAGGACTATTGGGGATCTGCCACCTGTGGGCATATGTGGCTCAGGTCTTATAGATCTGGTAGCCCAGTTATTTCTGGCGGGTATGATTGATCTGAGGGGAAAATATGTACGGAAAAATTGCGGTGAAAAGCTTATTGACATTGAGGGTATTAATCATCTGGTTATCGTCCATGAAAAAGATTCCGGAACGGGTGTCCCTCTTACCCTAAGCCAGACAGATATTGACGCCCTTATACGTTCAAAAGCCGCCATGTACACCATACTCACAACAATTACCCGTACTGTAAATATCTCTCTGAATGAAATCAGCAGATTTTATGTGGCCGGCACATTCGGCTCATACATTGATCCCAGGTCTGCCATAACCATAGGAATGATTCCTGATCTCCCGTTGGAAACATATGTTTCTCTGGGAAATACTTCACTCAAAGGAGCAAGTCTGGCCCTTGTATCGGCAATGGCCAAGAAAGAGATCTTCAGGATTCAGGAACAGATAACCTATCTGGAACTCAACGTAAATCAGGAATTCATGAATCTCTTCAGCGCAGCAAAATTTATTCCCCACACTGATAGATCGTTATTTCCTTCGGTAAAAACAGCAACGGAGTGTTCTTGAAACGGCTGGAAAACACATGTCATTTTCTTTTGCATATTTTTTTCCTTGGGTATATACTGAATAATTAAGTTGTCGATTATTCTTGTACTCGTAGCTTGCGCTTGAATAAACTACAGGGAAAACTTGGAATAAAAAATATTACCAGTCGTTAACTCAAACATGCAGATAATATTTCTAAATTTCTAATGTATAAGGAGTGATGTGATATGAAGGTCCTAATAAGTGATCCTCTTTCCAACGTTGGTGTTGAAATACTCAGAGGGACTCAGGGCATTAGTGTGGACATAAACACCGGCCTCAGTCCGGAGGAACTCAAGGCCATCATTGGCGCATATGACGCCCTGGTTATCCGCAGTGCCACCAAGGTCACGAAAGATATTATTTCAGCCGCCGATAACTTGAAAGTCATCGGACGTGCGGGAATCGGTCTTGATAACGTGGATATACCTGCTGCAAGCCAGAGGGGCATAGTAGTAATGAATACGCCCGAGGGAAATACTGTAACCACAGCTGAACACACCATTGCTATGATTATGTCCCTGTCAAGAAATATACCTCAAGCCACTGCATCTTTAAAACAGGGTAAATGGGAGAAGAAAAAGTTTATGGGGGTTGAATTAACGGGGAAGGTCCTTGGAATTATAGGTCTGGGAAATATAGGTTATAAGGTTGCTGAGAGAGCCAGAGGTTTGCAGATGAAAGTGCTGGGTTATGATCCTTTTGTGTCAGGTGATAGGGTCAAATCTCTGGGTATTGAACTGGTATCACTTGACGAAATATTCAAAGAAAGTGATTTTATAACGGTTCATACTCCTCTTAC
>CAZQAA010000189.1:0-16693 GCA_964591255.1 uncultured Desulfobacterales bacterium | reverse complement strand
AATAGACACTAAAATATTCAGGAAGTTGAAATTTATGATAGCCAAGGTTTTCAGCAGTGCTGTTGTTGGTATCGAGGCCTATGTAGTGGATGTTGAAGTGGATATTTCCCAGGGCCTTCCTTCCTTTACCACCGTAGGTCTGGCCGAGGGAGCTGTTCGGGAGAGCAAGGAGAGGGTTAAGGCGGCTATTGCTAATTCCGGATATTACTTTCCGTCCGACCGGATAACCGTCAATCTGGCACCGGCGGACATAAAAAAAGAGGGATCTGCTTTTGATCTGCCCATAGCCATCGGGATCCTTGCGGCAACCGGACTGACAGACAGGTTTTCGTATAAGGATTATATATTTCTGGGTGAACTGGCCCTTGATGGTATTATTAGGCCGATACGAGGCACATTGCCGATTGCCATAGCTGCAAAAGAATTGGGGATTAAAGGGATTTTTCTTCCATCGGAGAATGCTTCAGAAGCCGCTGTTGTAAGAGGGATAGATATTTATCCTGTAAGATCGCTGTCTCAGGTTATTGAAATATTAAAGGGATTATCCAGGGTAGATCCATACCAGGTGGGAATTGATGAGCTTTTTCAGAGACCGGACTCGGACGTGGATTTCATAGATGTGCGCGGTCAGGAGAATGCAAAAAGGGCCATGGAAATTTCGGCTGCTGGAGGTCACAATCTTATTATGATAGGTCCGCCAGGGTCCGGTAAGACAATGCTTGCGAGGAGATTACCCACTATCCTTCCTTTCCTGAGCTTTGAAGAGTCGCTTGAGACCTCAAAGATATATAGTGTCATGGGACTGATGCCCAAGGGGGCCGGCCTTATAACCATCCGCCCTTTTAGATCTCCCCATCATACCATTTCAGATGCAGGCCTGATTGGCGGAGGCCATATTCCCAGGCCGGGAGAGGTGAGTATGGCACATAACGGTGTCCTCTTTTTGGATGAATTACCAGAATTTAGAAAAAATGTACTGGAAGTCCTGAGACAGCCCATGGAAGACGGAGTCGTAACAATCTCCCGTGCCGCTTCCACAGTCACTTATCCTGCCAACTTTATGCTTGTGGCGGCCATGAATCCATGTCCTTGCGGCTTTCTGGGTGATATGAAACGAGAATGTACCTGTTCATTCCTCCAGATACATCGGTACAGGGCAAAAATTTCCGGCCCGTTGATGGATCGCATAGACATCCATTTAGAGGTGCCGTCGGTGGAGTACAAGGAACTTTCAGATGACCATAACGGGGTTTCGTCCTCGGCAATTCTGGATAGGGTGGTAAAAGCGAGAGATATCCAGAGTAATAGATTTCGAGACATGAATATCCACGTCAATTCAGACATGGGGACCCTGCAGATCAAACGGTTCTGCAAGATAGATAAGGAATCCGACAGTCTGCTGGAAAAGGCGATGGAGAGGTTTGGTTTCAGTGCCAGGGCACATGCCCGCATATTGAAAATAGCACGTACTATTGCCGATCTGGACGGGAGTGAGAATATAGAACCACCACACGTGGCAGAGGCGATCCAGTACAGAACGCTTGATAGGAAAATGCTAGGATGAAACGATTACTTACGGTTGCTATCTGGTTGGTCTTGGTTATAGCTCTGTTATCTGTTTGTACGGCTGGTTATTTTTGGTATTTGTGGTCAAGCAGCCTTCCCTATATCGGCCTTGTAAATGATTATAAACCTCCTGTAATTGCCGAGGTCCTGAGTGATGACGGCGAGGTGATCGGGAGGTTATGGGAGGAGAAGCGGATAGTTATCCCCTTGGCTGATATGCCTCGCCATCTGATTTATGCCTTTATTGCGGCAGAAGATGCCCGGTTTTTTGAGCACGAAGGGGTGGACATGAAAGGTATTATGCGTGCCTTGATCAGAAACTTTGTTGCTGGCAAGATCAAACAGGGAGGCAGTACGATTACGCAGCAGGTTACAAGGTCTTTGTTGCTCAAAAATGCCAAAAGGACCTATCGACGCAAGGTCAGAGAGGTTATACTGTCTGTCCAGCTTGAAAAGAGTTTTTCAAAGGATTACATCCTGTTTTTATACCTGAATCAGATATATCTGGGCAGTGGCGCATATGGCGTTGAAGCTGCCTCACGCACCTATTTTCATAAGAGTGCAAAAGACCTGAGCATAGCCGAGGCAGCGCTACTGGCCGGACTTCCGCAGGCCCCGGCCCTGTATTCACCTGTTAAACACTTTGACCGGGCCATGGCCAGGCAGAGGTATGTCCTTTCGAGGATGCGGGAGGAGGGCTTTATTAGTGAGGAACAGTTCAGGAAGGCCATGAAAGCCGAACTAAATATACTCAAACCAGCTGAAAACACATTTAAAAAGGCCCCTTATTTTACGGAACACGTCCGTAAGTATCTCATAAGCAAATATGGCAAGGACCTCATATATCGCGGTGGTTTTAAGGTCTATACCACCGTGGATCTCGATATGCAGAATGCCGCCAGGAATGCATTAAGGAAGGGGCTGTCCGAGCTGGACAAGAGGGAAGGATACAGAGGACCCGTGGCCCATCTGTCCGCAGAAGAGATCCCTCGTTATATCGAGAAGGCCGTGAAGGATTTTTCTTCGAATCCACTTCAGGTTGGTTCAGTTGTTGAAGGCCTTGTGGAAGATGTAGATGATGGAAAGGGAGAGGTTGAAATCCGTATGGGCAAATCTATGGCAAGACTTTCCATTTCCGCCATGAAATGGGCAAGAAGACCCGATCCTAAGGTGCCATATTATTCGGCGCGGTTACGGAAGCCTTCCGATATACTTAGCAAAGGTGATGTTATTAAGGTCAAGTTGTTGAAAAAGGGGGCATCACCTTTTGTCTGGGAGGTTTCGCTGGAGCAGACCCCTGTGGTCCAGGGTGCCATTTTTTGTATGGTTCCTGAAACAGGAGAGGTAAAGGCGATGATCGGGGGACGGGATTTTTGGGTTAGCCAGTTTAACAGGGCAATCCAGTCAAGACGCCAGCCGGGCTCTGCGTTTAAGCCGATTATTTATGCCGCGGCCCTGGACAAAGGGATGAGTCCAGTGAGTATAATAATGGATTCTCCTTATATCTCTGAGAATAATTCCAAGGGCCAGTCTTGGAAACCAAAGAATTACAGGGAAAAGTTTTTTGGACCCACGTTATTCAGGACAGGCTTGATCGAGTCGAGAAATGTCATTACCGTCAAGATATTGAAAAAAATTGGTGTAAGGTATGTGATCGAATATGCCAGAAATATGGGAATAGAATCTGACCTGAGTCCTGATTTGTCCCTGGCCCTTGGATCGTCAGGTGTCTCGCTTATGGAGATTACGGGGGTCTATTCAGTGTTTGCAAATGGGGGCAAACTGGTAAAACCGGTTTTTATACGACGCATAGTTGACCGAAACGGGGAGATTGTTGAAGAGAATCAGTCCCGGATAAGTGAAGTGATTTCAAAGGAGACCTCCTACGTTATGACAGATCTCCTGAAGGCTGTTATCCAGGAGGGAACCGGATGGAGGATCAGGGCCTTGGGAAGACCTGCCGCCGGCAAGACTGGTACCACTAACAACTTGTGGGATGCATGGTTCATAGGCTATACTCCGCAGCTTGTGACCGGTGTGTGGGTTGGTTATGATGACCGCAAGGTAATGGGAAAGGGTGAGACCGGGTCAAGGGCCGCGAGCCCCATATGGCTCTATTTTATGTCTGATGTATTGAAAGATCAGCCGGTGGTTGATTTTGAGGTGCCCCGTGGTGTTATATTCGCAAAAATCGATGCAGAGACAGGGCTCCTTGCAGGGCCCTATTCAAAAAAGACCGTTCTGCAGGCATTCAAGGAAGGATCTGAACCAACAGAATATTCTCCGGGACCGGAATCTGCCAAACAGGGACAGTTTATGGAATTTGATATGGATTACGCCAAGTAACGATGTGTGAAATGCGACAGCCCATGACAAGACGAGATATGTTGTCCGGCTGTTTGTGTCTGTTTTTCACATCTTTGTGTCCTTTTAGAAGGGCTGATGGGAAGGGCTGGATGGACAAAACTGGGAAAGGGATCCATGTGAATCTGCCAGGACCGATATTCGATGGGACGTGTTCGCTTGAAAAGACAATCAAGAATCGGAGGACAATCAGGTCTTTCAAAGAGAAATCATTATCACTGGATCAACTATCCCAGCTCCTCTGGGCAGCACAGGGGATAACTGAGGAACATGGTTTTAAGAGGTCTGCGCCATCGGCTGGGGCATTGTATCCCATAGATTTATATCTGGCTGTTGGAACAGATGCCCTTAGAGAAGTAGAGCCGGGGGTATACCGTTATGACCCGAGGAACCATACACTTTTTGGAGTAATAAGGGGAGATCTCAGAAGAGACCTGGCCAGGGCATCATTGTCCCAGATGTGGATGGCAAAGGCGCCCGTAAGTTTTGTGATTACGGCCGAATATGCACGTGCAACCCGCAAGTACAAAAGAAGGGGTGTCAGATATACGCTTATCGAGGCAGGGCACGTTGGACAGAATATATTCCTTCAGGCAGAAGCCCTTTCCTTAGGAGCAGGGATAATCGGTGCCTTTGATGACAAAGGTATTGTTCGGATCATGAATATTTCGCAGAAACACGAACCTCTCCTTATCATGCCGGTTGGTTATAAAGATTATGAGTCACCTGTGTCATAATGTTGCGGGGGATTGCTCTTCGGACACCTTGTCCTCCGTTGACCGGGATTTTTGTATCTCGGTGAGAAGCTGCTGCGCCAGCTTTTGATCTTTTTCCTGGAGGATTTTTTGCTGCTTCAGGGCGTTTGCATAGTCTTTGGTAGTTAGAAAGCCCATTCCTAACCAGTATCTGGCCTTGATGGACTGGGGAAAAATGGCCAGCGCCTGCTTGGCTGCCTTTATGGATTTATAAGGTTCCCCGAGTTTGAGGTATGCCTCAGTCAGACCGCGGTATGCTCTTACATAATTAGGCTTGAGATGTGTCGCCATTGTCAAGGGCTCTATTGCATCCCTGTATCGACCCATCCTTATGTAAACCAGACCAAGACCACAATTGGCGCCGGCATAAAAATGATTGAGACGTATTGCCTCTTTCAGGGATTTTACGGCTTTTTCATATTCTCCCATCTCACTGTATGCAAGTCCCAGCGTACAATGGGATGGGGCATGGTCAGGGCGAAGAGACACCGATTTTTCTGCTGCATCCGCAGCTTCTCGAAACCTTTTGAGCTTGCCATATGTAAGCGCTAGCAGACAGTATGCATCTGCTTGGTCGGGTGCAAGAGTAACCGATTTTGTGGCGGCCGCTATTGTCTCTTCCCATTTTTTCAGGAAAAAATAGCTCCTGCCAAGGCTATAATACGCTTCTGCAAAGTCGGGCTTGATATGGGTCGCAGTTTGTGCCGCCTCTATCGACTCTTGGTAACGTTCCAATAACTGATAGCAAGTTGCAATAGAGTAATATGCATTAGCATGGTTCGGATTTAACCGGATAGCCTCCTTAAAATATGGTATTGCCTCGGAATAACGATGGTGTTCCATACTCCAAATCCCCGAGCGGTACGCTGTTTCCTGGGGACTCATTTTTGTATGAGCACACGATATGGCACACATTAAACAGGCCGTTACAAGAACTGACGATATTTTTCTCAAAGCCTTTCTCCCCTAAGTAAATGGTTGGTCAACAGTTTAAGGTCTAATGTTTGTATTATGCTGATATGCTTAGCTTTATTGATACCACCTGAGGTGAGAACCAGATTAGATTTTTTAACCCATTGGAGAAAGCATAGTGTTTATAGCTGGTAATGTATTTTTTGTTAATCAGGCCTAAAATATCTCAAGCCAGTAAATATAAATTTTAAACCGCTTAATCCAAGTATCATTTTATTTGTTAATAATATAAATAAAGTGGGTAATATGTCAAGAAAAGACGCATATGGAAGGGTTGGAATATCAGGAAAAGGCCTGTTCGCTGATCCAATATTGTGGTTGTTTTTTAACTGGCTGATTTGCCTGTATTTATTGACATGATAACGGATTTGTGTGAATATTTCCATTAGTTTTGTGACAAACTGTTTAAATGTAAATATGGGAGGAGTCCTGTTTTGTCATGCGTTAGATCGCTGTGTGCATATATATTTTCATGCCTTTCAACCCCTTTCGGGCTGGCTATCCTTGTATATATATCTTTTCATGTTACGGGCTGTGCCATTAATCCTGCCACAAAACATCGGGAGTTGATGATAGTCTCGGAGAAGGAAGAATTTAGAATAGGCCAGCAGGTGGATAAACAGGTCCACGAAGAAACGGGTATCTATCTGGAACTGCCCGGGCTGCGTTCATTGGTAAAAAGGGTGGGTGAAAATATAGGCAGAAACAGTGACCGGCCTAACCTCATATATCGGGTGGAGATCGCAGATGCCCCGGATTTTAATGCCTTTGCCTTGCCCGGTGGATTTGTTTACGTCTACAGGGGACTTCTTGAGAGGATAAACTCGGTGGATGAACTGGCGGCCATTTTGGGACATGAGATTGCCCATGTTTCTGCCCGACATTCTGCTGCCCAAATATCAAAGGCCAAATTACTGAACATTGGGCTCCTGGGCCTGGCCATTGCCACAAAAGGGGCTGTTCAGGACTATGGGGGACTGCTTAATCTGGGGGCAGCCCTGGCCTTTAACAAGTTCTCACGTGACGATGAGAGAGAAGCGGATTATTTTGGGACAAGATACATGGCCAGGGCCGGTTACAATCCAAAGGCAGCTGTTGACGTCATGAACCAGATCAAGCGGCTCCAGATTACCAAGCCCACGGCATTGGAAGGCTGGTTCATGACACACCCGAGCCCCGATGAAAGGCTTGTAAATATCAGAAAGGAACTCCAGGAAATAGCCTCGGTGCATCCGGATTTTTTGAAACGTGACATCAGGCGGAATGAATATATTTCCCAGTTGGATGGACTGGCAGTGGGTGAGTGGAATGGAAATGAGATGGTGCGCGGGAATCGTTATTTTAATAAAGAATTTCTCCTTAATATTGAGATACCTGCGGGCTGGTTTGCCAGGCTGAACAGTAAGACCTTTACTGCCGTTTTTATTCATCCAAAAAAGGGATTTTATGCGTTTTTTAACATTGAGCCGTTGATGACCAGAAAGGGCACGGCAGCATATTTCAATGAGTTTGACAAACATATGAAACGACTCGGGCTGACCAGGATTCCTGGTCTTGTTAACGGCAGATCTTTAGGCCATGGTGCCATGGGTGCAATTTATAAGGGCAATGACAGCAGAAGGGGGAGCATACTGGTTGAAGGAATAGCCTTTGTTAGGGGGACTAACGGTTTTTCTTTGATCGGTTCGAGCAAGGAAGGGGACTTCAAGCAATTTAGGCCTGTTCTGGAAGGTATGGTCAGGAGCATACGCTTCATGAGTGAAGAAGATGCAGCTAAGATTGAACCGCCTCGTCTCAGGATCTACAAGGTGGCCAAGGGAGATACCTGGGGCGGTATTTTACAGAAATATTTTGGTTCATCTGCCGGGGTGGAAAAGCTGGCCGAATATAATGGGTTGGATTCATCCCATGAGCCGTCTCCTGGAATGCTCCTCAAGATTCCTCCTGCCTTGCGTTTCCAGTAACATGGAGATATTACATGGTTAAAAAAGATTGTTTTGGTATCCTGGAAAAGGTGTTTCCAATGGGTCAGGAAGGACTTAGGGAGGTCCCGTCGGGCTGTTTTGAGTGTGATGAAAAAAAAGAATGCCTCAAATCCGCACTCGAAAGCAGGGATGGCTTGGCATTTAGGGATGAGATTTTGTCCAGGACACCGGTTGACGGGCTGGCAGGTCGGCTCAGGCGTTGGTCTGAAAAAAAGTTTCTTGATCGACTTATTAAACAAAAAGGGGAGAATAGATGACAGTTGTGAATATAACCTGTCCATATTGTCAGTTTTCAAAGGAAATACCAAAAGAAAAGATTCCTCCCGGTGTCATAGGAGTGACCTGCCCCCGCTGTGGTCAAAGATTTG
This sequence comes from uncultured Desulfobacterales bacterium, assembly GCA_964591255.1. Taxonomy (GTDB): domain Bacteria; phylum Desulfobacterota; class DSM-4660; order Desulfatiglandales; family Desulfatiglandaceae; genus CAZQAA01. The sequence continues at coordinate 8,683 of CAZQAA010000189.1, read as the reverse complement.
AGTGGGCCGCAGCAGTGAAAGATATGTCGTCTGGTGGGGAAGAAGATCCTGAAAGGGAAGGAGAGGATCCCATGACAGGTCCTGAGGATGACACAGCTCGCAGGGGAGCTCCTTGGGAAAACCGGTCAGAACTCGGCTTCTGGCAGTCTATTTTTCAAACCATAAAGGAGGTACTGTTTTCTCCCCAGGCCTTATTTAAGACCCTTTCCTTTAAAAATGGTTTCAGGGATCCTCTTGCCTTCGGTCTCTTCTTGGGCTCCATAGGTGGCATGATAGGACTTTTCTGGCAGTTTGTAATAGTATCAGGCGGGCTGCTTCCGTTTGTCCTGCCTGTTATTGGACATGTTGCCATTGGCCTTCTGTTTTTTGTGCTTATGCTGTTGGTACCTGTTTTTGTGGCTGCCGGCATTTTTTTTTACAGCGGGATATTACACCTGATGTTAACCATTGTCCGTGGTGGAAAAAACGGATATGAGGCCACCTTCAGGGTAATTTCATATTCCCATGCGACACGTGTATTTTCCTTTATACCGATTATTGGCGGATTGGTTTCAGGCGTATGGGGCCTGATTATCCAGATAATTGGATTGCGTGAAATCCATGATACCACCTATCTGAGAGTGATAGGGGCCTTTTTGTTACTGCTTGGCCTCATCCTTTCTATCGTAACAGCCATCCTGCTGTCGATATTTATACTTTTGTGATCTGGATAAAGAGACCAGAAGCCCTTTTTGCGGACAAAAATAACGTATCAGGGCAAATGCTACTCATGTCCGTCGCATTACATAAATTAATATCTCCTGTTGTTTGTTATCTTTTTCGACTCCTTATAAGGGCTGAACCTGCAATGGTCTTGTTGATTTCGGTGCTGCTCGCAGTGACCCCTGCATGGGCTGCATAACGAAACAGGCGTTCAACCTTGTAGCCTCTTGTGTAACCGTATGACCCATGGATCTGGAGGGCCATCCTCGTTATTTCCTGGATTGTGGGCACTACGAAGAGTTTCAACTCCGCTGATATACTCTCAAAGGGTTTCCCATCGTCCTGGAGACATGCCGCCCTGTAAGTCAGATACCTGCATGCATCTACCCCGGCCTTCATCTCGGCAATCATCCACTGAAAACCCTGCATGTTTCCCATGGATTTGCCCCCCACATTCCTCTTGTTCAAGAATTTTATGGATTCATCCACAGCGGCCTGCCCAATCCCCACCATATAAGCCGCCTGTTGTATCCTTTCGGTAGCTATCCAGCGAAGCAGGATTGCAAATCCCTTGCCCTTGTCCCCTACGATGTCCTCTTTGGGTATTCTCACGTTTTTCAGAAATACGTCTACACAATTCATTCCTTCAAGGCCCATAAATTGCCATGGCCGGGTGGTACTGTACCCGTCACTTGATTTGTCAATTACAAATGCAGTAACTCTCCCTTTTTCGTCCTTGGCAAAGAAGAGGCCGTAACCCTCCTTGTTCCCATTGGTAATGAATCTCTTTGTCCCGTTCAGTACATAAGACTCTCCTTCAGGGACCGCGGATGTCTTGATCGCCCGAGGGTCAGAACCCGTATCAGGTTCAGTGAATCCCAGGCTTGCTATGGCAGTGCCGTCACACAGCGGAGGAAGAAATTTTTCCCTGATATGTTCGGGACCCCAGTGATACAGGCTTTCGGATACGCTGTTATTCATAAACAGGGGCCACCCACAGACGTTCCCCGCCTTCCCTAATTCTTCGGCAATGAGTATCATATTTAAATTGCTGCTGCCGGCTCCCCCGTATTTTTTTGGCACCGTCATCCCCAACATGCCGGCCCCTGCGAACTTGGTCATGAGGTCTGGCGGAAAATCATCGGTCTTTATGATATGGTCTGTCATGGGACTGATAGTTTTTTCAATAAAATCTCTTGCAGATTCCACCACCTTTATATTTTCATCAGAGAGTTTGAAATCCATTGTTTTTGCTCCTTGAATTTAGATTAATGGCACCTTTCTGTATACATGACCAGAAATTATCTTACCGGAGTATATGTAACGATGATAATTCTTGCAACTACCAACTCAATAAAGTTGCCTTTGTCCATATCCCTTTTTCTCTCCCCCAGGAAAAGGAGAATATGTTATACTTATAAATTAAATAAAAATGATAAACTTGGCCACTATGTTTTTTGGGTGCCCAAATTTTTCTTTGGAGGGACCGGATGATCCATTCAATCATGATGATTTTTATGGCCTGCGGAATTCTCCTGGTTGTGGTGGGCCTTTGGTTTATGGTCTATTACTGGTTAAATCCGATGGTAAAGGACCCCGATGGACGTGCTTCTATTACGGGACAATGTGGGGATACAATGGAGATCAATTTAAAGTTTAAAGATGGCCGTGTAATAAATGCCTCCTGCTGGACTGATGGCTGTGTCCATAGCCTTAATTCGGTTTGTGCAGCAGCAGACATGGCCAAGGGAAAGAGCCCTGATGATATTGTTCAGATCGATGCCGGCCTGATACAGGAATCCGTGGGAGGATTACCCCAGGACCATCTCCATTGTGCACAACTTGCAGCAGAGACGCTTCAGGCCGCATTGGAAGACTATATGATCCGTTCGGTGAGGAATGGCAAGAGATAAGGATGCTTTTTCCTTTCACCGGGAAAGCTTTTCTGCAATAGAATTGACCATGATTACACTCAAGGCCGCAATAGCCCGGCTTTGAGTCTCCACCAGTGCTTCATAGCTGTCCGCTTCGAGAGGCTCGGTGACAACGGTTTGTTTCCTGAGAATTTCATGGGCGTTTTTTTTGTCCCATACGGACCACTCCGTTGTCAATACAACCGAGTGCCCGAACTGTCCGTCAAACTGAGAGACAGTCAAAAGGATCTGATAATCCGGGGAGACTTTATCGGTCCAGGGATGTTTGACCACCATGTCTGACGACGGCAGGAGCATGGAAAGATCACGCTTCAGAACCCGCAGAAAATCTTCTTTAAACGATCCGGCCCATCTGTTAAATTCGGACAGCACTACCCGGTTTTGACTTTTTCGGGTTACTATCTGGGGGCGGTCAAGATATCCGGGAAATATTACAGGCCCCAGACCGATGGTAACGGCCTTCATTGCGATTGGCCTGGGTTTGTCAGCCTGAATCCCGGACAGGGTATAATATTTTACTCCGGTCGTGGTGCTGCATCCGGCCTGCAAAAATATCAGTATGATTAATACCTGAACATATTTTGCGAACTTTGCGAAACAGGTCCTATTTTTCATCGTCTCGGTCCTTTCCAAAAATTAAAGACTCGGGGTGTTGTCCCAAATAGTCTGCTAACACGCTTAGATTCCTGGCCGCCTTGGAGATCTCGAACAGCGTTTGCTTCAATTCGTAACCGGTAGGCGATTCAGCGTTCAAAAGTTGCTCCATCTTGAGCAGAGTCCTCTTGGACTGGAGCATGGCAGTTTCCGCCGCAGGTGCGACCGTTTCATCCAGGTTTTTAATCAGCCTGGCCAGCTGTTCAGTTGAGTTGTTCAAGTGCGCCATTGTCTCTTGAAGGTCTTTGCCGATCTGTTCCAGGGGAATTGTTTCCAGCTTTTTTACAATGCGGGTTATACCGTTAGTGATTTCTTCTATCTTTGTCGGGATCGTCGGCAATTCGGGATATTCTCCGCCGTATAATATTTTCCGGGGAGGGGCATCCGGATACATATCCAGGTCAATGTAAAGCTGTCCGGTAAGCAGGTTCCCTTGCTTGAGTTGCGCCCGAAGACCTTTTTCCACAAGGATTTCATTTTCCCGTTTTCTGTCAATAACCTGGTCGCCGGTCATGTCTATCCGCTCTGGCTCGATCTCAATGGTTACAGGGATTCGAAAAGTCATGGATTCATAATCAAACTCCAGTTTAATATCAATCACCTTTCCAATCTTGATTCCTTTCAATTTGACCGGCGCACCCACGGAAAGACCCCATACGGATCCTTCAAAATTCAATATCCAGCGCGTCTTTTTCGAGTAAGTTTTTTTATAGATGTCCTCCCGATTCTTGAACAGTTTGAATATTTGACCGTCCTTGGCAACGGGAGCGGTTTCATAATGATCGGGGGTCTCAAAGGCGATTCCTCCGATCATCATGGCCACCAGGGGCTCTGTGTCAACCTTGATGCCCTCGGCGTTAACGGAAATGTCTACCCCCCCTGCATCCCAGAACCGGGTGTTTTCACGGACAAACTTGTGATACGGCGCATGTACAAAAATTTTGATGTCAACGGTTTTCCCGCTTTTATCCAGTTGATAGGCTACTACTTGTCCCACCTTTAGCTGTCGGAAATAGACGGGATTGCCTATATCCTGGGAACCCAGAGTCTCGGATCTCAGTATGAAATGGCGACCTGGCAAATCCGTGGTTACAACAGGAGGTGTCTCCATTCCAGTGAAAGAACGTGCCTTTTTACCCGGTTTGCCTGGATCCATGCCGATATAGGCCCCGGAAAAGATGGTCCCCAGGCCGGAAATTCCACCACCGATCACCCTGGCCCGAACCACCCAAAAGCGTGTGTTTACCGATAAATGGTCTTTCATATCCCGTGTCAGCTGGGCCTTTACGATTACTTTCGACAGATCCGGACAGAGAGTGATATCCTCCACCTTGCCAACTTCCACATCTTTGAATTTGATTTTGGTTTTACCGGCTTCCAGCCCTTCGGCATTTTTGAAAGTAATTGTGATAACGGGGCCTTTCTCCGTAAGCGCCTTAAAGACCAGCCAGCCGCCTATAAAAAGGGCTACCAAAGGTACTATCCATACAATGGAAATGTTTCTCTTGGTCTGGATTACGGCCCGGTCCGGGATGGACGAACCGGCTCTCTTTTTTTGCTGTTCATTCATGACTAACCTCACAATTATCCCAGATAAGCCTGGGATCAAAACTCATGGCTGCGAACATGGTAATGATTACCACACTGCAAAAATATACTGCTGCCGGACCGACCTTTACATCTGCCAAAGGGCCTAAGTTTACTATGGCCACCAGGATGGTTACCACGTACACGTCAACCATTGACCAGCGTCCCACGATTTCCGTTATTCGATACAGGTTTGTCCGGTCTACGGGCCGCCAGGTAGATTTTTGCTGGACCGAAACAGCCAAATAGGCAAGTGACAGCAGTTTCAACAAGGGAACAAAAACACTGGCAACAAAAATTACCAGTCCGACGGGCCACATGCCGGAGGAGAAAAAATATATAACCCCGCTAAGGATGGTATCGGCCTGCTCCTTTCCAAGGGACGTGACAATCGTGATGGGCAGGACATTGGCGGGAACGTATAAGATGACCGCTGCCAGAATCAGGGCCCAGGTACGGGCGAGGCTGTTGGTCTTGCGCCGAGTGAGCCGGCCTCCGCATCTGGGACAATGGGAACCATGCGTTGCGAGAATGGATGAATCGCACAGAAGATGGCAGACATTACAGGAGATCAGACCGGTCCGGTTATCCAGGCCAGCATGAAATTTTTCCGGGATTTTAATTTGTTCCCACACCGCATGGGGATCCAGTGCCGCCATGGATGCACTCAAAACAAAGATCAGGGCCATAAAGGCAAAGGCGGCGATGCCGGGGACGATTGTACCCATTCTGCCCAGTTTGACTATGGAAACCAGGATTCCCAGCATAAACACGTCCATCATGGCCCAAGCTTGCAGGGCCTGGATAAGCCGGAAAATCTCCTTCAGCTTCCAGGGCCTCAGATTAAGCCGTAAAGATCCAAGCACATACAACGATCCCAGCATTTGAACAGCCGGGAAGATGATGGTGGTCAACAGAACTACGGTGGCTATTATCCACATTCCCTGATGATAAAGTTCCCGGACGCCGCTTATTAAAACAGTCTCGTGCGTCGAGACCTGGACTTTAAAACTCAAAAAAGGAAAGGCGTTTGCGATGATAAACAGAATAAGTCCTGTCACGGTCAATGCCAGGACCGTATCCATGCTGTTCCGTTTAAGCCGGAACAGCAGTGCTCCGCACCTGGAACACCTGGCAGAACCTCCTTCGGGTACTGGATCAACTTGGAGCGTTAAATCGCAATCGTGGCAAGCCAACAGGGTCATGAAATTGCTACCTGGAAAATTCGGTAAAGGATTCCCGGACGCAGGTTGGGAATCCAAGCGAAGCGCGGGTAACGCGAGAGCCGTTTTTAATCGACTGTCGAAAATGATACATGTGCATGGTTTTTAACATAATTAAACGTTTTTATAAACAACAGAATCATGGAGAAAAATGTCGGGGGAGAGATTTGTAAAACCATAAATCTTCTGCTGTCTGAAAAGGAAAACCGGAGTTCCGAATACTACGTTGCTATGTTGCATCCAAAAAATGGGTGACCCCATATAGGATCTTTTTTTATTCAGATTAAGGATAGTATCAATTGTCATAGTGTTTTTTCCTGACGAGTCTGCAAAAAAAACCTGTTTCAGACCGGTTTTTAGTAGTCTGGGAATTCTTTGAATACATTTTATTCTGCGAGCCTTTATATTCTTGCAAATATAAGACTGATAATCGCCATAATAATTAATCCTGCTCTGGCCGGAGGCAATACTTTGTGCTTAAGACGTTCCCTTAGTGCTACCATACGGTGATGACCGAATCGTCTTCCTATATTTGTTCCCCAGTCATACATTGGTTCTGCGAATACTGCCACGATTACCCAGAAAAGAGAGAAGATCAGAAATGCCCAGAATGGAGCATTAACTTGTTTCATCCCTGCCATTGGGCCAATCCATATTAGGGAGAGAGGAACAATTACAAACCACCAGATATTCATTTTTGTCCTCGGAAACAACACCTGACCGTGTTGTCTTTACTTTTTGACTTGGTTGTAGTCTGCTTTTTCCGGAAATATCCTCTTACGCTGAAACACAATCTGAAAATATGGATTGTGTTTGAAAGCGAACACCGTCATAACCGGCTGGTTTTGAAGCAATAGCGGAAAAACCAGTCCTGGTTCAAGGACAGGTTCGACACAAAAAATCCTTATGCCGCTTCTGGACTTATCAGTTTGACGGTTGGAAAGTACGTCCGGTATCTTGACGTATCCCGGGTTATTAGGTCCATCCCAAGCACAGCCGCTTGTGCACCGACATAAAAATCAGGTAACGGTAACGGAGGCCTCTTGACTCCTTTGGCCCTCCTGTACTTGAGAAACGCCTTTCCGGCCAAAAACAGCGCTTCTTTAGGAAATCCAAGCAGCTGAAAGCCACCCTTGTTGATTGCCAATTCCAAGTCCTCAATGCATTCAAAACCAATGGAAACTTCAGAATAGACGATTGGATTGACATTTAGCGTTGAGGTGACACTATATTCTCCCAATATTGATTCAGCCCAATCAGCCCAATCAGGATCATTCAGGAAAATATCCAAAATGACATTTGAATCAACCAGAACGCCCTTCATTCATCGCCCCTTGTCAAGGCCATAATCTCGCTGGTCGTCATCTTAACCGTTCCTACGCCCCGCAGTTTTCTAAATCTTCTGAAATAATGGCAGATTGTTAGGCATCTTTCCTATAGGGTTTGACCGCCAATAAAGCTCCATCTTCAAGCTTATGAAAGCCAGTAACATATAGCACCCATGTTTGCCTGCTACGATTGCAGATATGCTTATTTTGCATCCGCTGGAATGCCGAGTAGGCGCTTTTATCTCGCCATTAGTTCCCTATGGATTATGCGTGTACCATCTTCATCCTCGGTGGTTGTAGTTTCAGTAATTGTCTTTGTCGTTGTGGTTGGGTAAAGATACAGAACAGCAATCATGATAATCGCCCCAATGATCACCAACACTATACCCTGACTTACTTTGCTGAACCTGAATGCGCCTATCTTGGTAACTTTGATAGATACTTCCGCCGGGGAAGTTACACCACGGAATGCAAGGATGATTCCGAGCAGTGCGATAATGCCACCTATCACTGCTATAATAATAAACAGGTAAGACGTGCCATTTGATGGCCCCTTTTTTACGATAGCCCATGCAAGATTAGAATTTACAAGAAAGATATAACCTAATGCAGCCAAAACGATTTTTATAATATACATGATTAATCCTACTTTGCAGTTCTCTTGACACCTTAAACGCTAGCGAAATAGCGGTCAGGTGCGCCCACTTGTCAGCCCTTATTGCACTTTTATCAATTTTCCCAACAAAACATCTTAAACATTTCTTCCAGAAGTATGTGGCACATCTCCTAGATTCCATATTGGGAGCGTTGCTCGGATATGAAGACGAACATCGGCCAGGATTCCTTCATCTCCCTGGCTTAAGGCGGCCCTTGCCGGGAAGGATCTTCCCTCATCTCTCGAATCCAGCGGGAAACAGTACTTTTGCCAATACCAAGGTTTCGTGCTGCATCGGCGGCCTTCAGAGTTTTTTCAATGACTAAACGAATTTTTTCTTGTTTGAACTCTCTATCATAGACCCTACGTTGTTTCAATATAGACATGACACACTTCCTTAATTTATATTACTCTTGGCTTTTCGGTGTGTCCACTAAATGGGGGGAAAAGTCTACAAGTGCAGGAAATACTTATGCAAAAGAATGTTTATCTCTGGCATGAAGGGGGGGGTCAGGTCTTGCATTATAACTTTTTGCATGTTATTAGCCCTCAACATGGCCAGACCATTAAGAATTGAGTTTCCCGGGGCTGTTTATCACA
>CAZQAA010000188.1:0-30865 GCA_964591255.1 uncultured Desulfobacterales bacterium | reverse complement strand
TCACCAATGCCTTGATGGACCATGCAGCTGAAAAGTACACAAAATGTCTCTTTACAGAACGCAAGGGGGGTGAAAAGCCGATAGTGGTAAACACAAGGACCGAACCTGAACAGGCCGGATTTATATGTAGATACATCAAGGAACAGTTACAGCGTGGTAAACCCATAACCGATTTTGCCGTACTGTTCAGGGCCGGGTACCATTCCTTTGAGTTAGAGGCTGAACTCACGCGCCAAAACATACCGTATATAAAATATGGCGGCTTCAAATTCCTGGAATCGGCCCATATCAAGGATTTTTTGGCCCACATGCGTGTGGTGGTAAACAGGGATGATGCCGTGAGCTGGGTCCGTATCCTCACCCTTGTAAAAAACATAGGCCAGGCCAAGGCCCAAAATGTAATCCGCTGGATGAAGGAAAACCGGATTTCCCCTAAAATGCTGGGAAAATGGCCCGGGCTCGGCAAGGGAGAATCGGGGTTAAAGCCCCTTTCGGAGCTTTTGGCCCGGCTCGTAAAAAAGGAAATCAAACCGAAAAAAGCGGTGGAAACCGTTATGAAATATTATCTTCCCATTATGGAGGAAAAATTTGATGACTATCCGAGGAGACAAAAGGAGCTGGAGCAATTGATACCAATGGCTGAACGCTATAAAAAACTGAGGGGTTTTTTGGACGACCTCCTGCTTGAGCCCCCCACCAGTTCTGCAGACATAGATCCACTGCACAAAGAAGGATCCCTTATTCTTTCGACGGTCCATTCGGCCAAGGGGCTTGAATGGCAAACGGTCTTCATAATATGGGTGGTGGATGGACGGTTTCCGCCAGTACGGGCATTTGACAATCCCCTTGCACTTGAAGAAGAACGCCGGCTCATGTATGTAGCGGCCACCAGGGCCAAGGACCGGCTGATTATCTGTTATCCAGGTGAGGAATCCGCTCCTGTGTGGCAGCAGGAAATACCCAGCTCTGGAAACGGCCTTTCAACTTTTATACAATCACTTCCCCCATATGTGTATTCTCATAAATCTACCAATATAATCAACAAGATATCACTTAACAAACAATATAACACAAGCCGTGAGCCTTATCATCAAGACAAGGACGACAATCATCAGGCCCTGGCCCAAGGAGACATGGTCAGACACCCTGCCTTTGGTAATGGCATTGTCTCAAAGAGAGTGGATGACAATAAGGTTGAAATCCTTTTCAAAAATGCAGGCAAAAAACTTCTACACCTTGAATATACTACTCTCCACAAGATATCATAGCACTTGGCCAACGGCTATAATATACTTCGGCTCGGCACAATTTGCGTAACACGGTTTTTATAAGGCTATCAAAAATCGGGTGCAAGATAGCAACGCAACAGAGAAGAGATGATCTCAGGGACTTGCATTTCTTGCCCTAAACATTTAGCCAATGCATTATAGCAGAACGGGAAGGGTTAATAATGAAAACAGATGAAGAAAAAATTATCCCAACTATGTGCCATGGGTGTTTCTATGGAGGATATAGCTGCGGGATACTGGCGCATGTCAAGGACGGGCGGCTTGTTCGGGTAGAAGGGAACCCAGATCATCCCTTAAACAGGGGAAGGTTGTGTGCCAAGGGATTAGCGGCAGTTAAGTGGGTACACAATCCACACCGTCTCAAATATCCCCTTGTAAGGGTCGGGGAAAAGGGGGAAGGAAAATTCAGGCGTGTAAATTGGGACGTGGCTCTGGATACAATTGCCGAGCGGCTTTCGGGAATAAAAAATGAGTTAGGTCCTGAGTATATTCTGTTTATAAAAGGGCAGGCATCCGGCTGGTTTAATCTCTATCATCAGCTTTTTGTGAGGTTTATTCATGCGCTCGGTTCCCCAAATTTCTCCTGGTGGGGCCCCTCCGTCTGTTTTATCCCTCAGCTGTTTTACCAGGCATGTACAATTGGTGGCGACAGGTATGCCACGGCGGATTATGAAAATGCCGATTTCATAATTGAGTGGTTCACCGGCGGTGGCACGGGCGGTCCTGCGCGGGGAGGAGCCGAGTCAGCCAATGTAAATTTGAGGACTGTTCCGATCCAGATACTCGACCGGCTGGAGCAGGGGGCAAAATTGGTCTTGATCAATCCACAACTTATTCCACTGGGGGCAAACGGTCGGGCGCACAGGTGGCTCCCGGTCAGACCGGGAACGGATGCAGCCCTGGCCCTTTCCATGATTAATGTAATTATTAACGAGGATCTGTACGACACCGGGTTTGTATCAGAGTGGTGTTTTGGATTCGATCAACTGAAAGGGCATGTTCAGCAATATACCCCTGAGTGGGCCGAAAGGATTACAGACATACCAAGACAGGAAATAAAATGGCTGGCCAGGAAATATGCTACTACGAAAAGGGCATGCATCCGTTTCACAGAGGCCCCGCAGAAAAAGGATCTTGGCTCGTTTGCAAAGGCCATTGCCATATTGATTGCAATCACCGGGCATCTTGACAGGCCGGGGGGAAACGTATTTTTTCACCAGACAGCAGATCTTCATATTGATACATTTGAAAACAAAATATCGGAGGAGATGGCCAACAGGGCCATTGGCGCTGAAAGGGTATTTTCCAGGATGATGGGCGGTCCTGCAATGGTAGGAGCCGATTTTTTCAGCGTGATAAATGCGCTCAATACAGGAAGGCCCTACAAACCCAGGGCGGCCCTGATATTTTGTTCCAATCCCATCAGTACTGCGCGCAATCCGGCCGGAATTGCACAGGCATTAAAAAATCTCGAATTCAGTGTAGTGGTGGATGTGGTCCCCACTCCCACAAGCAGGTACGCAGACATCATCCTGCCTGCCGCCACAAAGTACGAACATGAAGGGGATGTGGCGCTTCGTTTAAATCATCTTGCAACTTGCAACAAGGTTATAGAACCAGTAGGCGAGGCCAGGAGCGAACTCCAGGTCCTGCTCGATCTTGCTGTTCGGCTTGGTATGGGTGAGGATTTCTGGCAGGGAGATTACCATGCCATGTTGAATGAATACCTGGCCCCTGCCGGGGTATCCATAGAAGAGATAAAAAAAGACTCCTTAAAAGGCAAATACCTGGCCGAAACCGAATTCATGACACGGCGGGAACGATATAGTGATCTGTTCGCCAATCTGCCGGATAAAAAGGTCCAGCTCTATAACCTCATATTCGAACAAAACGGGATTGATCCCTTGCCCACATATGTGGGTGAACCTGACGATCCTATTAATGCTGCCGATCTGAACGGGAAATATCCCTTGATATTTACTGATGAACATTCTGACTACCCCAATCACCACTCCTGGATGAGGAGCGTTACGTGGCTCCGGGAGATCAGAAAGGATCCGTATGTCAAGATCAACCCTATCACTGCCGAAAAATACGGAGTAAGCCATGGAGACTGGATAGAATTGGAATCACCCCACGGCAGGATGAAGGCCGTGGCGTGGTTATTTGAAGGCTTGCGACCTGATACAATCATGGGCCACCACGGCTGGTGGGAAGGATGTAACGAACTGGATTTGCCTGAATATCCTGCCCTGGATGGGGGTGTAAACCCCAATACCCTTTATCACTGGGAACAACGTGATCCTATCACAGGAGACATTACCAAAAACACCTTGGTCAGGATCAGGAAGTCGGCCCCGCCTGAAACTGCAGGTCCCATACAGGAGGTGATTTAAGATGGCCTGCTATGGCATATACGTGGACGTCAAGAGGTGTACTGGATGTTACAGCTGTGTCGTGGGCTGCAAGAACTGGCATCAGGAGGAGGCAACGGAGGGCGGCCGTATCAGGATTACAGACATAGTTGATGGAAATTATCCAGACATTATCCGATGGATTTTCCCTGTTCTTTGTATGCAGTGCGAAGATCCTCCCTGTATGGAAGTGTGCTCAGGAGATGCTATCCGCATCAGAGAAGACGGCATAGTCGTGATTGACAGGGATGAATGTACCGGGTGCAAGGCATGCGTTGAGGCATGCCCATACAATGCCTGCTCTTTCGATGAGATTAAGGAAAAGGCCGTAAAGTGTGATTTTTGTGCTGAAAGGATAGATAATGCCCAATTGCCGCACTGTGTTGAGATATGCCCGACAGATGCATTGATATTCGGGGATATGGATGATCCTGACAGTAAAATATCAAGGCTGCTTAAATCGGAAAAGACCGAGGTCCTTTTGCCCGAACAGGAAGCCAGGCCGAAGGTCTTTTATGCAAATATGAATTTGTCCTCCCCTGTTGCCGAAAAAGTGAATCGGATTTTACAGCAAAAAAACACATGACAAACCCTCATCTACATTAACGGATTTGACATTTTACTTTTAATGCGACTTGAGTTCTGAAAGTACCTTCAGATTTATGACATCCATGTCAACCCCATCAGGCCCCTTTTCCTTTGGTGTTTCCAAGATACCGGGAAGATGGGCCAGCCTGGAATCATTTATTATAAATGCAAAGCCATCTATCCCTATGAAACCTTTACCTATATGTTCATGTCTGTCAACATGTGATCCTAATTCCTTTTTGGAATCGTTCAAATGGATGACAAAAAGTCTGCCCAGACCGACCGTCTTGTCAAATTCATCCATTGTCTCCAAATATGCCCGCTTTGTCCGGATATCGTAGCCGGACGCAAATATATGACAAGTGTCGAGACAAACTCCGAGTCTCTCTCCTTCCTTTGTCATATCCATGATAAGTGCCAGTTGTTCGAACTTATACCCTAAATTTGTTCCCTGTCCGGCAGTGGTTTCGAGAAGTATCCTTACCCTGTTATCAGGCAATTCGAGGTGTATCCGATTCAGAGCCGATGAAATCTGGAGAAGGCCTTCTTTCTCTCCCTGGCCCATATGAGACCCAGGATGCATAACAAGATATGGAATATCAAGCAGTTCTGTCCTTTCCAGTTCATCTTTCAGGGCCTCAACCGATTTTTCATATATCTTCTCATCTGGCGATGCAATATTAATAAGATATGAATCATGGGCAACAACAGATCTTATTCCGGTCTTAACTCTTGTTCTCTTAAATTTTTCCACATCGGTCGATGTCAAGGCCTTTGCCTTCCACCTGTTGGCATTTTTTGTAAACACCTGAATTGTCTCGCAGGCAATGACATGCCCCCGTTCGAGTGCCCGGTGCATACCACCTGCTATAGACATGTGGCTACCTAAAAACACGGATCCTCCCTTCCGGTACCAATTGTATAATAAATATCCGTCAATTATTTTTTGTTCAAGACGTTATGTGATAAAATTTAATGGGATCAAAATCCTAAAAAGGTAATGAAATTTCAATTATCATTTCATTGGAATCTTTAAGGTCGGCACGGATAATACCGTTGTGTTTGTTTATCAAGGCCTTGGCAATAGAAAGATCAACCGTGTCCAATATCATAGGTGAAGTTGTAAAGGGATAGAAAAAGGCCTTAATATCATCACGGGGTATATGCTTGACAGGATAACGGATTGTCAACTTGAAAATTTCACCTTCCCGGCAAGTGATCATTGATAAATTTGACCTTTTTTCCATCTGATGAATGGCATTCTGTAAAAGCGTTATTAAACTATCCACCATCTGTTCATAATCTATGGATATTTTGGATAGCCCGGGATTTAACTGAGTCGTTATCCCTATACCCTTTCTGTCAGCCTTTTCTACTACAGCACTTACTGCCTTTTCGACCCAGCTATTGGCTTCAACAAGTGACAGGTTCAATTCCAAGGGATGCATATAATTCAGAATCATTCGTAAAATTGACTCTAATCGGCTCACCTCATGGACTATAATCTCCACCTTATTACGGTTAGGATCAGAAGGAGACATTGAGCTTAGAAGTCTTCTAGCAAAACCTCCTGCCGACATAAGGGGATTTCGGATTTCATGGGCCAATCTGGCAGACACCTCTGCTATTGTCTTAAGCCCTTCAACCTGAAGCAGTTTTTCCTGAAGCTTCACCCTCTGGGTCACATCCATTATAATGCCATCCACACGTGTGGTCGTGTCGCCAACAGACCGGAAAGGGATTGCGTGGTCAATCACATATACCAGATGGCCTTCTTTATGCCTTATGCGGTATTCAGCAACAAATTCTTTCCCCTCCTCAAAACTCTTTTTTCGAAATGCAACAACCCGCTCCCGATCCTCATCATAAATCTTGTCTGTCCACAGATTGGGATTCTTAAAAAAATCGACAGGGCTATATCCGTAAATTTCTTCCACAAATTCATTTAAAAAAATAACATCTCCGTCCGATTTTAACCGGTAAACCACCAGGGGAACATTTTCCACGAGTGTTCGATATTTTTCTTCAGATTCAACAAGCTCCTCTGTGCGTTCCTGTATACGGATCTGTGCCTGCTTATAAGCTGTAATATCTTTGCTGTAAACAGCGACCTGAATTAATGAACCCTCGTCATTCAATACAGGAAAAATGTTATGATCATAGTATCTGCCTTTGTGATTATCTTCGAAACGGACCTGTACCTTTGTGCTGATAGACTCCAGTACTTTTTGTTTTCGGTATGGCATAACATCAGGAGGGAGTATATCGAAAACATTTTTGCCAACAATCTCATCAGCTGGTCTTCCAAATCTACGGGCACCCTCGTCATTAATGGCAAGGATTAAAAAATTGGGATCCATAAGAAGAGCAGATTCCATAGGGGCGTTTAACAAGGCCCGGGCCGTATTTTCACTCTGTCTCAAGGCCTCTTCGATTTTTTTCCTCTCTGTTATATTTCGTAATTCTGGGATAAGATATGCCACTCGGCCTCTCTCGTCTTTTACCGGATTAAGCGAAAAATCCCCGTAAATCAAAGTACCATCGGCTGCCACATGGGTAGTTTCAAAACGTACAAATTTCCCCTTTGAAGCGGTCCTTATAGAGGTCTTCAATTTTTGTTGAAGCTCGGGAGAATGGGTCCACCAAGGCGTTTCCCAGAACGGTTTCCCTAAAACATCAGATTTTGTGACGCCGATGGAGTGAAGTGCGGCTCGATTTACGTCTATAAAGGTCCCATCATATGTTAACATCCCAACAAACTGGAACATTTGGTCAATCATAATGCGCGTTTTACGCTCGCTCTCCCATAAGGCATTCCCAATCCGTTCCTGCTCCTGGATTTTACATTTCAGCTCCTCTATCTTTTTCTCCAGTTCCTTGATCCTTTGATCTGGAGTTCCTTGGTCCAAGTCTCGTGACATCAAAATTTTCCTTTGTTTATTTCGATTTTCGGCAAACCCGGCCAAACATTTCTTCTTTATGATTCAGGCGAGCTGATTGGCATAGTCTTATGTATGAAGACTAACTACAGGTCCTGACGTTGATATCATCAGACACTCATTTTGACAGGAAATCTGAATTTCTTGATAAACAGGATCTTCTCTTATCTGTGCCCTAAACTACACATAATAATAAGGCACTGGATCAGGAAATAAGGTATGAAAAAGGGTGCCACTGGTTTAAAGGGCAAGATTGTCAAATAGACTGAAAAATTAAAGAGGCAAAAGAGGAAAGATTAAAGAAGCCCCATACATCAATACCTAATTCTGTTTTTCCTTTCCAATTAATTTATGGCACCGTATCCTTTGAAATATTTCAGGAAATCCGAGTCGGTGGAAAGAACAAGGAAGGTATCCTTATCCATGGTTTTTTTGTAAACATCAAGCGATTTCAAAAAGGAATAGAAATCGGGGTCCTTGCCATATGCCTTGGCATATATCTTGGTGGCTTCTGCATCTGCCTTACCCTTTATTTCCTCCGCACTTTTATATGCCTCGGACGTAATCCTCTTTAGCTCTTTTTCCCTATTACCCTCAATCTTCCGTGCCTCTCCCTGGCCTTCAGAGCGAAATTTTTCCGCAATCTGTCTCCTCTCGGCAATCATCCTACCGTAAACTGATCTTCTCACCTGCTCTACATAATTAAGTCGTTTTATAGCCACATCCACTAATTGAATACCAAATCCGCTTAATTTGGCCGACGCCTGCTCTAAAACACCGTTGATGATCTTTTCCCTGCCCATCTTGATTTTAGGCAGGTCCCTTTTTTCCATGTTTTTACCTACTGTCACATCGAATGTATCCAGCTCCCGGTTGGTCATTCGGACAGTTTCTATTAAGGGATACGAGGTGACAAAATTGCGGACTGCAGGATCAATAATATCGTCAAGCCGTGCCTGTGCCGCCATTTCATTATTGACTGTCTGAAAAAATTTAAGAGGATCAACAATCTTCCACCGAGCAAAGGTATCCACCCATATAAATGTCTTATCCAAGGTGGGAATCTGTCCAGGATCACCATCCCACTCAAGAAGATTTTTGGGGAAATAGTTGGCCTGTTGGATAATCGGAAGTTTGAAATATAAACCAGCCTTGGTCTTTGGCTCACCTATTGCCTTTCCAAATTGAGTAATTACGACCTGTTCGGTCTCGTCAACCGTGTAGGCAGATGAAAAAAAGGCGATCAACAAAATGATAATCGGGATAATCAGGAACTTGGCTCTCATTATTTGCCTCCTTCGCCCTTTCCAAGATTTAGCAAAGGGAGCAGATTATTTTGCTCTGCATCAACAATGTACTTGCTCCCCATACTCGGGAAAATAGTTTCCATGGCCTCCAGGTACAGACGCCTTAGCGTCACATCCTTTGCCTTCGAATATTCTTTATACAGAGAAAGGAATCTGGCCACATCACCCTTTGCCCTGTTCACCCTGTCAAGGGCATAACCCTCGGCAGCCCTGATTGTCTTTTCAGCATTTCCCTTGGCAGCAGGGATAACCTTGTTATATTGCTCCTTGGCCTCGTAAATAACTTTTTCCCTTTCCTGAATTGCCTGATTCACCTCATTAAATGACGGCTGGACCGGCTCAGGGACGTTCGTCTTTTTCATTTCAATGGTAACAACCTTTATGCCTGTTTCCGCATCCTCCAACTCCTTCTGCAGAAGCATTTCCGCTTCAGTGGCAATCTCTTCTCTTTTGCTAATCACCTCGTTTATACTCCTGTCACCTACCACCATCCTCATAGTGGCCTCAGAGAGATCCCGCAAGGTGGCCTTTACGTTTCTCACCTTGAACAAAAACTTGTACGGATCATTGATGCGAAACTGAACGATCCACGGGACAATAGCCACGTTCAGATCCCCTGTCAACATAAGAGATTCGTTCTGATAAGCTGAACCGGCAGCATATCTAGTTCTCACACCTGCCTGAATAGTACGAAGCCCGAACTCCTCCTTAAAGATGCGCCTCACCTTGACCTTGGTTACCTTCTCTATGCCTCCAGGCAATTTGAAATTCAGCCCGGGCTGGACAGTCCTCACATATCTCCCGAACCTCTGCACCACTCCAACCTCATCAACTCCCACGGTAAAAAATGAGCTCGTGGCAAGGAGTAAAAGGATTATACCTAGGATAATAAATGGAAATTTCCCGCCCGATCCCTTTATTTTATCAAACAGGTCATTCAATCCCGCAGGAGATCCGGGATCCCTGCCTGGTCTACCCCTCTTTTGACTTTGCAACTTATCCCAGTCCCAGTTCATTAGATTACTCCGTGTGAGTTTATAATTATTTGTACCATAATTTAACAAAATATAGAGAAAATAGGCGTGAGTCAAGCTATAAACTGAAAGTGTTTTTTCTGACTGTTATGAAAAATGCCCCCTTGACTTCGATGATAACGGCACATAAAGTTAAGAATATGGAATATGATAAGAATTCACTAACTCCTCTAAAAAATATTATTGATCTCCTGCTTAATAATGGAGCCTTGCCGTTCAATCCGAATGACGCAGCTATCTGGAAGGTCTGGGATGAACTGGTAGGAGATGCTGTCGCCAAAAAGGCCCATCCGGTGTGGATAAAGGACAAAAGACTCAGGGTTGTGGTCACTGACCCTATATGGTTGCAGGAACTCAAATTCCTGGAAAAAGAGATAAGAGAAGAGCTAAATGAAAAACTGGGCCGTACGGCCATCATGAAAATAGAGTTTCGGGCCGGGTCTATATAGTATCCCAATTTCCCTGACCAAAGACAGGTGGTTCGATCTTCATGCCGGGTCTGGCTCCCATACAGGCCTCTATCAATACCAGACTTGCTTCCGAGCTGGGGTCTGGGTAAATAATCCTCATCTTTTTAGGCTCGAGATTAAAATGCCTCAAACGGGCCAATATGTCCATAAAACGGACAGCCGGATAGACAACAGCTACCCTCCCTTTTCCCTTAAGAAGGCTTGCTGACGTATCTAAAATATCGTCAATAGATGCCATGAGTTCATGCCTGGCAACGGCCTTCCTTGGATCAGGGTTGATGCGACCGCTTTTTACCCGTCTGTAAGGGGGATTACATATGACAACATCTACCGATCTCTTGGCTATAGGAGGATGTTTGATATCCCCCAAAATTATTCCCATTCTATCTTCAAATCCGTTAAGCGAGGCGTTTCGTTCAGCTTGAGAAGCCAGTTCCTCTTGGATTTCCAGGCCAAGAGTATACCTGATGGATTTCGTCATGAGAAGTAGCAGGAGTATCACGCCGCAACCTGTCCCCAGGTCCAAGATCACATCACCCTGTTTGATAGTAACAAATTCTGAAAGCAGGACTGCATCTATGGAAAATCGATAGCCATCTTTTGATTGAATAAGCTTCAGGCGTCCATCCATAAAAGAGTCAATGCTTTCATTCCTCTTCAGGACGATATTATGGTATGAGAATGGTTTCATGAGGATCTATTTTGTTGAATACCAGGCCTGTCAATATCTTTGGATAAAAATAGGTAGATTTTCTCGGCATGACAAGGGAATGGCCTGCAACCTCCTTTACATGATCTATCTTGGTAGGATTCAGGAAAAAGACCATCTGATAATCTCCTGAGGAGACCTGTGAAAATGCCCTTTCCATATTGCTTTGGTAATGGAATATCTCATCATTGTCCATATCCTTTTTGTCAAAGCCGATAGTCTTTTGGAATATCAAACGGGACAGGACCAATACATCCAGTTTCTTGAGCGAGGGATGCAGATCATCGCCCAACTCCTGTCGCATGTTGGGTTTAAGGCTGAGCAGATAACACCGATCGCCAAGATACGGATAAAATCCAACAGCAGTCCCTCGTTGGCCCTCTTCTTTCAATTTATTCCTGAAATTTTGCAACATGCTTTCAGGGTCCTGGCCAGACAAATGAAACTCGCTTATATCAAACCATTTCCCCGCCTTTTCAAGAAAGGAGTGCAGTTCAAAATAGGGGGCTTTTTTGACAAGCCGGTGTGAAGGAAGCACTGTCAGGCCTTCATCAAACATGTTTGTCAGATACATCATGACATATTCATAGGACCTGCTGACCGGACGTGATCCGTATCTGGCCATCATAAGATTCCTGAAATTACGCGAAGTCTCATATCTATGGTGGCCGTCAGC
Source organism: uncultured Desulfobacterales bacterium (assembly GCA_964591255.1). Lineage (GTDB taxonomy): Bacteria > Desulfobacterota > DSM-4660 > Desulfatiglandales > Desulfatiglandaceae > CAZQAA01. The sequence continues at coordinate 19,439 of CAZQAA010000188.1, read as the reverse complement.
AATAAATATCTTCTTGTCCCGCATGATATATGCCAGTTCTTTAAACAGGAAATGATTGTTATTCAAAATCCACATCCTGTGTTCAGTGCCATCTTCAAAATCAAAGGATATCTGGGGTGAAAAATCGACTGTCTCTCTGAGGACGTTTGATATATTATGATCGGCATCTTCATAAAGACCGAAAATTTGGCTAAATTGGGCACTACATGCCCTCATAAGCCTCAAGCGGTCATCCTTGTGAGCAGAAAAGGTCTGTTCATGGGGTAAAACAACTCCAGAGCCCTGTTCCTCAATCCTGACAACGACTATCATGCCCCATCTGGTCAGTTTGCGTATCCCCTCTTCCGGACTAAACGTCAAGGAAACCAGATAGATTGACGGTTGGTCTGAACGCATGAGGACACCTTCAGACTGCCACCTCCTAAAATATTCAGCAGCACGCGTATACCTGTTGTCCCAGTCTGAATCACCTCTCTTCTTTTTTCCCAGGATAAGACGAATAACATTGTAAGGATGGGCCCGGTAGTATCTCTCCTGCTCAGACTCCGAAATCACATCATAAGGAGGAGCGACAAGTCTTGAGAAATCCAGATCCTTGTGGAAATTATAGGTAATCCCCTTGAATGGGGCAATAACAGCCATATCTTCCTTCTCCACGGTTTCAGATTTTTGTTGGTTAATTTCCCCCGAACATTGTCATACTGTCAAGCAAAATTAAAATTGTAAATCTCTTGACCTTATTGCTTGACCATTTATAATCATCACCAATCAGCAAGAGGCCTTGGCACTATATTTCAGGGATAATTGATGCCCATTTGCAAATATATTCTATATTCTGGGTGCTATTTCTAGGACAGTCCAGAAAAAACATGTTTTGCAAGATAAAAAAATTAAGGGAATTATGCAAAGACATATAGTTAATTAATACATTGCACAAATCCTGCAGATTGATACCGAGATTGTGACAAATAACCATTTATTGATAAAAACAATATTAATACAACCATTATGATTAATAGCAAAAATGGATCCCCAAGCATTAATTCCGTCCCAGACCTGGTGATAAGATGTGGTATCATCATAACTATGGCAAAGGATGGAGAGATAATTTCAGACGCAGATATTATTATAATAGATGGCAAAATCGCTGGCATCCAAAAAATGGACCAAACTGTCTGGCCGTACGCAGATAAAACAGAGATAATCGACGCAACTGACGCCATAGTTATGCCAGGCTTGGTTAATGCACACACCCATATCCCCATGACACTGTTCAGAGGGCTTGCAGACGATATGCCCCTTACAAAATGGCTCTTCGATAAGATATTTCCTGCCGAGTCCGAATTCCTGAATCCAGAAACAGTATATTATGGATCGCTCCTCGGGTGTCTCGAAATGATTGCATCCGGAACCACCTGTTTTGCAGATGGTTATTTCTTTCAGGATAGCTCCGTCCATGCTGTCATGGAGTCAGGACTTAGAGCGCTTGTTGCTCAGGGGGTTATAGATTTTCCCGCTCCCGGGATTAAAGATCCATCTGAAAACCTTAATCTTGCCAAAAAATTCATTGAAAGATGGATAAATACTTCTGACCTGATCAAGCCGGGCATATTCTGCCATAGTCCGGTTACATGTTCAGGACAGACACTCAAGGGTGCATGGAAGATATCGAAAGAATTCAATATTCCCCTTCAAATTCACCTTTCCGAAACTATCCATGAAGTGAATGATCTTGTCAAAAAAACACGGAAAAGACCTGTGCACTATCTGGATCAACTCGGGATAATCGACAAAGATCTGATCGCGGCTCATTGTGTCCACTTGGATCATGAAGAGATAGATCTCCTCAAAAAAAAAGAGGTGAAAATAGTGCACGTACCGGAAAGCAATATGAAACTGGGATCGGGAGTAGCCAAGGTATCTGAAATGATTGATATGGGGCTGACCGTTGGACTGGGAACAGATGGCTGTGCTTCCAACAACAACTTGGATATGCTGTGTGAGATGGATACCGCGACAAAATTATGCAAGGTATTTACAAACGATCCCACTGCCCTTGATGCCATGACTGTCTTAAAAATGGCCACAATCCACGGAGCAAATACACTTGGCATAGGAGAAAAAATAGGATCCATACAAACAGGAAAACAGGCTGATATCATCGTCATAGGGCTCAATACACCCCATATGTGCCCACTTCATGATCCCATTTCTTCTGTTGTATATTCCGCCAAGGGAACGGACGTAAGAGATGTAGTTGTTAACGGAAAGGTACTTATGAAAAACCGGCGGTACAGTACCATAAACTATCAGGATGTGGTAAAAAAGGTAACTGATATCTGTACAGAAATAAAGAAAAAAGCAGGCAGAAATGAAGGCTTGTGAAATATGGTGATTCTGCTTGCATTTTCATCCTAAAATATATAGGCAATAAAATAATTGTCATCATCAATATAAGTTGATATCTTTACCCTCACCATAATACCCTCCTTAATAAGCCGTGTAAAAAATTACGGATGTCATCAAGACCTATAGATGGAGTAAAGTAACTTTATGCGAAAAGAAAAAAGAGTTGGTCTGTTTTTCACCGTTATATCAATAACGGTTGTTTTGTGTTTTCTTGTTTGGTTCTTGTCTTTGATATTTGAAGGTGAAAAGCCATCCATTGAGTTTCAACCTTTACAGAAATATCTTTCAGGACGCCAAAATTTCAACATCACTGTCAGGGATATGAAAAGGGGACTAAGGGTTGTTGATGTATCAGTCAACCAAGGCGAACGAAAAATAGGTATATTGAAGAAAAACTTCCCTTTTAGGGATCTGTTTAATCGTGAAGGGGTTCATGAATTTAAGACGCAATTCTCTATTGATCCTGCTATGTTAAACCTGGCCCAGGGAGAAGTATGGCTCGAGGTGTCTGTATGGGACTATTCCCGTAGAAGAGGTGGGGATGGGAATATGGAAGTCCTTCGACATAAAATGGTTGTAGACACTATTCAACCGGCCATTAGGGCCATAAGCCGATTACATTATGTTTCCAGAGGGGGAACAGGTCTTGTCGTATACCAGACATCTTCTGATGTTATAACAAGCGGAATATTTGTGAACTCCCTCTTTTTCCCCGGTTTTCCTGCAGACAGCAAATCGCAAAACGGGTATCATGTGTGTTATTTCGGTATTCCGCATAATATACAATCACACGCAGACATTCACTTATGGGCGCAAGACAGGGCCGGTAACACCTCCATTGCAAGATTCTATTACCGCATACTTACAAAATCATTTCGGACACGGCGGATCAATATCAGCGACAGGTTTCTGGAACGTGTGCTACCATATTTCTCCTCCTATTGCCCCGATCCCAATGCCACTGAGATAGAAAAATTTTGTATAATCAATAGGGAGTTGAGGGAAAAAAATGCAGCCGTCTTTCAAGATCTGGGAAAAAACACTTCTCAAGAACGTCTATGGGAGGGATCATGGTTAAGACTCAAAGATGCCGCCTGTATGGCAAACTTTGCTGATCACCGTATATATTATTACAAAGGACATAAAGTGGACAAAGCGGTTCACCTCGGAATCGATCTGGCATCTCTCGCCAATTCCGAAGTATATGCCGCAAACAATGGCCGTGTTATATATGCGCAGCCCCTCGGTATATATGGACTTACAGTAGTCCTGGATCATGGTCAGGGCCTTGCCTCTACCTACTCACATTTGAGCTCAATCACAGTCAAAACCGGTCAAAAGGTAAGCAAGGGAGATCAGATCGGATTTACAGGACAAACTGGACTTGCCGGAGGCGATCACCTCCATTTTGGAATCATGGTAAGCGGCCTGTTTGTCAATCCTACAGAATGGTGGGACCCACACTGGATTCAGGACAATATAATCCGGAAACTGCTTTTGCTAAAAAAATAGTTCTTTTAGGAAACTTACTTTTTGACAGGGTTTTCGATTATGCAGCCATTAGATTTTGAAAAGATATTTAAGAAAGATGTCTTACGGAAACTGTTTTCACCAGACCGGACAATTCTATTTTTTGAGGCCCTTCTTGGAAATGACGAAGAAGGTGCATTTGATATCGAACTCGTCTATACCGGCTACGAACAGGGCAGACTCAACTTTCAGTTTCACCTAAAACAGCGTCCTGGCAAATGCATAGCATGCAGTCTCACCTACGGTCTGCCCACCGTTTTTCGGCGACACCCGATAATCAATATTGACGGACTGTTGCAGGATATAAACGACCTGCTTGATAATCAGGCAAAGTGTATACGCTGGCAATTGGGATCAACCCAGGAAATAAACGGGGAACTCCATGTTATTCCCCTGACTGTTTTTCTGGAAATATAAGCCCGAGACAGACAAAACGAACCCTTTTCCTGCCAATGATATCGAAATCAAGTAAAAATTTTCCGCTACGCTGGTATGATAATTTTCTCCTGAAGTTGATTCCCCCTGCTGCTTCCGTGGTTGTGAGACTGCTCCTGGGCTCTTGCCGGGTTGTCCGGATAGTGGGCAAAGAAAAAGCGGTCAAATATATATGCCATTCACAGGGCAGGGCCATATACGCCACATGGCATCAGAGAATGATTTTTCATGCCCGACATATTGCCCGAGACCACATAACCATAATGATCAGTCAGAGCAGAGACGGAGAATATGGAGCGCGATTGGCAAAATTGCTTGGTTTCAAAGATGTCCGGGGATCTTCCACCCGGGGAGGATTAAAGGTTATCAGGGAACTGGTGAAAAAGGTACAAGGAGGAGAGAGGGCTGGCATCCTAGCTGATGGTCCCCTGGGCCCCGCACGGGTAGCCAAAATGGGTCCAACTATAATCGCTCGTGACAGTAATGCTCCTCTTGTACCGATTGTGTGGGGTTGTGACAGGGGCTGGGTCCTCAATTCCTGGGACCGTTATCTGATACCAAAGCCTTTTGCCCGTATTGCTATCTGTTATGCTGAACCTCTGCTGGTGCCAAAAGAAATACGGGGAAGGCAACTTGAGCCTTATCGTGCATTACTTGAACAAAGGCTGAACCAGGCGACCCAATGGTGTGACGATTATTTCGGCATAAAAAGGCCTTGGCGCAGGGTAAAAAGAGATGAGCCGGAGTTCGGCCCAATTAATACGATTGACACAACCCATATCGGCTCAATGTCGTAAAAAAACCGACATTGGTATTTAAAGAGACCCTTTACACTTTTTATCAAGATATCAGGCAACCCCATGAAGACATCTATATTTAACAAGGCATTAATATGTATCGCCGTATTGTTTTTATCTTTTCTTGCCAGTTGTGCAGGAAAGAATCGTTATGTCAAGCCTCCTAAATACCCGTCAAAGAGACTTGTGATCCTGCCAGAAGGAGATGGTAGTCGTCACTCCAGGCCATATGTTGTCAACGGAGAGAGATACTACCCATTACCCCGTTCGGAAGGGTTTGTGCAGACGGGCCTGGCATCCTGGTATGGAGGAAAATTCCATGGTCGGCTCACCGCCAGTGGCGAAGTATTCGACATGTATAAAAAAAGCGCAGCACATAAAACTCTCCCGCTTGGGACCTATGTTAAGGTGCAGAATCTTTCCAACAAAAAGACAACAGTGGTACGAATAAATGATCGTGGCCCCTTTGTCAAAGGGAGAATTATCGATATGTCTTATGCGGCTGCAAAAGATATAGGCCTGATAGGACCAGGTCTCGCCAGGGTAAAAATAGAGGCACTCGCAAAAGAGGTTGACAAGATCAATTCCCCTACCGGGGTAAGACCTGTCGTTGAAATAAGAGACTTGGACAAAGGTAAATTCACTGTTCAGGTCGGGGCATTCAAAGACAAGGCCCATGCGCTCAAACTGCTTGATCGCTTGATTGTTGTATTCAACCACGTAGAGATTAGGATTGGTAATGCAAAAGGCTTAGGCAGCGTTTACAGAGTAATGGTCTCACGGACAAACACACTCAAAAAGGCCATTGAAATCGAAAAAAAACTAGAAGGCATGGGGTTTGAGCAAGCATTTATCGTGAGTCTTTAGACCCGCCGTTCATCTTGTCCCGCAAGACGCCTGAGGTCTTAAAAACCACGACTCTTCTTGCCCTCAACTGGAGATCTTCCGTAGTTTGCGGATTCCTGCCTCTCCTGGCCGACTTATCCCTCACGACAAACTTACCAAAACCGCTTACAAGAATGTCTTCTCCGCTCTCAAGTGTCTGTTTTATGATCTCAAGCAGTCTTTCTACTACTTCACGCGACCTGCTCTTGCTGAGCCCAGCTTGGTGATATACGCTGTTAATAATCGTTTCTTTTGTTACTGCCAATTCTCATCCTCCATAATCCGGTTTAATCTGAAACTTGCCGTATAAACTAAAAAATCATGAAAAAGTAATATGTCTTATGCCAAAAAAGCTGTCAAGTATTTTTTGGCGGCCCAAATTTTTCTTCTAACTTTTGTCTTACAATCTCAGGGACCAGGCCGGTTATATCACCGCCAAAACTCGCGGCCTCCTTAATAATGGTAGAACTGGTATAAAACCATTTATAATCAGTCATCAGGAATATTGACTGAACTGACCGATCTAATTTCCGATTCATAAGGGATAGCTGAAACTCATATTCAAAGTCTGACATTGCCCTGAGCCCCCTCAAAATGACATTTGACCCTTTTCTGACCGCATACTCCACCAGCAAGCCATCAAAAGTATCTACCTCAATACTGCCGGACAATCCCTTTGTAGCCTCCTTTATCATGTGCACTCTCTCATCAATAGAAAAAAGGGGAATCTTCTGGGGATTGTTAAGAATGGCAATAATCAGCCTGTCAAATATCAGCAGGGCCCTTTTAATAATGCTCATATGACCATTTGTGATCGGATCAAATGTGCCGGGATATATGGCAGGTTTTTCGCTCACCCACTTGTCTCCTAATTATGATAATAATAATATTATAAAATCTATGTTATCAGTTCAACCCTATATCCTTCCCAACTTTATACCGGCAAGTATGCTCATAAATATTCAACATAGTATCCCCGTATATGCGTGAACCAAGCATTTCAAGATTTCCGAAAGAGTCAGGAAGGATTTCCCCTTTTGACAGTTCAGCAACGACCCTTGCCCCTGGTGAGAGAATATATCCGGATGAAAAGCCATCAAGCAAGACAGGAAGCAGACCTTTTCCATAAGGTGGATCCAGGAATACCAAATCATATCTTTTTACCCGTACCGATTCTCTCCCGGGAAAACCCCTCTTTAAATTCCTCCTGATTACGGTCCAGCAATCACGAAACCCACATAAAGCAAGATTCCTCTTTATAAGGCTAATAGATTGAGCCGAACCATCAACAAAAACAACATTCGCAGCCCCCCTGCTCAGTGACTCAATACCCAGGCTGCCAGTCCCTGCAAAAAGATCCAGGACTCTCATACCCGAAAGATCCTGACCAATTATGTTAAAAATAGCCTCTCTTACCTTGTCAGAAGTGGGCCGGATATTAACCCCCTTAGGTGACATTAAGATTCGACCCCTTGCCAGTCCGCCCGTAATTCTCACCCGTATCAGAACCCTCCCTAAAATTTGTTTCAAATATTCTAATTTTCCTCAGCGGGAGAAATATCCTGCAAGCCATCTTTAGTCAGGACTTGTCTCTTCCGAATCTGGTATATAGTAAGTGCAGGACCAGACAGTATGTATAGAATCATCATAAAAAAAAGCATGATTCGGGGCCTGTACGCTATAACTATCAGTATTAATATAATACCCACCAGCATGTTGAACGGCCTTTGTTTTTTAAGCTCAAAGTCTTTAAAGCTGGGATACTTGATACTGCTAACCATCAGAAAAGATAATATATATATAGGAATAATTATGAGGATATGCCTGGCACCTTCAATGTCCTCCCCAAACGCAGTGGTAAACAAAATAAGGGCAGCAATAAAACTGGCCGCTGCAGGAATGGGCAATCCTTTAAAATAGTTAATTTTCAAACTGTCTTTTTGTACATTGAATCGGGCCAGCCTTAATGCGCCACATATCACGTACATGAAACTTGCCAGCCAACCTAAACGCCCAAATGGTTCCAGAGCCCACTGGTAGGCCAATACCCCAGGGGCAACCCCAAAGGCAACAAGATCGGATAAAGAGTCATATTCGGCCCCGAAACGGCTTTCGGTATGTGTAAAACGCGCTATTTTCCCGTCAAGGATATCACAAAGACATGAAATAAGGATAGCAATAGCGGCTATTTCGTATTCTCCTTTTAAAGAGGCGATAACCGCATAAAAACCACCAAACAGGCTGGCAGACGTAAACAGGCTTGGAAGGACATAAATCCCTCTTTTCCCATCTTTACGTGGCCTCTTTTTTCGTTTTGACCTCATAACAGGTACCCTAAAATGGTTTCGCCTGCTCTCACTTTATCACCCGGCTTAACGGCAATGCGGCTTTCCTTCACGAGATATACTTCCACGCGGGATCCGAAGCGAATCAGGCCAAGACGCTGTCCGGCATTCACATGATCACCCTTCCTGATCCAGCATGCAATCCTCCTGGCAATAAGCCCTGCTATCTGTATCAGAACAATTTTCCGTGAATCAGGGGTCTTGAGAACAATCACATTTTTTTCATTTTCTTCCGATGCCTTATCGAGGTTGGCCGAAAAAAATCTCCCGGGATGATAGTTAATATCACTGACAACACCACTGACAGGAATACGGTTTACGTGAACGTCAAATATGGACATGAAAATACTCACCTTTATCGCAGGCTCACCCAGGGGATTATTCCTATCCCCAATCCGCTTGACCTCAAGTATCCTGCCGTCAGCAGGTGTCAAGATAGCCCTTTGAGGAATAGTATCACCCCTTTGGGGATCTCTGAAAAAAAAGATAATAAATAGTGTAAATCCCCCGGCAAAAACGGATGCAACATAGAAATCAAAAAGCAACAGAAGGAGGGTAATCGCACAACCCAACAGTATAAAAGGAAGGCCTTCTTTAGCCACCGGCCATTTATTGTTTATACGCGAATCGTACAAGTGTTGAGGCGCTCATTTATTGGGATTGTAATATTACAACATATCAAACAGGAAAAACAGATCTGTTTATTTGCTGATACAATAAAAAAATACCACATTCTAATCAGGTTATATGAAAGGCAGTTCATTTGTCAACAGCTCAATTCGGCATCAGGCTTATTATTCATGCCCTTTCATACTTTTAGGATATTAATCTGAATCCGGTGGAACGGAAAACGGATTTGGCCTGATATCTGCCCCCCTGAGATAGATAGGATCAAGATATTGCAGGTCATCAAAGTCTTGTGCATGGAATCGTTTAATTGCAAGCGCCCCTACTGAAGATGCCCTCAGATTCCAATAATGGGCAGGAACAGGCAGGAATTCAGGACCCAACACGCTCCTTATCAAGGGGCCCTGGACGACAAAATTATTGCCAATAAACAACGTGGGTCCCCCTGTAAGCATGGAAGGGAAATCTTCAATCCTGAGTGAGACATCATCTCGTTCCCGCACCAGGGAGTTATCCTTGGCCAATATAAATCGGGCAGTAAACAACTCTCCCCTCCTGGAATCCAGGATGGGCACTATATGGAAATTCGAAAACGGGACTTGACTGGCAAGGGCCTTGAGGCTGGGAACACCTATTATGGGAATTCCAAGGCTATGACAAAACCCCTTTGCAGCAGCAAGTCCCACCCGGAGACCGGTAAAACTGCCGGGCCCTATTGCAACGGCGACGGCCTTTACATCTTTCAGGGTGAACCTTGATGAACTAAAGATAAAATCAATGGCTGGCATAAGACCTCCGAAATGACCTTCTCCTTCAGAAGCCAAATATTCCGCTGCCAGGGACCCATCTTCCCCAAGAATGGCCACACCGAATTCCCGTGTGGATGTGTTTATCGCCAGGATCATACTTGCAAATTTATTTCAAAAGCCTTGTTACATCATTATATATAACTACAGCCATTAGAAGGATAAGAAGGGCCAATCCAAACTTTTGGGCATGATCTCTCATCCTTTGACTAAGCGGTTTTCGCAAAACAAGCTCGATCAACAGGAAGACAATAAGTCCTCCATCAAGGATGGGGACAGGCAACAGATTCAACACACCGAGGTTTATACTGATAACGGCCATAAAAGGAACAAGATATGCGTAGTTTTCCTTGGCCAGTTCGCCCGTCATCTGTCCGATCAAAATAGGACCCCCAAGGGTCTTGATAGGGATAACCCTCTCCAGCAGTTTGATAATAGTTACACAGGTAAGATCTATGACCTCCCATGTTTTCTTAAAACCCGCCCGTATGGCATCCAATGGTTTAAGAGGGACCTCCTTCAATTTCCCGGAGGCTACAATACCGATCAGGAAGGATTTGACATCTTCGCCAAATATATTCTTTGTCAAAGATTCTTCCGGAGTCACACTAAACCTCAAAAACTGACCATTTCTTTTTACCACTATTTCAATGGATCTGCCCCCACAATCCCCAACAACATCCTTGAGTTCCGACCAGGTTTCAATAGATCTGTTATCTATGGAAACAACAACATCCCCTTTCTGGAGTCCTGCCCTGTAAGCCGGGGAATCATCCGTTACCTGTCCGACCTCTGGGATCATAACCTGCTCACCTGCAACCATATAAAAAATTATAAAAACAAATAGGGCAAGCAGGAGATTGAAAACGGGTCCGGCTAGTACTATTATAATACGTTTTATGGCGTGCTGATTACTGAAGGATCTCTTCTCGTCTGAAGGGGTGAGTTCATCCGTGTCATCCTCGTTCTCCCCCAGCAGTTTGACATAACCACCGAGAGGAACCAGGGAAATAAGATACTCCGTCTCCCCAACTTTCTTGCCAATCATTTTAGGACCAAAACCCAGGGAAAACTTTAGAACCTTCACACCAAAAAACTTTGCAGCAAGAAAGTGACCCAATTCATGAAAAAATATCAACACACCCAGTACAATGATAAATGGGATAACGTAATAACTAAAAAAGTCCATAATACCTTCCACGATTTTCTGTTATTATACTGATCCGTCTGCCACCCTATTCTTCAATATATCATCGGCTTTATTCCTTGCCCATCTATCTGCCTCCAAAACCATTTCAATGGTATCAATAGAATGGACATTATGTTCATTCATTACTTTTTCTACAAGAATTGGAATCTCGAGAAATCCTATTTCGCCCTTAAGAAAAGACTCTACTGCCACCTCATTAGCACCGTTTAGCACGGCCTGCATACTGCCTCCAAGTCTTGCTGCCTCAAGGGCCAGATCAATACATCGAAACCTCTTTTTGTCCGGTCTCTCAAATGTCAACCTCCCAATCTGCTCCAAATCAAGTGGAGGGAGAGAGTTCCTTATGTGATAGGGGAAAGAAAGGGCATAAGATATGGGGATGGTCATGTCGGGAATCGCGAGCTGGGCAATAACAGCACCATCCTTATATTCAACCATTGAATGGATAATGCTTTCGGGATGGATAAGGACATTGATCTGGTCTACACTCAAATCAAAAAGCCATTTTGCCTCGATAATTTCAAGCCCCTTGTTCATCATGGTGGCCGAATCAATGGTAATTTTCTGGCCCATATCCCAATTGGGATGTTCAAGTGCCTGAGCCGGTGTCACTTCGGCCATCTCCTCATGGGACAGATTTCTGAAAGGGCCGCCAGATGCCGTCAGAACGACCCTCCTTACGTCCTCCCTGTGATGCCCCTGAAGAGCTTGAAATATAGCACTATGCTCACTATCAACAGGTTTAATGGAGACACCCCGCTTTTTCGCCTCCGCCATAACAAGAGGACCGGCCATCACCATGGTCTCTTTATTTGCCAAGGCTATATCCTTACCCGCCTTTACCGCCTCAAAGGTTGGTATCAATCCCGCTGCCCCTGTCATACAAGAGATAACAGTATCTACCTCATTTAAAGTGGCTATGCGAATAAACCCCTTGTTCCCAAAATAAATATCAGGAGATCTGCCCCCGGGAAGTCGCCTTTTTAATTTCGCTGCAGAGTCTTCCTCCAAAACCGCCACAGCCTTTGGCTGAAATTTCTCTATCTGGCTCAAAAGGAGATCAATATTCCTGCCAGCTGTGAGGGCAATGGCCCTGTACCGGTCGGGGCTATCATTGATTACCTTTAATGCATTGACACCTATCGATCCGGTCGAGCCTAAGATAGCAATATTCCTAACCTTGTCTTGCACTGTATCAGACATCCCATAATCTCCTAAACAACAAATATGGAAAGATATATATAAAGGACAGGTATGGAAAAGAGTAGAGCGTCGATCCTGTCAAGCAAGCCTCCGTGTCCCGGCAAGATATGCCCCGAATCCTTTACACCGTGATTCCTCTTAAGCATTGACTCCCCCAGGTCACCCAATTGGCCCGCTATAGACATGCACAACACCAAGACGAACATGCTAAAACCAACTTTACTATGACCAGATATACGCAGGAACAAAAAGGCGATTATAAAACCAGCTAAAACCCCGCCTATAGCGCCCTCCCAGGTCTTACCAGGACTGACCACCTTATGGAGCTTATGCCTGCCCAAGAGTTTTCCCAGATAATAGGCACCAGTATCACAAGCAAATGTTACGCTAAGCAGGAAAAAAATCCAGATATTTCCCCTCGGATATCGATCAATAATCATAAGCATTCCAAGCGGGACAGAGATATAAACAGAGGCAAATAGTAATTTTCCAAGTTCACCTGTCAGTCTTCTCTCAGGTGAAGTACAAGTCAATACCATGATTATCAATGGCACATAGGCCATAAGTACTATTACAACGGGTATAAGATAAACTCCCCGCAAATAAATCACACCGAACATCATCAAAGAAAGGGCATATCCCGCCCACCTGATAATGACAGGGGTGTGGGACATGGTCAATCTAAGGAATTCATTTAGCCCGATCATGGAAACAAGACATAAGAGCAGATAGAAAACCCATCGTGGGCCGGGACCGATTACATAAATGAGCACGGGCACGCATACTAATGCAGTGATCCATCTTTTTAGATGCATTTTATCATCACTTTTGCAGGATTATGATTGTATCCCCTTATGCCCCTCCAAATCTCCTTTCTCTCCTCTGATAGTCCTTGATAGCCACCAAAAATTCATCTTTATCAAAATCGGGCCAAAGGGTGTTAGTCACATAGATTTCAGTATAGGCGATCTGCCAGAGCAAAAAATTACTTACCCTGTATTCACCCCCTGTTCTTATAAGGAGATCCGGATCAGGCATGCCGGTTGTATAAAGCAGTCCGGAAATCAGTTCCTCCGAGATATCTAAGGCCCTGATTTCCTGTCTTTCTATTAGTTGAACCAAGGCCTTTACCGCGTCCACGATTTCCTGCCTGCCGCCATAACTAAGGGCAAGTGTCAAAGTCATATCCCTGTTACCGGAGGTCTGTTTCATGGTATCCAGCAGAAACTTTCTTGTATCCTTGGGAAGTTTTTCGATTCTCCCTATGCATGCAAGTCGTATTCCCGTTTTTTTCATCTCCGAAAGTTCACTCTTGAGAAACCGGACTAAAAGCCTCATCAACATTTTAACTTCACTATCAGATCTCTTCCAATTCTCTTCAGAAAATGCATAGAGGGTCAACCATCGGATACCGATCTCTCTGCTCGTGCTAACCACTCCTCTTACAGCCTCTGCACCTATCTGATGTCCCTTAAGACGATTAAGCCCCTTTTTTTCGGCCCATCGTCTGTTACCATCCATGATAACAGCTACATGTTCGGGCAACTTATTTCGGTCAATCAATGTCATTGTGTTCGATCCTGAATATTTTTAAAATGATCGATCGGTCAATCAGCCGGTTGGTTATGAAAGGCAATACAGTTTTCCTCTCCATTCAAAAGAAGGGTGGGAATATGGTGGAAGGCAATCAGAATTCCAATATCTCCTTTTCCTTTTCTGCGGTAATCTCATCTATTTTTTTAATAAACTCATCTGTTATCTTCTGCACATCATCATGCGCCCTGTGAAATTCATCCTCGGAAATCTCCTTTTCATTTTTCAATTCCTTGAACATCTCATTTGCTTCCCGCCTATGATTCCGGATGGAGATTTTCCCGTCTTCGGCCATCTTTTTGGCTACTTTCACCAGCTCTTTACGCCTTTCCTCTGTAAGTGGAGGGATAGATATCCTGATAATCTTCCCGTCATTCATAGGTGTTAGGCCAAGCTCGGATTTAAGGATACTCTTTTCAATCTCTCCTATGATAGATTGATCCCAGGGTTGAATAACGATAAGACGCCCTTCTGGTATTGAAATCGATGCCACCTGGTCAAGAGGCATCTGTGTCTCATAGCAGTTGACACGGATACCTTCCAGAAGTGCAGCAGACGCCCTGCCGGTCCTGATCTTATTAAATTCTCTTTTCAGGGCCTCCGCACTGCCACTCATTTTTTCACGGAGTTCAGAAAGGATCTCATCCTTCATAATGCTACCCCTCCGAATGTAATTAATACAGATATGATTTTTGAAAAAAACATATCAATCATCCGACTCTCCAAGCTGAAATCGGGCAAATCTCCTGATCAAAATGTTCTCACCTGTCTTGGCCATCATCTCATTCAACAGGTCCTGGACAGTAATATCCGGGTTTTTTACAAAAGGCTGCTCCAGAAGACATGTCTCTGAAAAAAACTTGCCCAATTTTCCCTCTACAATCTTATCTATTATCTTCTCCGGCTTACCCGACTCTCTTGCCTGAGTTGCATAAATATCTTTCTCTTTTTCAAGCAAATCAGCCGGAATCCTCTCCCTGTCTACCGCCACCGGATTGGTTGCGGCAATCTGGATGGCAATGTCCCTGACGAAACTTGTAAAATCCTCGGTCTTGCCTGTAAAATCCGTTTCACAATTCACCTCTACCAACACGCCGATCTTGCCACCGGCATGAATATAAGACTGGACCTGCCCTTGAGAAGTGGCCCGCCCACCGCGTTTTTTGGCGGTTGCAATCCCCTTTTTCCTCAAAAAATCAATAGCCCTGCTGATATCTCCATCGCATTCCTTCAGGGCAGTTTTGCAATCCATAATGCCAACACCTGTCTTTTCCCTCAATTCTTTAATCAATGACGTTGAAATTGCCAACTCATGTCTCCTTTCTATTCACTCTGTTCGCCCGCTATCATTTCTTCTTTTTTAGATATTACAATCACTTCAGGGCCATCCTGTTTGTCTTCGTCAGGCTCTCCCCCTTCAGACTCAGCCATTTCCTGTTCCTCGCGCAACTTTGTTTCAGCCCTCAAACGCTCCTCAGCCAGATCATGGCCCTCAATACAGGCATCGGCAACTTTACTGCACATTAGGCGGATGGCCCGTATAGCGTCGTCATTTCCAGGGATAATATAATCTATCTCATCGGGATCACAATTAGAATCAGCAATGGCTATCACAGGGATATTAAGCTTCCTTGCCTCTCTGATAGCAATCTTTTCCCTTTTTGGATCTATCACAAAAACAGCGCCGGGTAGTTCATCCATGTTTTTGATCCCGCCGAGATTTTTTTCAAGTTTGACAAGCTCTTTTTCCATTCTGAGGATTTCTTTTTTTGTATACCGATTGATTGTCCCATCCCGCTTCATGGACTCCAATTCCTTCAGACGCGAAATACTTCTCCTGATAGTCTGAAAATTGGTTAAAGTGCCTCCCAACCAACGATTCACCACATAAAACATCCCACAACGTTCACTTTCCTCCACAACTGAATCACGTGCCTGCTTCTTGGTTCCTACAAACAGGACCGAATATCCTTCCGATACCGTCTTTATAATAAATTCATAAGCATCCTTAAAAAGCCTTACGGTTTTCTGGAGATCGATAATATGTATCCCATTGCGCGCCCCAAAAATGTAAGGTTTCATCTTTGGGTTCCATCGTCTTGTTTGGTGTCCAAAATGTACACCCGCTTCTAAAAGCTGCTTCATGTTTATAGCTACCATTCATTCCTCCTTTGTCTTCGGGGAAAAATATCCCCGAGCTACGGTTTGGCCTTGGCCCAGAATTACCTGAAAAAACCTTGCACGGCACCGAAGCGATACTCTGGACCTGTGTTTTATGTTTTACCTCTTCCTCAAAACTGCTTGAGCTTATACTCATATCCTGATATATATTACTCAAGCACTAAATCTTTGAGTGCGGCTACCCCTTCTCAAAAAAATATAAAGCAGTAGCCGCACTAAAAAAACTTTCTGTACACAAAACCCAACTTTTTTTGATATCATCCTGTATATTATTTTGCAAGCAAAAATCTTGTCTCCCTATCAGGTTCCTGTGTTAAGTTCAGTCTGATAGCGATATGCTATCATAAAAGATGGATAACAGCCTAACAAAAAGGGATAAAAAATTTCTCCAAGGTATTTACCAGAGAATCCTGTACGACCCCACACCCTAAAAAACAAAAACAACACATAACGGTTAAAAAAGGAAATGCCAATGCAAAACAATAAGGCACTGTTTGATATAAAAAAGGAGCTCGACGAGATGGAGAAAACAAGGCTTTCTCCATGGGCCTGTCTGAGTCAACATGCCGTGAGGAGAAATGAAGAGGCAGAAATTCACCAAGGTCACCGGCAAAATTTTTCCATTGATACGGACCGGATACTCCATTCGCTCGCCTACTCTCGTTATATAGATAAGACACAGGTATTTTACCTGATAAAAAATGATCATATCACCCATAGAGTGCTCCATGTGCAACTTGTCTCCAAAATTGCAAGAACTATAGGCCGCCTCCTAAGACTCAATGAAGATCTGATCGAGGCCATTGCACTTGGGCATGATATCGGTCATGCCCCCTTTGGACATGATGGTGAAAAAATTCTATCTGCTTTGAGTGAATCCTATAATATCGGCAAATTTCTTCATAACGTGCAAAGTGTCAGATTCCTACAAGAGATAGAGAGAAAGGGAAGGGGCTGGAATCTGACGCTCCAAGTCCTGGAGGGTATACTCTGCCATGACGGTGAGATATACACCCAAGCATTACAACCAAACGCAGACAAAAGCTTCGAAACACTGGACCTGGAAATTGGGCAAAAACTTAAAGATCCGTCTATAGATATTCGTCCCATGACGCTGGAGGGCTGCGTAGTAAGAATGGCCGACACAATAAGCTATATCGGCAGGGATATTGAAGATGCCATAAGGCTTGGTCTTATAGATCGGACAGACCTCCCTGAAGAGTGTACCACAATTTTGGGAAACACAAACGGGACCATTGTTTATACCCTTGTAGAGAATCTTGCCTCAAACAGCCTTAACAGGCCATATGTGGCCTTCAGCACCCATGTGGGAGATGCCCTTAACAAACTGAAAAGATTCAATGAAGAGCATATATATAAAAACAATAGGATCAAGGAACAAACCCAAAAAATCAGATTGATGTTTGAATTGCTCTTTGAAAAATATCTCCGGGAGCTTGAGGCAGGTGACAAAAAATCTGACATATTTACAGGCTTTTTGGACGGCATGCTGGAACAATATAAAAACAACACACCACCTGCGGGAATCGTACGCGATTTTATCGCAGGCATGACCGATGAGTACTTTCTAAACCAGTGTCAGAAAAATCTCATTCCACAAATATATCCCGGCATATTATAACCTCCATTTTCCGGAACTCTTGTCATGAACAGGGGTAAAGCCATCTGCCTAATTGTCCTACGACCGGCAAAAAAAATATTGGCACAATAATTGCTAACTTACCAAGAAGAGTTGCCATCAAAAAATTCTAAAAACAAAAGTGAATAGAGGAGATCATGAAAAAAAGGAACAAGACCAAAGTAGTCGCCACTATAGGACCAGCCTCGAATACCAGGAGTATCCTGAAAAAATTAATCTTATCAGGAGTAGATGTGGCGAGACTTAATCTGTCACATGGAACCCACAAAGAACACGGAGAGGTCATTAATACAATCAGATCCCTCTCCAGAGAGACCAAAAGGCCCGTTGGCATATTGCTGGATCTCCAGGGCCCGAAAATAAGGACCGGAAAACTCAAGGACGGAAAACCGGTCTTGCTCAAGAGAAACGGAACAATCCGTATAACGACAAAAAAGATATCCGGAACCGGTGAATTGATCAGCACCACATATGACCGGCTTGTAAATGATGTGAAGAAGGGCGACAAGATGCTCCTTGACGACGGCCTAATAGAGCTGAGGGTATTATCTAAGGACAAGGATAGTGTTTTATGTAAAATTATCAATGGTGGTCTGCTGAAAGAACACAAGGGAATCAATCTCCCGGGTGTCAATGTCTCAGCTCCTTCCCTGACGGAAAAAGACAAGAAAGACCTGAAGTTCGGTATCAAGGCCGGCGTGGATTATTTTGCGCTTTCCTTTGTAAGAACTGCCGGCGATCTTAAAGCCATCAAGTCCATCATAGCAAAGCATGGCGTGCATATCCCGGTTATTGCAAAAATTGAGAAACCGGAGGCAGTAGACAACTTAGACAGCATACTGAAAATTGCTGATGGTATTATGGTGGCAAGAGGCGACCTCGGTGTGGAAATAAGGCCGGAACAGGTCCCCGCTATCCAGAAAAATATTATAAGCAAGGCCATATTGGCAAACAAGCCTGTAATTACAGCCACCCAGATGTTAGAGACAATGACAGAAAATCCCATTCCCACCAGGGCCGAGGCTTCTGATGTGGCCAATGCCATTTACGACGGCACAGATGCAGTGATGCTTTCGGGTGAGACTGCATCCGGCAAGTATCCTCTCAAGGCGGTACAAATGATGGTTAGCATTGCATCGGAAGCAGAAAAATCACCCTTTATGAATTACAACATATATTATGAAAAAGACCCTAAGGATCTGGTTACACATGCAGTGGCCCAATCTGCCGTCAACATCCTCTATGAAGTGGATGCCAAGGCGATTATCACATTTTCCGTGTCGGGAAAAACATCAAAACTAATCTCGAAACAGCGACCACCTCAGCATGTCTACGCCTTTTCTCCCTCTGTGGAAGTGTATAACCGTCTCTCTCTTGTGTGGGGAATTATTCCCTTATTGATTCCTCCAATAAATGATACGAGAAAGATTATAGAAGCAGGCGAAAAAATAATCGTTGAGAACAAATTTGCGAAGAAAAATGATCTTGTAATCATTGTTACAGGTCTGGCGCTCAAGGCCGGTTCCACAAATCTCATCAAGATACACAGGATCGGTCAAGAAGATTAAGAGATTGTCACCATGGTGCCGGAAAGTGTCAATAATCTGCCGTCTGAGCTTAATATAAAACAAGTCATCTGTTTGAAACAGATTGTTTCGTATCCAATCATACCTGGAGCTTGATGATAATTGGCCTGTTTAAAGATGCCAAACTGATTCATATAATATTTATTAACACTAAAGGAGTTGCTCAATGTCT
>CAZQAA010000187.1:0-3560 GCA_964591255.1 uncultured Desulfobacterales bacterium | reverse complement strand
TTGATAAAGAAATTATTGAAACAGCTGACAGACTGAGAAATGAAATCCTCTCACAACGGGGGTTTGAAAGAAAATATTTTGTTTCAAAAGACGAAGATTTCTATAGCCAATTCGAAGAGATTGGAAAATATATTGATAATGATTTTAATAGGCTATATCATCTCGTAAAAAATACAGAAAAAGAAGAGGCAATCAATAGAATACGGGCCATTCAGGAGCGATACAGATCGCTGGTTTTGGCACATAAGGATATGATAGAAAAAGGAGTTGAGTACAAAAAAAATGAATCTGAAAAAGAAAAACAGGAGGTGGTTAGTCAACAAATCCGAGGGCTTGAAAATGTGGCAAGGGAATCTGAAAAAGAAATAGACAGGAAGATAGCCATATCTAAAAAAACCGGGGTGCGGGCATCATCCATTATTGCAGCTGCAACAATCTTCGGTTTTTTTACTGCAATTTTAATCGCATTTTTCAATGCACAAACCATTAATCGCCCCCTTGTTCTCCTTATGAACGGTATCAGGGAAATAGCAAAGGGCAAATTTGAAAAGCGACTGAAAATAGAATATCCACCGGAAATAAGAGAACTGGCAGAAGCCTTTAACGACATGACAGATCGTCTGAAAGAGATAGATGAAATGAAGACAGACCTGATCTCACAGGTATCCCATGAACTCAGGACACCTCTTGCAATAATAAAAGAATCTGCCAGCCTTCTGGCACCTAATGCGATATCCAGTATTTCCGAGACAAGGCGCTGCACACTGGTAGAAATTATCGGTGAAGAGTGTGAAAGACTGATAGGCACGGTAAACCGCATACTTGATCTTTCCCGAATGGAAGCGGGAATGATAGATTATCATATGAATAAGGTCAATATTTCCTCTCTCTTAGACAGGAGCGTCTCCAGTATTACTCCCATTCTGGACAAAAAGGGGATAAAGCTTGATATAAGACTTGCCAAAGACCTCCCCCCTGCGATGGTTGACAGTGAAAAGATATTCAGTGCTTTGCATAATCTTCTGGAAAATGCAGTAAAATTTACGCCAGATGGGGGCGAAATTATAATTAGCGGAATTTTCAGGAACAAAAAAATATCAAAACGGCTTTATGGCAAAGAAGGAGCCTTTGTTGAAATTTCGATTTCTGATAGTGGCTGTGGTATTGCTAAAGAAAATCTAACTGAAATTTTCAATAAATTTAAAACTTTACACGCCAAAGGAACAGGCTTGGGGTTATACATTGCAAAACATATTATTAATGCCCACGGGGGGGAAATATGGGTAAAGAGCATAAAAGGAAAGGGAAGTACTTTCTCTTTCACCATGCCGGCCTATTTGTAATCCTTATGTTAAGTCTTGGCTGTACCACTACATTGCTGCACCAGGGGCACTGGAAAACAGATGCACAACTTAGCGAGGTGGAAATGCAGCTTAACGAGGCGGAAAAATTAGCCTTAAAAGGAAATTTCAAAGATGCCTTCAGGAAAGACGAAGAGGTAGTGAACCTGTTTCCGCATACCGCACCTGGAGACAGGGCAATATTTCATATGGGCCTCATATTGGCACATCCAGATAATCCTAAACAGGACTATGTCAAATCTCTCAAGTGCTTCAAAAAGATTTTGAAATATTTTCCAGAAAGCCCCTTGAAAATAAATGCCGAAATATGTGCTCATACGATTACGCAAGTCATTCGTGATTACAGGACAATCAAGAGACTCAGGAAAAGGGCCAGCTCCCTCGAAACACAAATAAAGGGATATACGGAAACCATTAATATCCTAAAAGGGCAGCTTGAGAAAATTAAGGAAATCGACATCATAACCGAAGAGAAAAAAAGGGTGCGTTCATCTGGAGACTAAGAGAGTGATATAACAATGTCCGACGATAAAATATTGATAGTGGATGATGACAAAAACATGCTGGAAGTCTTGAGATTCAGGATTGAATCAGAAGGATATCAGGTCATTACTGCAACCGACGCAAAAGATGCCCTGAAACTGGCCAACACGGAAATTTTTGATTTGGCGCTTGTGGACCTCAGGCTTGTAGGAAAAAATGGCATTGAACTGATGAAAGATCTCCATGACTTGGCCCCCGAGATGCCGGTCATCATCCTTACAGCCTATGGAACTGTTGAAACTGCAGTGGAAGCGATGAAGCTTGGCGCTTACAGCTATCTTACCAAGCCTTTCGACTACTTGGAACTCTTATTCCAAATAAGAAAGGGCCTTGAAAAAAGCAGCCTCTCCAGAGAGGTGAGAAGACTAAAGGCCTTGGTGGACGAAAGCTACGGATTTGATAAAATTATAGGCAAAAGCAAGGTAATGCAGATGGTAATGCAGCAGGTTGCACGGGCATCTGAAACAGACTCAAATGTGTGTATCTTTGGGGAGAGCGGTACAGGCAAAGAGCTTGTAGCCAAATCCTTACACCTGTTGAGCTCCAGGAAAGAAAACCCGTTTGTAGCAATAAATTGTGCCGCTATTCCGGAGAAACTTCTTGAAGGTGAATTATTCGGATACATAAGGGGGGCTTTCACAGGCGCCGTCAAAAACAAGAGGGGTTTTTTTGCCCAAGCGGATAAGGGAAGTATTTTCCTTGACGAGGTTTCAGAAATGCCCGAATCAATGCAGGTCAAACTACTCCGTGTACTTCAGGAGAAAACATTCTATCCATTAGGTGGGGAACGGCCAGTAAACGTGGATGTTCGAATAATAACCGCCACGAACAAAGACTTGAACGCAGAAGTTAGAAAAGGTACTTTTAGAGAGGATCTTTTTTACCGTATCCATGTCATCCCCATCCATATCCCTCCTCTAAGAAAGAGAAAAGAAGATATTCCCCTGTTAGTCGATCATTTTATTAAAAAATGTGCAAAGAAAATGAAAAAAGAGGTAAAAGGTATCTCCACTCTTGCCCTTCAAAAACTTATTTCCTATTCCTGGCCCGGAAATGTAAGAGAGTTGGAAAATATTATTGAGTACGCCATGGCCATGACAACAGAGGACCTGATCAATGAGGACCTGATCCTGCAAACCAAAAATACCAATATGACAGATCAAGGGGGGCTAAAAACCCTAAAGGAAGCCCGGGAGGCCTTTGAAAAAGACTATATCTCTTCTCTCCTTTCTATTACAAAAGGGAATGTGACCAATGCGGCCAAATTTGCGGGCAAGTATCGTTCTGATTTTTACAACTTGCTGAAAAAATATAATCTTCAGGCTTCAGACTTTAAGGAACCGTGACACAAGTATTCACTTAACTCCTATTTCTTACCGCCCTCATTATTCCATCCGCAAGGTATGCAAGCTAAACTGTGGTAAGCTCGTGCGAATGACCCCCAATAGAGCAGATGTGGCCCCTCAGGCGATCCAAGCCTGTCTTGAATACTCTACTTATAATGATAGTAGGTATTGGGAGTCTTAGAGACTATAAACTCCACTGCCTTTTTAATGCATATCCTGAGGGCCTTTTCAGTAGGGGTATTCTTCCACCCTGAAAGGCCTCCTACCAGACCGCCGCTGCCACCAAAACCACCCAACAGACCACCGAGAT
>CAZQAA010000186.1:0-5043 GCA_964591255.1 uncultured Desulfobacterales bacterium | reverse complement strand
GTTCCATGTTTTTTAGTCCATGGTGTAAGATTTAGGTAGAAAGGAGTTTGGACATTGACCAGAATCGCAGGTGTCGATCTGCCCAGAGGTAAGAGAATAGAGATAGCCTTGACATATATATATGGTATTGGCAGGACGTCTTCTCAAAAAATTCTTACCGAGGCTGGTATAGACTGGAATGTAAAATCAGATGATCTTTCTGGTGAACAGGTAAGCTCTATACGAAAAATAATCGACGAGAAGTACAAAGTAGAGGGAGATTTGAGACGTGAGGTCTCAATGAATATAAAAAGATTGATGGATTTGGGAACATATCGTGGCCTGCGGCATAGAAGAGGTTTGCCTGTTAGGGGGCAAAGGACCAGCACCAATGCAAGAACGAGAAAAGGCCCTCGCAGGTCTATTGTGGGAAAAAGGAAAAAATAGGGGGTTATAACAGTATAATATTATGGCAAAAAAAGTAAAAAAGAGGGTCAGGTCAAAAAAGGAAAAGAAGAACATCCCTACAGGAATTGTTCATGTGCAATCCACTTTTAATAATACTATTGTAACTGTAACTGACCCGGAAGGAAATGTAATTGCTCAATCAAGTGCCGGCAGGGTAGGCTTTAAGGGGTCTAGGAAAAGCACTCCTTTTGCTGCTCAACTTGCTGGTCAGGATGCAGTTCGCCAAGCTATGGACCAGGGCATGAGAGTAGCAGAGGTGCATGTGAAGGGGCCGGGTGTCGGCCGTGAAGCTGCAATTAGGGCACTTCAAGTGGAGGGATTTACCGTTACAGTTATCAGAGATGTGACTCCAATTCCACATAATGGATGCAAGCCTCCTAAAAGACGAAGGGTATAATAAATAATGGACGCTTAGACTTTTCTAAGCCCGTACAAAGAGACAAGGGAGAAGGAGGGTCAGTATTGGCCAGATATATCGGTTTATCATGTAAGCTGTGCAGGCGTGAAAACTTGAAATTGTTTTTGAAGGGAGATCGCTGTTACAGTGATAAGTGTTCTTATGAAAGGAGACCTTATCCACCCGGACAGCATGGACAAGGTCACCGCAGGGAAAAGTATTCTGATTACAGAGTACAGCTGAGGGAAAAACAAAAGGTCAGAAGGATTTACGGCGTTCTGGAGAAGCAGTTTCGAAATTACTATTTTCGGGCCGAGAGAAAGAAAGGCGTTGCCGGAGTAAATCTTTTGATCTTGCTTGAATGTCGGTTGGATAATATGGTCTATAGAATGGGGTTTGCCTGTTCCAGAAACCAGGCAAGGCAACTGGTAAGGCACAATCATTTTTTGGTTAACGGTAGAAAGGTGAATATACCATCATACCAGGTGAAGGTCGGAGACGTAATTGAGGTAAAGGAAAGTAGTCGTAAAAACTCTCAGATCCTTGAGGCCATGGAAACAGTTGTGAGGAGAGGTATACCTGAATGGGTCGAAGTCCAAAAAGAGAATTTCAGGGGAACATTACAGACACAACCAAGCAGGGAAGGACTTACAATGCCCATTCAGGAACAGCTTATTGTTGAGTTTTACTCAAAATAGAGGATGGAAGGGCCTTACTTACCTTGATCATTGATGACTAAGGCCAGCGGTCCATAAACCGTTAAATAGGGCATATGGGAGGCATTGTTGGCAGATCTAAAAAGCAAAAATTGGCGTGAATTAATAAAACCCAAGCGGATTGAAATTGATGAGAATGATTATTCGAATACTTATGCGAAATTTACTTGTGAGCCGCTGGAAAGGGGATTTGGTATAACAATCGGCAATTCGTTGAGAAGGATCTTGCTTTCTTCTCTCCAGGGTGCTGCGATTGTTTCCGTTAAGTTTGATGGGGTATCCCATGAGTTTAGTGCAATTCCCGGTATACTTGAGGATGTGACGGATATAATACTTAATCTGAAGGAGATCAGGTTGAAAATTATTGATGCCGAGGAGGCTAAAATACACCTGATCAGGGACGGCGAGGGGGAGGTAAAAGCAAGAGAAATTGATACCCATGGTCTAGTGGAGGTCCTTAATCCTGATCAGCATATTGCCACATTATCCAAGGAAGGCAAGCTCAACATGGAGATGCTTGTGAGGTTGGGGAAAGGATATGTCCCTGCTGAAAGGAACAAATCAAGAGATCAGGAGATAGGAGAAATTGCTATAGATGCTATTTTTTCTCCAATTTTAAAGGTTAATTACGTGGTGACGAATGCCAGGGTTGGACAGATTACTGATTATGATAAACTGACATTGGAGGTGTGGACCGACGGAAGTGTTTTACCTGAGGATGCAGTGGCTTATGCAGCCAAAATTTTGAAGGAGCAAATGAATCCATTTATTAATTTTGAAGAGGAACCGGAGCCAGAAGAAGAAGAGGAAGAAGAAGAGGAAGAGCAGTTGAATGAGAATCTTTTCAGGCCTGTGTCTGAGCTTGAGCTCTCGGTTCGTTCGGCCAATTGTCTGAAAAATGCAAATATCAAGCTGATAGGAGAGCTTGTTCAAAAAACAGAAGCAGAAATGTTGAAGACACAAAATTTTGGCAGGAAGTCCCTAAATGAAATCAAATCTATTCTTGCAGAGATGGGGCTTTCGCTGGGGATGGAATTACATAATTTCCCGGCAGCTGATGTGATTGATAATGTAGATATTGAAGAAGAGGAAGAAGGGAAAGATAAATAGGTTAAGATATGAGGCATAGAAAGGCAGGTAAAAAATTAGGTCGGAATTCGAGTCATCGTAGGGCGTTGCTTAGGAATATGGTGACATCTCTGTTTAAATATGAGCAGATAGAAACAACAGATGCAAAGGCCAAGGTGCTAAGACCGGTGGCTGAGAAGATGATTTCTTTGGCAAAGCGTGGTGATTTGCATGCAAGACGTCAGGCCCTTGCTTATATCACAGATAAGACTGTTACACATAGGCTTTTTGAGGAGTTGAAGGATAGATATCTGGACAGACAGGGAGGGTATCTCAGGATTATCAAAAAAGGAAACAGAAAGGGTGATGGGGCTCCTGTTTCTATTGTTCAGTTATTGCCTCCTGATGAGATTAAGGAATCAGGTAAAAATAAATCTGACAAGAAAAAGAGAGCACAAAAAGGAGAAGTTGTTCAACCTAAGATTGATGTGGAGTTAAATCAGGAAGATAATGTGAGCGAGAAGGGAACAGATGATTCCGTTCCGGACAATAGCGGTACCAAGAAAAAAGCGGACGAATCCGATATTGAAAAGGATATTGACGGTAAATGATTGTGTATAGTTTTCCGCAATTCAAAACCTCCTTGCTGATGAAGCGGCAAGGAGGTTTTTTTTGATAAGGAGTTTTGTGTGGGGGACTTTGAACATAAAGACCTGCTAAGTATAAGGCAATTATCTGTTTCAGATATCCGGCTTATCCTGGATACTGCAGAGTCGCTGAAAGAGATTTCTCAGAGGGATATAAAAAAGGTGCCAACTCTGAGGGGGAAAAGTATTGTGAGTTTTTTTTATGAACCGAGTACCAGGACCCGAATATCCTTTGAGATGGCTGCCAAAAGGCTTAGTGCAGACACATTAAACTTGTCTGCCTCCGGGAGTAGCATGATAAAGGGAGAGACCTTGATTGATACTGCACGAAACCTTCAGGCCATGAATCCTGATATCATTGTATTGCGACATTCTTCAAGCGGTGCCCCGCATCTTTTGGCCAGAAATGTGGAGGCAGGCATTATCAATGCAGGTGATGGGACAAACGAGCATCCAACCCAGGCGTTGTTGGACATGTTTACAATTATGGAGAAAAAAGGAAGGATTAATGGCTTGAAGATAGCTATTATCGGAGATATTGCCCATAGTCGTGTGGCCCGTTCCAATATCCTGGGACTGACCAAGATGGGGGCTGAAGTGACGGTTTCTGGACCCCCCACTATGATGCCTGTAGGTGTGGAAGACCTGGGAGCGAATATTGTTTTTGATCCAAATGAAGCTGTAGAGGGGAAGGATGTTATCATGTTGCTTCGTATCCAGTTGGAAAGACAGAGTACTATCCTTTTTCCCAGCCTTAGAGAATATGCCTCTTTTTTTGGCCTGACCGAGAAGATCCTCAAGAGGGCAAAACCTGACGTGATTGTGATGCATCCGGGGCCTGTAAATCGAGGTGTGGAGATTGTCAACGAAGTGGCAGACGGGCCTTTTTCAGTTATATTGGACCAGGTTACGAACGGTCTGGCTGTTCGTATGGCTATACTTTATCTGCTGATTGGAGGATCTAAGGAGTGATTTTTTGGATTAGATCCGGTTCATTGGTTGATCCGGTGAGATGTGTAGTAGAAAAAGCTGATCTGGTTATAGAAGGGGACAGGATTGTAGAAATTTTGCCTCCCGATACGTTTGAAGGGGCCGGCGGTGAAGTCAGGATAATAGATGCAACGGGAAAATTGGTGCTCCCCGGTTTTATCGATATGCATGTCCATCTGAGAGAACCTGGTCATGAATATAAGGAGACGATCAAAACCGGGTCCATGGCTGCTGTGGCAGGGGGGTTTACGGCCTTGGCATGTATGCCTAATACGGTACCACCGAACGATAGCCGTTCCGTCACTGAGTTTATAATAAAGCAGGCCAGACGTGCAGGACTGGCCAGAATATATCCTGTAGCCGCTATTACAGTAGGACAAAAGGGAGAGTGCCTTACCGAATTTGGTGATCTGAAAGATGCAGGAGCAGTAGCTGTTTCAGATGACGGGTTGCCGGTGACGAAAAGTGAAGTGATGAGAAGGGCCATGGAATATGCGCGATATCATGGCTTACTGGTGATTTCACACCCTGAAGATGTCAGTCTTTCAGCAGGAGGTGTGATGCATGAAGGGCTTGTCGCGACCCAGATGGGTTTGCAGGGTATTCCTTCTGTCGCTGAAGATATTATGGTTTTCAGGGAGATTTCGCTTGCCAGGTTGAATGGTTGTCCTGTGCATATAGCTCATGTTAGTACAGCAGGTTCGGTTGAGCTTGTCAGGAGGGCAAAAGAAGATGGCCTTCCCGTTACGGCCGAGACTGCCCCACATTATTTCAGTCT
>CAZQAA010000185.1:0-8603 GCA_964591255.1 uncultured Desulfobacterales bacterium | reverse complement strand
GAAGACATAAAGACCTTTCTTGAAAAATATGCTGACAAAATTATTCAGGAAGCTGAATCCACAGCATCATGATATATCAGAATATGAGGAGATATGGCGACCTGCTTGGAGGAAAAAAATCTTTTTTAGAATCATAATCTGTTGCTTTTTTGCATATCTGTTTCTTCTGCCTTTGTTTTCCCTGTCATACCAGATCCCTCTGGAAACTCATCTAAAGTTTTTTCAAAAAAGGGCCGATTTTTTAGTATAGAAAATATAATACAAGGAGGAGAGTGATGCAGCTGAAAGAGTTGGCAGATAATTTGGGATTGGATGAGGAAGATTTTAAGGAACTGCTCGAACTCTATGTGGAGACTACATCCGCTGACCTTCAGGAATTGAGGACAGCACTTGAGGCAAAGGACACAGAAGGAATACATAAAAAGGCCCATTCTATCAAAGGATCTTCAGGAAATCTGGGCCTTGTGGATTTATATGATATAGCCAAGGCGATTGACGATCGTGCAAGGGAGGGTTCTCTTGATGGACTGGAAGATTTGGTGCAGGATTTTACCCTAGCCTATGAAGGGCTGACCATCGAACTTGGAGCAGCTAGTTAATTTGCCAATTATCTTCTTTTAAGAAACCTCTTTCATCATATCATTTTCTCGTATAACTTGCTTCCCGGCCAGTGCCAGACATTACGCAGTGCCCGGGAAGCCTCCCCTCTGTTTTTATTGGACATTATCTCCCCAATCAAGGAAAATATTGGAATTAAAAGTCGTATAAAATAGGGGAGGGGGCGCTTTATGGCCGTTTATGATTTCGATGAGACACCTGTTTTTTATGCTGACATAAAAGATATCGATATCCGGCCGGAAGGCCCATTTTGTATGAGTTTCGGATATGAATCCGGAGCACTTATCCGGTCAATTGAGGCCACAGGCCTTATCAATCCGCCGGTTTTATTGGAACGCGAGAATAGTAAATTTATAATTGTGACAGGATTCAGGAGGATCCTGGCTGCAAGATCATTAGGCTGGAAGCAAATAGCATGTCGGGCCTTGTCGGAATCCAGGGTTTCTCCTCTTCAATGTCTTATTATGAATTTACATGATAATCTTGCTACGAGAGAGATAAATAATGTTGAAAAGGGCATGGTCCTTTCTCGATTGTCTTCATACCTTTCTACTGAGGAGATGGTCTCCCGTTATTTGCCTTTGTTAGGCCTTTCTCGTAGCAGATCTGTCCTGGATTTTTTTATACGACTGGAAAAGTGTCTGGATACAGAGAGTAAAGAATATCTGGTCAAGGGCCTGATATCCCTTGATACGGCAAAAAGTCTGATTGACATGGACTCAGGCACACGATCCATGGTTACAGATATTATTACGAATCTAAAGTTAAGCATCAATTATCAAAGACAACTTATTGAGTTAATTGATGATATATCATTAAAAAAGGGGATATCTCCATATATGGTCCTAAGAAAAAAGGAAGTCCTTGAGGTTGTATCTGATGCAAGGCTCAACAGGTCACAAAAGGTAAAGGCCTTATTTGATATTTTGCGGAAAGAGAGGTTTCCTACATTAATACAAGCCGAAAGGGCATTCAAGGATATGGTTTCCCGGCTTGCTCTCCCCAAGGGCATGAAAATTTTTGCCCCTCAATATTTTGAGGCCCCTGATTATAGTCTCCATGTGATATTCAGAAATGGAAGGGATTTGAAGAAAAAAATAGAAATCTTGTCTGGCAAAAAAGAACTCATGGACCTGTCCTATCCATGGGAAGAGGGTGCCTCTTGTCCAGACCAAAACTAAAAGAGGTATTATTGGAAAATGGTGCTGGAAAGTATGGTTTCAGCCGTGATGTTTTGGACAGATTACCTGGTGGGGTCTCCATAAAAATATTGGACGGCACAGAGCCGGCAATTGAACAGGACAGAAGAGAGGGCATGGGAAAAGATGTCCTGCATCTTTTGGATTACAAAGGGGAGTTCCTGAAGCCGTGTCCCGGTACAAGGGAATATATTTGTTGTGGGTATCAGATCTTAAATGTGGCCACCAATTGCCCGCTTGACTGCAGTTACTGTATCCTGCAGGGCTATTTCAACCAGCCTTACTTACGGGTTTTTGCCAATCTGGAAGAGGGATTGCAAAAGGCATTGGATGTGCTTGACAGTAATCCTGACAGGATTTTCCGGATAGGTACCGGAGAGTTTACAGACAGTCTGGCGCTTGACCCCATAACCTGCTGGAGCGATATTCTGTTGCCACCATTTTCCAAGAGAAAAAACGTGGTGTTAGAACTGAAAACCAAGACAACACATATAGAAAGGGTTCTTGCCTCCAAATACAGAGAGCGCATTATCCTCTCCTGGTCTTTAAACAGCGCATTGATGGCACTCCACGAGGAACACAGGGCAGCAAGCATAAAAAAACGATTGGAAGCGGCAAGTCGATCTCAGTCTGAAGGGTTTGTGATTGCCTTCCATTTTGATCCGCTCATTACGCACCCTGGCTGGAAAGATGAATACCTCAAGACAATCGAGTTGATGGACAAAATGATAGATCCAACCGGAATAATATGGATCAGCCTGGGGTCGTTCAGGTTCATGCCACAACTCAAGGGTATCATAAGAAAGCGTCATCCACACACCTCGGTTCTTGATGGCGAATTTATAAGGGGACTGGACGGAAAAATGCGTTATTTCAAACCAATACGCATAGAGCTGTATTCATTCATGAAGGAAAACCTGGAGAAATGGTATAATGATTTAGGTCTTTATTTGTGCATGGAGGCAGATGATGTATGGGAGAAGTCCCTGGGATGGTCTCCTGGAAAATCAGAGGGGCTTGTTTCCTATCTGGACAATAGGGTTATTCAATTTTTCGGTGGTATTTATTGATAGCGTATGGGATAATTGAATTATAAAAGAGGCAACAAAAAAAATATTGGAGGCAGATTGGAGGTAAATATGACACTAAAAGATAAGGTTGAGGAGGCTCTTCAGAAAATCAAACCCTCTCTCCAGGCAGATGGGGGAGACGTGGAGATTGTGGATGTTGGTGATGATGGAGTGATAAAGGTAAGGCTTGTCGGGG
Organism: uncultured Desulfobacterales bacterium; assembly: GCA_964591255.1. Lineage (GTDB taxonomy): Bacteria > Desulfobacterota > DSM-4660 > Desulfatiglandales > Desulfatiglandaceae > CAZQAA01. The sequence goes on along the minus strand of CAZQAA010000185.1, from coordinate 5,520 downwards.
CATGCCAGGGTTGTGCCATGTCCCAGATGACCCTGAAAATGGGAATTGAAAGAATATTGAAACAAAATATTCCCGAGGTGAAATCTGTAGAGGCTGTCTGATTAATAACATAAACAAATAAAAAAAAGAAGGCGATGGAACGTATGACAATCGCCTTCTTTTTTTATTGAAAAACTTACTTGTTTTTATGCCGCATCTTTTTCTTCTGTTTTCTGTATTTGTGTTTTCTGATCTTCTTCCGCCGTTTTTTGACAACACTACTCATTCAAGATAACCTCCATAATTATATGAACTTCTTTTATATCGGAAGGCATGCTGGTGTCAACACATAATTTTATATATTTATAAGTTTACATAATATATATTATCAGACATAATGATTATCCCTTTCTTTCTGTATCCTGATTATGGATGCCTTTTTTTATTTTATTGTTTTTTTGTGTCTCTTGGCTTCATACAGACTTTCGTCCGCCCGTGCAAGAATTTCATTTGCAGATAGGCCGCCTAATGATGCATACCCAATACTTGCACCCAGTTTGCATTGTTCCTCAATGGCCTTCTGTATCCGCCTCCCTATGTTGCGGGCAAGGGCTTCGTCAGCCTCCACAAGGATAATTGCAAACTCGTCCCCTCCGTATCTGTAGCCCGAATCCACTCCTTGTCGTATATTGGCATTGATAATTTTCCCAACCTTTTGCAGGAGGCTGTCTCCTGACAGGTGTCCGTAAGTATCATTGTAACGCTTAAAATCGTCCAGGTCCAAAAATATCAGGGCAAGTTCCTGTTGCTGCCTTTCGGCCCTCATAAGTTCCTCATTAAGCCGGGTAAAAAAATGTCTCCTGTTAAAAAGACCGGTGAGAGAATCGGTGATAGACAATTTGCCAAGTTCACGTTTTATATTTCGTTCTATCATGACGCGCTTGACTTTTGCCTCGAGTTCTCCTATTCCAAACGGCTTGTCAAGAAAATCTGCGGCTCCAGCATCTATTACATCCACATATCCGTATTCCTGGGAGTAGCCGGTCATGGCAATACTGCAGACATCTGGATAGGAAATTTTTATTTGCTTTATTAGCTCCAGCCCGTCCATTCCAGGCATCTTGATATCCGTTAATACAAGACCATATTCTCCTTTATCCAGCTCCTGCAGGGCTTCCTGGGCATTGCCTGCTGACCGGACCTGGAAACCAAGGTTGGCAAGCATTTCCACAACCGTTTTCCTGACGTCTTTTTCGTCATCAACCACAAGGACAGATTCATTTTTATAGGCAATCTCTTCTTCCATAGTATCCAAACCTTAGCAATCCACTGCCTCTCCTGATAATGAGTTAGCGGAGCTGTTTTTGATTAAAACGTTAATTAATTCTCCAACCACATTGTTATTAACAGTAAAATTTACTATTTTATTCCCTTTTGTTCTGCCGGTAGACAACTTCCCTTTTTTGCTGCTTCCTTCGACCAAGACCTCAAGGCATTTCCCCTCAAGTGCCCTGTTTTTCCTTATCGTGATATTTCTCTGAAGGTCCTGGAGAATTCGCAGTCTCCTTGCCTTTTCTCCCTCGTCGATCTTATTCCCCATCTGTTTGGCCAAAGTGCCATCTCTGTCGGAATATTTGAAAGAAAACAATGAATCAAACTGGGCTTTTTCAACAAGGTCAAGTGTCATATCAAAATCTTTGGCAGATTCTCCAGGGAAACCTACCATTACGTCACTCGTAATTGTAATATCGGGACAGGTTTCCCGCAACTTAAAGATAAGATCAAGATACCATTCCCTTGTATAACCCCTTCTCATGTTCTCAAGTACAGAATTGGAGCCTGCCTGGAATGGCAGGTGCAGATGAGAACAAAGATTGTCAATTTCTGCAAAACATCGGATTAATTCGTTGGAAAGGTCCTTTGGATGAGAAGTAGTGAATCGCAATCTCAAAAGCCCTTTTATTTCAGCCAGTTTCCTGAGAAGAGATGGAAACCCTTCCTTTTTGTTATCTTTCCAGCAATAAGAATTCACATTTTGGCCAAGGAGGGTTATCTCTTTTATTCCTTCCGAGACCAGCTGTTTCGTCTCACTCAGAATATCATTAGGGGATCGGCAGACCTCACGGCCACGTACAAAAGGTACTATGCAGTAACTACAGAAATTGTTGCAGCCTTGCATGATAGATATATAACCCGTCACCCGGCCGTTAAAATATCCTGAACATTTGTTATACGATGATGGCATCGGCTCAAGGGATATGGCCACAATCTTTTTGCGATTGATCAGTACCCCTTCTATAAAATCCATTATACTGCCTATTTCTTTGGGTCCTATAACGAGGTCAAGGAGAGGAAATTTTTTTATCAGGTCCCCTCCCGATTTTTGTGCCATACATCCCAAGACACCCATAATTACATCAGGCCGTTTTCTCTTGATGACAGACATTCGCCCCAGGCTGCTGTATGCCTTGTGCTCCGGTTTTGCCCTGACAACGCACGTGTTTACAAGGATGATATCGGCCGTTTTCGGGTCATAAACTCTGACAAGCCCTGCCCCTGTCAGCATCTGGGCCACCACATCAGAATCATATTCGTTCATTTGGCAGCCCATAGTTGTTATAAAAAAGGTGTGATATGATCCACTTAGCATTTTTTCAGATTCAGTCTTATCTTCTCATGGGCTGCAAGATGCTCCAACAATCCAAAAATCAGGTCATTACACTCTGGGGCAATTTGGACCTCAATACATGCCTCATGAGGATTGATTGTGCTAACTACCGCCGCACCGTCATATGACTCTACGGTTGTCCTGATATAGTCGATATCTTGACGTCTAACACGGAAGATATATCTATCAGTCTGCATCTTTATTATAGGTCGCCCCTCCCCACATGAGTTTTGTCCTGAGAACATTAAAATGTTTTTGGTCAGGAGGCCTGATGAGCAATATTTTTTCTTGCGACTTATATATAATTACCTCGTCTTCATAACGGAGGTTAAATCCCACCTGTCCGTCGAATGTCAAGATAACGCTCTCCTCGCTTACTTTCCCCAATGAGATTTGAATAATGGATGTGTCAGGAATGATGAGAGGACGATTGGAGAGGGTAAATGGACAAATCGGGGTCAGAATAAAGGCACCCAGAGTAGGGTAAAGGATCGGTCCACCGGCGGATAAATTATAGGCAGTGGAGCCAGTAGGAGTGGATATAATCAGGCCGTCTGCCCTGAAGGTCGTCAGGAATTCTTCATTGATAGATACGTCCAGATCTATAACCCTTGCCAGAGTCCGCTTGTTGACAACCACATCATTCAATACCGAAAAACGAACCACCTCTTTATTGTTCCGAAGAACCCGTGTCTCTAACATTACCCTGGATTCAACTTCCAGGCGATCCTCAATCATCAATTCAACTACAGGATAAAGGCGACTCAACGGTATGCCGGTAAGAAAACCCAGTCCTCCCAGATTCACTCCCAGGATAGGGATGCCGTGTCTTCCGATCCTCCGTGCTGCCCCCAGCAGGGTGCCATCACCCCCTAATACCACAAGCCAGTTAACATTTTTTGGTATGGCGGAGTAGCCTTGTTGATACTGGTATATTGATTCTTCGGCATCCATCTCTTGAAGGAAGACATCAATATCTTTATGCTTAAACCAGTCCCCGAGTCTGATCGCCTCTGCTTTGGCCCTTTCGTCTCTATGTTTGTAAATAACTCCTACCGATTTCATACGCTCAACTTTCAATAAAGAGGGGAACGATCTCAAACTGGTTTACATCCACCAGGCCCATATCAGTGAGCCTTGCTTCACCAATAACCGGGAGGGCCAAAAAAGAGAGGGTCATAAAGGGTTCAGGTAAATGGGATCCAAGGGAGATAACTGCTCTCTTCAGTGACCCTAACTCATCCACAAGGGATTCTAATGGCTTGGAGGACATAAGCCCCGCTATTTCCAAAGGGACCTTTTCCAAAGTAATTCCATTACAAACAGCGGCTAATCCCCCGCCCATTGCCCTGACTGCATCCACGGCCATGAAGATGTCTTCGTCACTTACCCCCACTACAATAACATTATGGGAATCATGGGCCACGGAGGATGCTATGGCGCCCTGGTTCAGCCCAAAGCCCCGGACAAGACCAAGCCCGATTCGGCCGCTGCCATTGTGCCTCTCTACTACACAAAGCTTCAATATGTCTGACTCAATATCTGATCTCACGTAACCGTCAACCGCTTTTATCTCCCTGTAACCCAAGGTTGTGGTGATCTGTCCGGGCACGAGCTCAATCACCCTTGCCTTGCCCCCTGGATGTTTTATTCTAAAGCTATCCAGGTCCATGGGCGCGATATTCAAGGGCTGGCCTCCTCCTATACAATTAAGCTCCATATCTGTTTTGGGAATATCTGCAGTGCTGTCTCCCGGCCTGACTACCATTTTACCATTTTTAAAGACAGGACCTACTTTGAAATTTTCAAGATTATCCATGACTACCAAATCGGCCCGGTATCCGGGAGCTATGGCCCCCCTGTCTTTTAAACCGAAGTACGTGGCCGTATTCAGAGTAACCATCCTGACCGCTGTTATGGGATCAACTCCCATCCCTACCACCTTTTTTAAGATGAAATCGAGATGACCTCTCTCTGCAATATCTTCAGGATGCAGATCGTCCGATACAATGCAGACGCGTCCAGCAGTTTTATAGTTGACAAGGGGGAGGAGTTTTTCCAGATTTTTGGCCGAGGTGCCCTCCCGTATCATAAGCATCATACCCTTTTCTATCTTCTCCAGTCCCTCCTCTTGCTCAACCGTCTCGTGATCTGAACGGATACCTGCCGTAATGTATGCCTGAAGCTCGGGACCGGTCAACCCAGGACAGTGTCCGTCAACGATTTTTTTCTCGAAAAGAGATATTTTTTCAAGTACATGCGTGTCTGCTGCAAGAACACCGGGGTAATTCATCATCTCTGCAAGTCCCAATATTCTGGGTTCATCTTTAAGGACCATGAGGTCTTCAGAATTCAATGTTGCCCCCGATGTCTCCAGGGTAGTAGCGGGGACACATGATGGGGCCATAAAGAAGATATCAAAGGGTAAAGATCGGCTATCCTTCAACATGAATTGTATCCCGTATATACCCATTACGTTAGCAATTTCATGTGGGTCTGCAACGATGGTCGTGGTCCCGTGAACCAGGAGCGCCGGTGCCAGGTGGTGTGGAATGAGCATGGTGCTTTCAATATGAAAATGCCCATCTATAAGGCCGGGGATCACGTACATTCCATCCAGATCTATTTCATCTTTCCCGAAATAGCCTGAACCAATCCCTACAATAGTGCCATCAAATATTGCCACATCTTTTTTCTGGATCTCATCAATGAAGAGATTTACTACCATGCCTCCCCTTAAAACAAGATCGGCCGGAATCTCCTTTCTTGCCGCAAGTATTTTGTTTTTCATGGAATCAGTAACGTTCAACATTTATTATAAACCACTCATCAATAGAATCAGACGTAGTATCCACTATTATGTGCACCATATA
>CAZQAA010000184.1:0-14454 GCA_964591255.1 uncultured Desulfobacterales bacterium | reverse complement strand
CGTTGGGTGTAATGGCAGGGGCTAACATATTTGCAGGAAAAAACAAATATACTTTTTTTGGCCAATTTGAAAAAAATAGTAATGTATATGGTGCTATTCGTTACAGTTATTAATAATTGGTGATTGATTAAGTTTTGGCACCTATGTTAAAGGTGCCACATGGAGTTAGAGAGTTATCATAAGCTGGTTTCCAGCGAAAATAGAGCTAGGAATTATCTGTCGAAAAAATGCCTTAAAAATGGACACAGATTTTGTCCCCGGTGTAATCATCGAAAACTGTATAAATTAAAAGATAATCGACGGCGCTGCAAACGGTGCAAATATACCTTCCACGATTTCTCTGGCAGATGGATCAACCATGGAAGGCTTTCTTGTATGCAATGGCTCTCTATCATCAAGCTCTTTGAGTTAGAGGTTTCAGTTCGGAAAATTGCTAGCCAACTGAACTTGGTTTATAACACCGCCTATAGGGCTGTCCAGACGATCCGTTATGCAATTCTAGCCCATGGACACGATGGAGTAGATCTTTTAAGTGGTGAAATCGAACTGGATGAAGCCTGTTTTGGTGGCCGGCGCAAAGGCAACCGAGGTCGCGGTGCCTCTGGCAAAGTCTATATTAATGGTCTTGAGGGCTTTTGGAGTTGGGCCAAGGAAAGGCTTATTAAATACCATGGGGTTTCCAAGGCCAACTTCCCTCTGTATCTAAAAGAGCTAGAGTTTCGCTACAATCACCGTCATACTGACATGTTTGAAAAAGTAGCAGATTACCTCTGTGATTTAGTGCCAAAACTTGAGTAATTACCTAATAAATTTAGTCTCGTCCGTTGTCTTCATACCACATACAGGATCAACAAACTCATCTATAATGTCTTTGCTTGAATGCCCGTGGTGAAATAACTCGTGCCGTTTCATTGTCATGTCCCCTTTCCTTTCCTGCCGTAATCTTAAGTTGCAGATTGATTACGAAGGTAACTCCTGGGTCATACGCAGCCCATTGGCGACGGCCATAAGCTCCGAAACCTCATGAAGAAAGACGGCAAGCGCAACAGTCATAATACCTGTCATGGCAGCAGGGATTAAAGTGGCAAGCACAAGGAATGAAAAAACAATGTTCTGTCTGCTGATGCGTTTTGCCCTTTTCCCAATATTTATTGCATAGGGAATTTTTGTCAAATCGTCTGCCATGAGTGCGACATCGGCTGCATATATGGCTGCATCAGTTCCTGCGGTTCCCATGGCCAGGCCCACGGTGGCCCTGGTAAGGGCGGGGGCATCATTTATTCCGTCTCCGACCATGGCAATGGCTCCATATTTTTTTTCAAACATCTCTATTGCCCTGATTTTATCTTCCGGCTTAAGCTCCGCTTTGACCTCATCCATGTCCAGCTTTTGTGCAATTGCTTTTGCAGTAATAATATCATCACCCGAAAGCATAATGCACTTGATTCCCATCCTGTGAAGTTGGGTAATAACTTCCTTGGCATCATGTCTCGGCTCATCTCTTATGGCGATTATTCCATAAATTTCTTTTTCAGTCCCCACCAGGACAACTGTTTTTCCATCATCTCTCAGTCGATGGATAAGATGAGTGTTTTCATTAATAATGCCAAGTTCATCAAATAATTCTGGGTTACCCACATAAACTGTCCTGCCTTCAATATTTGCCATTACACCAGCGCCCACAAGGGAACTGAAGTCAGTCGCATCCAAAGGGGTTAAACCATTTTTTTCGGCCTTTCGGACAATCGCTTGGGCCAATGGATGTTCAGAAGATTGTTCCAGGCTATATGCCCATGTAAGTATATCCGATTGGTCACCAGCCAATGCTATTACATCGGTTACCATTGGTTTGCCTGTAGTGAGAGTCCCTGTTTTATCAAAGGCTACTATTTTAACGGTCCCAAGATTTTCTAAGTGGATTCCTCCTTTAATAAGCACACCGGTGAGACCTGCCCTTCCTATACCAGATGCTATAGCAATGGGTATTGACATTATAAGGGCGCACGGCGCGGCTGCTACCAAAAGTACAACGGCCCTCGTGGCCCAATAAGAAATGGATGCCCCGAAAAGGGGTGGTATAAAAATCAGGAAAAAAGCGCTAATAAGGACTATCGGGCTGTAAATTCTGCCAAATCTTTCGATAAAGAGCTGGGACTTACCCTTTTGTTCCTGGGCCTTCTCAACCAAGTGTATCATCTTTGAGAGAGTGTTATCTTCAAATGGTACAGTTGCTTCGATTTCAAGCATTCCCACTTGGTTTATAGTAGCTGCATATACTTTCATCCCCTCCCCCTTTTCCACGGGTAAGGATTCTCCAGTAATAGGCGCTTCATTAATGCTGGATCTTCCTTTGAGGATGATTCCATCTGTTGGAATAGATTCTCCAGGTTTCACAATAAAGAGATCCCCTGGCTTTAATTTTTTCGCCGGAATAGTTATTTTATTTCCATTCCGTATAACTCTTGCTTCTTTAGGTGTCAGCTCAAGGAGCTTTCTGATGGAATGTCTGGTTTTTATATAAGTATAATCTTCCAGCCCCTCGGCAGCTCCGTAAAGAAATGCCAGGAAGGCTGCTTCATCCCACATACCCAGAATTACCGAACCTATGGTAGCCCCTATCATGAGTATTTCTATCCCGATCTCTTTTTTTTTAAATAATTTCTCAATTCCTTCTTTGGCCCAGTAATAACCCCCAAGGAGTATGGCAATAATGTAAGAGAAATTTTCCACATGTTTTGGGACAATCCCAAGATGGGCCAATAAAAAGGCAGCACCGGTAAAAACACCTGCTGTTAAGGCATTTCGCATGGGTGGATGGGTCCACCATCCACGGGTTTCGAGAAGGTCTTCTTTTGCCTTTATAACATCCATAATTTTTTTGCAGTATTAAGCTATTACAGCTTAGGTAGCAACCTCTCCTTGTTCACCAGTGCTGATTCTGATTGCCTCAATGATCTCAGCAATATATATCTTTCCGTCACCCTGAAGGCCTGTGTGTGCTGCCTCCTGGATGACCCCGACAATTTGATCCGCAAGATCGTCATGGCATATGATCTCTATCTTAACATGTTCAGTGAAATCCTGAACGTGTTCCACTTTGCCGGGGGGTCTATAACCGAAGCCACGAACGTTGGATATGGACAGGCCTGTAAGCTCCTTAATTTTTTGGAGTGACATATTAACGGCATGAACCTTGTGTGGTTTTATATATGCTTTTATTTCTTTCATGTTTGTTTGTCTCCCTTAACTTTGCTTTGTTGGCATTTCTCTCTCAGGCAATATTGTGAACCATTTGTAAAGAGCGGGGATCACCAGGAGGGTCAAGACAGTGGAAGTCGCCAGCCCTCCGATTACAACAGCGGCAAGAGGCCTCTGTACTTCACTTCCTGTTCCGCTTGAAAACAGCAAGGGAATAAGGCCCAGGGCCGTGGTGATAGCAGTCATCAATACTGCCTTAAGACGTAGACAAGCGCCCTTAACCGATGCCTTGTCTACAGGGATCCCATCCTGTAAAAGTTTGTTTAGGTAAGTTACCAGAACCATGCCGTTCTCAAGGGCTATACCAAACAGGGCAATGAACCCTATTGATGCAGGTACAGAAAGGTTTTGGCCGGTCATCCATAAGCTGACTACTCCCCCTACCAGTGCCAGCGGAATATTCAATAGTATCAAGAGTGCATTACGGAGAGAACCAAAGGAGCTGAAAAGAAGTACACATATAATCAGCAACGTAATTGGCACTACAATCCTTAAACGCTTGTTTGCCTCCTGCTGGAGGCGAAACTGACCGCCCCATGTAACAAGATACCCAGGAGGAAAAGAGACTTCCCGTTCCATAAGACTTCCCGCTTCTTTCACAAAAGAAACGATGTCCCGCCCCACCACATTACACTGGACCGTGATGAAACGCTTGGTGTCTTCCCGGGTGATCTGACGTGGACCAACGATTTCCTGGATAGAGGCGAGCTGTGACAAGGGAATATTTTTACCATCCGAGGCCGGGATAAGGATATTGCTGATTGCCTCAGTTGTTTGTCTGGCTTCGGGTTTATAGCGAACATAAATGTCAAATCTGCGGATACCCTTAAAAACCTGCCCTGCAGCTACACCTCCTATGGCGGAACGAATAACTTCCTGTACCTCACTGATATTAATACCGTAACGGGCGATTGCCTCACGGTCGGGGCGGATGAGCAATTGGGGGGTTCCGCTGACCTGGTCTACCTGCACGTCTGTGGCGCCGTTGACCTGCCTCACAACCTCTGCGATTTCATCGGCCTTTTCTTTTAAAACGGCAAGGTCTTCTCCAAAGAGCTTGATTGCCAGCTCGGCACGCACTCCTTCCAACAGCTCATCTACCGTCATCTCGATAGGCTGGGTCAGATTGACCAGTACACCCGGTATTTCACCAAGCTCTTCCCTTATGATTTTTTCTATAAAAGTCTGGTCACCGGTTTCCCTCCATTCAGATTTGGGCTTGAGCAGCACATAAATTTCTGCTGAATTTGTGGGGTCGGCATGGGCGCCAACCTCTCCACGGCCGATCCTGGTAACCACTTGTCGAATTTCCGGAATTTTCAACAGACGGCGTTCAACCATCATTGTGCTACGCTTGCTTTCTGTGATTGATATGGAGGGTGCCATGGTCAATCTCACAATGACAGTCCCTTCCTTCAGCTTGGGAGTGAATTCAGAACCTAACCTTGGAAAAATCACCGCTCCGATCACAAGCAATATTGTTCCCAGGGCAATAGCGGCCCAGCGGGTATTTACAAAAAAGCTTACTAGTGGATGGTAAAATTCAAGAAGATTGCGAATCAGAAAATTTTCCCGTGATTTGCCACTAGAGTCCTGCTTTTTTGCTCTCCGCATAAAGGTGTTGGTAAGTACCGGAGCTTGGGTGAAAGCAAATATAAGGGACCCTAACATAGCTAATGCCACTGTGTAGGCCAAGGGACGAAAGGTCTTTCCCTCCACCCCTTGTAGGGTGAAAAGGGGCAGAAAGACGATTATTATGATCGATATGGCGAAAAGGATAGGTTTTCCCACCTCAGCGCAGGCCCTGGTTACCACAAGACCTATGGGGACAGTTTTTTCTGTCTGGCGTAACAAACGATCCACGTTTTCCACCATCACTATAGTCCCATCTACCATCATGCCAATGGCAATGGCCAACCCCCCAAAAGACATCAGATTGGCAGAAATACCGAAGTATTTCATGGCAATGAAGGTGAACAGCACCGCAAACGGGATAGAGACCGCCACGATCATACTGGGCATAAAACCACCCATGAACGTAAGGAGTACCAGGGCAACCAACAAGATCCCCTGTGTCAAGGCGTTGGTAACCGTCCCTACTGAGGCTTCAACGATATCCTTTTGCTGGTAGTATGGAACGATGTGTACTCCCTTGGGCATTATTTTGTTGATCTCTGCAATTTTTTCCTCGACTCGCCTGATAACTGTTGAGGAATTTGTGCCGTAAAGCTTGATGACCATGCCTGCAACCACTTCTTCTTTTCCGTTGAGTGTTTGCAGGCCATAACGGATACCCCCCCCGATTTTTACTTCAGCAATATTACGCAGATAGACGGGCCTCCCATCATCAACTTTAATAATAATGTTTTCAATGTCGTGGATGCCACGGACCAGTCCAACAGAACGTACAATGAATTGCTCTGCGTTTTTTTCAATATACTGGCCACCTATATTCAGATTATTGGCCTTGATCTGATGAATTACATCGTTGAGAGTCACGTCATAACGCAGTAATGCGCTTGGATCTACCACTACATGGTACTGTTTTTCAAAGCCCCCAATACCGAGAACCTCAGTGACTCCGGGGACAGTCTGAAGATGGAACTTGACAATCCAGTCCTGGATGGTACGAAGCTCTTCCAGAGAATAACGGCCAGTGGTATCTTTTAGATAATAGAAAAGGATCAGGCCCATGCCAGTGGAGATAGGGCCCGTTTGTGGATCCCCAAAGCCTTCCGGGATTTTGTCACGGGCCTCCTGGATTCGTTCGTTGACAAGCTGCCTGCAAAAGTAGATATCCATTTTATCTTCAAAATATATATTGACTACTGAAAGGCCAAAGTTGGATACTGATCGTATCTTTTCTACACCGGGCAGACCCGTCATCTCGGCTTCGATAGGATAGGTGATATATTTTTCCACTTCTTCGGGGGCAAGACCTTCGGTTTGCGTAAAGACCTGCACCAGGTTGGGTGAAACGTCTGGAAAAGCATCAATAGGAATTTTACCGTAAGAATAAACGCCAGCCACCATTAACACCACGGCCAGTATAATCATCAGCATCCTGTTTTTTAAAACAAATCTAAAGAAATTTTCCATATTTTGGCCTTCTCCGCTTAATGATCATGACCATTGTCAAAGGTGTCCTTTTCGAACTGGGCTTTCAGCGTAAAAGATCCTGTCGCAGCATACTTTTCACCGGCAGCAACACCGGAAACGATTTCAACTGATATTGCGTCGGACCTTCCTAACTTTACCCGGCGGGGTTCAAAACCATCTGACTTTTGTACAAAAACGACGGGACTGTCTTCAATCGTCTGCAAGGCTGTTTTTGGAATGATTACAGGTGCCTTAATCGTATCCACGGCCACCTTTGTGGTAACAAACAGTCCCGGATGTAACTTGCCCTCTGGATTGGGAAGCACAACCCGGGCCATGGCTGTACGGGTGGATTCATCCATGATCGGTGATACATATGTGATGGTACCTGTGACATCCTTAAAACCATGATCCATTTTTACAATTACCTTTTGCCCCTCCCGTATCCGTATAAGATCTTTTGGGTATACAGTAAGATCCAACCAGATCGTGCTGAGGTCTGCTACCATAAAAACCCTGGAATCCCTTTCAACCGATTCACCCAGACTCAGATGCTTTTTAATTATAGTGCCATCAAAAGGGGCCTTTATCTCGTAGCGGGTGAAGCTTGTGTCCGGCCGGTTGGCCAGATCCTGCAAAAACTGTTCAGAAAAACCGAAGGCGTGGAGTTTTTGCTCGGCCAGGCGAAACTTGATACGTGCCTCTGCCTCTGCTTGTCTGGCATTGAGATATTCCTGCTCAGAAGTGATCTGTTTTTTCCATAGTCTCTTTTCTCTCTTAAGATTGGCCTGAGCAAGTGTGAGTCTTTCCCTGTCTGCCAGATATGCAGCCTTGGCATTGGCAAGTTCACGGCTATCCATAACCGCCATTACCTCGCCGGCTTTGACCCGGTCACCCACTTTTTTGCGAACTTCACGTATAATACCGGAGACTCGCGGAACTACATGGGCAACATGGTCTGCATTCAGGACAATCTCTCCCGGCAGTTCGACGAAAAGGTGTAGGTTCCCTGGGCCGGCGGTTTTTATCTGGATTCCAAGGCTGTCTAATTCCGCTTTGCTGAATTGAAGCGATTGTTTTTCTTGATGCTCATCGTGATTACCATTAATATCAACATGATCATAATTATGATTATTGTGTTGATCCTTTGTCATGGTAGATTTTCCACAACCGATTCCTTGAGGAATAATAAGGCCAAAAGCCAATCCTATTCCGGCAAGGACCGTCAGGGTGCAACTCAAAAAAAATTTTTTTTGACTCATCAAGTGCTCCTTTGGGTTTTTGACCTGAAATTTACTCAATCGCATCCAAGTCTTGGCCGAGTAAGCGTTCCAGGTTGGCCTTTGCTGTATGGTATGTCGCCAAGTTTTTAATGTGCTGCGTTTTTATCTCGAACAAAGTCCTTTGCGCATCCAGGACATCCAAATATCTGAATTTACCTACCCGATACCCCTCACTGACAGCATGGAAGACTTTTTGTGCCGCTGGCAGGATATGCTTCTTTAATGCCATTGTTTCAGCATATGAAGAAGAGAGATCCTCATAGGCCTGTGCTAATGCCCTGCGAATGTACAATTCCATAGCCTTTTGTTCCTCTTCAGCCTTGGCAAGTTTGCTATAGGCCTCAAGGATTCCTCCCTGGTTGCGGTCAAAAAGGGGCAGTGGGATGGAAAAGCCAAAGACAAAGGCATAGTCATCGGTGTTTTCGAAACGCCGGGCCCCGGCACTTAATTTCAGGTCTTTAATCCTGCGGGCCTTTTCAAGGTCCAATCTTGCGCGGCTTTTTTCCATCTCAACCGTCCAGCGGGCTATTTCCGGATTACGTGCAATAAGATTCTCCAAGGACTTAAATGAAGGAATGGGGGATACGTCATCAAGGTTACCCACGGCCTTTTCAAAACGTGGCGATTTGGCTCCCCACATGGAAGCGAGCTGCTTTCGCAAAGCATCCAGTTTGAGTTTTGCCTTATTCAACTGGATCTGGCTGTTAGCCAAGATAACGGAAGCCTTGGTTTTTTCTACAGGCGATACCTTGCCTGCCTTGATACGCTCTGCCACTGTAAGGTAAACTTCCTCAGATGTGCGCAGCAATTCTTTGGCTTGGCTTAACTGGGCCTGTGCGGCAATAACGTTTACAAAGTCAATAGTTGTAGAGGTAAGAATGTCCAGACGTTTTATTTCATAGTCCCAGACTGCCAGACTGCGCTGAAGGGTTGCCAGACGGGTCCGTTTTTTGCGTTTTCCTCCTAACAAGATTATTTGGCTTAATTCTATAGTGGTTTCGGCGGCATCGAAAGCACTGTTATCTCCTTGGCCTGCGGCGTTTTCCACCTGTATATCGATTTCTGGATTAGGAAAGAGCCTGGACTGGAACAGGTTCGCTTCTTTGGCCCTGATTTCCCAAGAATATGACTTGAGCTCCGGGTTTTTCATTAGCACCAGGGAAAGGGCCTGGCGTAGGGTGAGGCTTTCTTCAGGTTCTTCGGGCATTTGTATCCTGGAGTCGGATTGCAATCCGGTTTTTTCAGTAGCCCAATAAGCGGACAGATCGTTCTTCCCAGATAGTGGCTCAACCACACCATCATTAATGATATGCCTGCTACAACCGGTAGAAAAAACAACTACAATTAACCACAGGAGGAATAGCCCCATTAACTTTATACAGAATCCCATTTTTATCATTAAATGCGTGCCTTATTGGCTCCGCAATCAAATGTGCTATGACTTCTGCTGGTCATACTTCTATGATAAGCAATCCGGACTGTACTTCGGTCAGGAATGCCAGACAGGTGTACCTCAAAAACGGAGGCCCTTCTCCCTTTCCTGGGAATTATGCGTGGCATATAATTGGTACTGATCTGTTGAATCAGCTCGCCTTCCGGTCCAAAAATAGCCATGTCTACATGTCCTTTGCTACTACTGGAGGTGTTACGCCGCTTAATCCAACCGCCTATTATTATTTCATCTCCGTCCCTGTATACAAATGCCCTTGAGATATAGTAGCCTTTAGCAGGTACTCGTTCCACCTTTATGGCTTCATTTTCAGTCAGGTCTAATCTTGTCGATGCGCATCCTGAGATCCCCATAGCAGGCACACCAAATATCGCTATAAATAAAATTAGATAATTTTTCATTCTGGACTCCTTCTTACTCTTCTTGTTAGTTGTTCCAACCAGTAAGGTTGTTAAGTTAATATGTTGATTCTTTATAGGGCAACAAGCATGCCATGGATATATGTCATGACGTAATATGTTGATATAATTACCATTTTATGGTATTTGTTCTTTAAATAAAGATTCATGATATAAATATCAGAGATGTTTTTTTGTATACATGCGTATCCTAATTATCTGCTGGTTGTTTACAAAATATACAGTTAGTGTTAAAATTGATATACAAAAGGCACTGGACCTTAAAAGGAACTGTTTATATTTTATATTTGAAGAAGTGATATGCTGGTAATGTCCACCAAGGAGAAGAGCAGAGGGATATATGTTGCGCAGCCATGGGTAATAATGGGTGCGGTTGCCATTCTTTTAGTTATTGTGGTGGTATTGGCTGTCCGGAATTTCAACAGAGAAGAGCGCTATATGACCCAGATATTACTGGAAAAAGGGTCTTCGCTTATAAAGGCCTTTGAGGCAGGAGCCAGGACCGGAATTGCATGCACCGGGTGGGGGAGGAGTCAGGTCCAAAGTCTCGCAGAGGAATTTGCCCAGCAGCCGGGGATCCTGTATCTTGCGGTAACAGACACTACAGGTGTGGTCATTGCGCATAGCGATAGAAATATGATTGGCAAAATTTTTTTTTCCAATAGCGCGTTTAAAGGGATAAAGCCCCACATTCAGGAGAGCTGGCGGATAAGTTATTATAAGAATAGGCGGTCTTTTGAGGTCTATAGGTACTTGCGTCCCTGGTCAGAGGGTGGCTGCATTTGCAGCACAGATCCGAGATCTTCTGTAAAAACAGGGAAAGAAGATAATATCCACATGCGAGATGGTGACAATGATCGGGACCTGTTGCCGATTCATCACAAACAGCCAAGGATCATATTTGTGGGCTTGGATATGACACCCTTTGAAGAAGGACGTAGAGAAGATATCAGGAATACTGTCATTATTTCGTCTATCCTCCTTCTGTTGGGCATGGGCGGATTTTTTCTAATGTTTTTAGCCCAAAGTTATCGGGCTGCACGTAGTTTGCTTCAGGATACCACGGCCTTTGCCAAGGAGGTGGTAAACAGTCTGCCTGTGGGTTTAATAGCCACTGGCCGGGACGGGAAAATTGCCTTCTTCAATGCGGCAGCCGGGAAAATAACCGGGCTTGAGCCCGGCAATATTTATGGAAAAAGTCTTGATGAGATATTACCGCAACCGTTGTATGAGTTGAGGGCTGATACTGCTAACAAAGGGAGTGTCTTAGAAAAAGAGATAGAATGCGATTTCGGAAAACATAAAGCTGTCCCGCTAAGTGTCAGTGCGGCACAAATACTAAACGAAGAAGGACAATTTGTTGGGGATATAATTATTTTAAGAGACTTAAGGGAAATACGAGGGCTTAAGGAAGAAATTCAGAGGAAGGAAAGGCTTGCAGCAATAGGTGCCCTTGCTGCAGGGATTGCCCATGAAGTAAGGAATCCATTGAGTTCGATAAAAGGGCTGGCAACTTTTTTCAAAAACAAATTTCCCATGGATAGTGAAGACAGGGAAGCTGCTGCACTAATGGCCAGTGAAGCAGACAGGCTCAACAGGGTGATCAGCGGGCTTTTGGAATATGCAAGGCCCTCTGAGCTTAACCTTAAGCCGATCAACTTGAACGAAATTCTGGAGCACTCTATACGTTTGATCCGGTCAGATGCTATGGCCAAAAATATCCGGATCAACTTATCAAAAGATGAGGACCTTCCCATGGTATATGTTGATCCCGACAGGTTTTCCCAGTGCCTGCTAAACTTGTATCTAAATGCTGTTGAGGCAATAGACCAAGATGGTATTTTATTTGTTAGGAGTCTTAGAGATAACAATGAGAACGTCAGGTTGGAAATCGAAGATACGGGCAAAGGGATTGCGAGGGATGACCTATCCAGAATTTTTGATCCCTATTTTACCACTAAAGCCTCAGGCACAGGTCTTGGGTTGGCCATTGTGCAAAAAATTATCGAGGGCCATAATGGAAATATAACGGTAAACAGTATTCCTGGAAAGGGGAGTCTGTTTACTATTGTTATTCCTGTTAATCCGAATAGAACTGATGGAAAAGGATAATGAGTTTAGATCGGAATACGTGTGTACTAATTGTTGATGATGATCCTGGTCACAGGGCAACACTAAGGACCATTCTTGGGAGTTTGAGTTATTTGGTAGATGAGGCAGATGACGGGAGTAAAGCCGTTGAAAAAGTAAGGCAGAGGCCTTTTGATCTGATCCTGATGGATGTACGGATGACCGTAATGGATGGTATTGAGGCCTTGAGGCAGATAAAACGATATAACCCTGCCATTCCTGTCTTGATCATGACAGCCTATTCTTCTGTGGAATCCGCTGTGGAGGCCCTGAAGGCCGGGGCATATGACTACTTGACCAAACCTTTGGATTTTGAAGCCCTGAAAATTACGATCGACAGGGCCATTGAACATACCAGACTAAAAGCAGAGAATAAGGCCCTTAAAAGAAAAATTTATTCAACATTTAATATCGAGGATATCATAGGCAAGAGCCCTCCTATGAAAGAACTCACGGATATGCTGGCTGTTGTGGCACCATCTGAGGCCACCGTTTTGATTACAGGCGGAAGTGGAACAGGTAAGGAATTGATCGCGAAGGCCATCCATTTCAATAGTAATCGCAGGGAAGGACCTTTGGTGACCGTGAATTGTGCGGCACTCGCCGAGACCCTGTTGGAGTCTGAGCTGTTTGGTCATGAAAAGGGGGCATTTACAGGGGCAGACAAGAGGCGAGACGGCCGTTTTATGCATGCAAATAAGGGAACAATTTTTTTAGATGAGATAGGTGAGATGTCTCCCATGATGCAGGCCAAGCTGCTTCGGGTTATTCAGGACAGAAAAATTCAAAGGGTGGGAGGCGATAAAACTATCCAGGTTGATGTAAGGATTGTGGCCGCCACAAATCGTGATTTGGATGAAGATGTTTCATCGGGCAAGTTTCGAGAAGATCTTTATTACAGGCTGAATGTTGTACACCTTATTGTTCCTCCTTTAAAAGATAGGCTTGAAGATATTCCCCTTTTGGCTCAACACTTTCTTAATAACTATGCTGAAAAAAACCGGAAACGAATCAAGGGCTTTACTCCTCTCGCCATGGACATGCTTTTAAAATATGACTGGCCAGGTAATGTCAGGGAACTTGAAAATGCAGTGGAGCGGGCTGTTATCCTTGTAACTGGAGATTACATAAGCGAGAAAGAACTGCCGTTAACTATAACCCGACCGTATATTAGGGAAACCAGGACAGCGAATTTGGGTCCTGCTATCGATCGATTGCAATCTCTTGAAGATATAGAGAAGGTAGCCATTCTGTCTGCCTTGGCTTCTGCTGGAGGCAATAAGAGTGAGGCTGCAAGAAAGTTGAAGATAACCCGGCGAACTTTATACAAGAAACTCCAAAAATTTGGTGTGTTGTAGTTTTGAAAATCGAGTGTGTGACCGATACAGATGAAGCGTGACATCATGCTTAGCGAAAAACAAGGCTTTTTTATTAGGAAGTTGACTTGTCTTGTTTTTTGAGTATGTCGGCCAATGTAATGGAATCTAACTCGTTTTTCATTGCTGTCGTGGCTAATCCCCATATATCCCGGGTGGGACATGTGTCGGACTTATTACATATATCAGGGTCATGGACACAGGCAGCAAGATCAATCTCTCCCTCAAGTACTTTAATAATTTCTCCTACAGTTATCTCATCAGGTGGTTTTGCCAGCAAGTGTCCGCCTTTGGGTCCACGCACACTCGTAATAAATCCCGCTTTTTTTAATGGAATAATAATCTGCTCAAGATACTTTACAGAGATACCCTGCTTCTGTGCAATCTCTCCCATCTGTACGGGATTTCCATTAAAGCGCTGTGCCAGTTCCATCATCATCCTGGTTCCGTAGCGGCTCTTGGTTGATAGTTTCATTCGGGAGGCCTCCAATTAGATCGAGATAAAATATTACGTAAATTGGGCCAGCAATGAGTCTATGCGGTCCAGCAACATTTGAAACAATCCTTTTTGTGCCGTTTTCCACATTGTTATGAAGTTATTATCTGCATACCCGGCTGCAAGTGCTTTTTCCTTCATCCACTTTATTATCAAATGTCCCCTGACGCCTTCTGGACATGCTTTGGTACAACTTTGGCATTCGAGACATAACCAAAGGGAAGCTGAGGTGAGGGCTTCTTCATGCAAGCCCAAATTGGCGAGGCGAAAAAGGATCAGGGGATTAAAAACTGATTGCTCGAAACATATGGGGCAGGCATTGCTGCATTCCCTGCAAGTATAGCATTGTTTTGCCATTGTGGGGATTCCACTGTAATAGTCAGATGCCTTTTTGAATCTTTTTCTCTCATACGAGTCGGTAAGCTGAATTGCTAAATACGATTTATCTTCTTCAGTATGTTTTTTTATAATGTCATTCCAATCTTCAGAAAGATCAGAGAGGACTTCTCCATTTAAATAGGACGAGACTACTATCCAGCGTACACGATGGAATTGTCGATGTAAATTGAACAATGACATCGTAATTTCTGGAGAAATTCCTTTTCGAACCATAGCTTCTCGTCGAATGTATGCAATAAGAGTCCCCGGTTTCACAGATGTGGGACATATATGAGAGCATCGGTTACATCCCAGGCAGTACCATATTGACGGTTCATCCACCAGTTCATCAATAAGTCCAAAGTGTACCATTCGTACTATATTGCTTGGATTCAGCCGGCTCGTAAAGATATTGACGGGACATTCGGTGGCGCAGGACCAGCACGTAAAACATAGTGTTGTATTGGCAGTTGTTGTTTTTTCTAGCAGACTGCTCTTTTTAGGATTGGGTGTTATGGCTAGCATATAATTTCCTTAGCATAACTGTAACATAGATTCCCCAATT
>CAZQAA010000183.1:0-6647 GCA_964591255.1 uncultured Desulfobacterales bacterium | reverse complement strand
TGGTTGGTCTTGAAACCAAATTTACTCATCTATTATGGCGGGAAGGACTGTTTTATGGGGCAATAGTATTTTTTTGTTCAGGAGCGATCCTGTTATTATACAGCCTGTATGTGGATCATCTTATAAGAAAACAGGCTGAGTTGGAAAAAAAGATAACGGCGTCGGAAGGACTGTTAGCCATGGGTAAAGTTGCGGCCATGCTTTCCCATGAAATCAGGAATCCACTTAATACTATTGCAATGGGTTTACAGTATATATCAGAATTAGGTAAAGCTGACCCCGGTTTGCTCCAGAGAATGAAAAATGAAACAAACAGACTTTCCGAGCTAACTATGGAATTTCTCTCATTATCCCGAGGTTTTGATATGAAATTCAGCACCTTTAATCTGGAAAGTTTACTTGTGGAGATCGAATATAAATTTTTCGATATAGCAAGAGATAGAGGTGTTAATTTCAATATATCAGGGGCACGTAATATTAAGGTGACAGCTGACGAACGATGGCTGTCCCGTGCTTTGGAAAATCTCCTTCGCAACTCGTTCGAGGCCGTATCCAAAGGAGGAAATGTTTCATTAAAAGTTAAAGATGAAGATGAAAATTTGTGCTTTGAAGTATCTGATAGCGGCCCGGAGATTGCCATCAAGGATATGGCTAAAATTTTCGATCCTTTTTTTACTACCAAAAAAAATGGATTTGGATTAGGTCTTTTCATTGTGAAAAAAATTGCCGTAGCACATGGGGGCACGGTATTCGTAGAAAAGAACTTTTCAAACAATACAGTATTTGTTTTGTCTATACCTAAGAGAAGTGAAGATATATGAAAAAGGCAAATATCCTTATAATAGAAGATGATACTAACCAGCGGGATATCTTGGTGAATTATCTAACGTATAGGGGGCTTGAAGTTGAGAGCGCCAGGACGGGTTTTAGGGGTCTTGAACTTTTAGAGGATGGGGCCACTGATTTGGTTTTGTTAGATTGGCGGCTTCCCGATACAGATGGATTAGAAGTGCTTTTGAATATAAAAGAGAAACGCCCTTTAGTACAGGTGATTATGATAACCGCTTTTGGCACAGTTGAACATGCTGTTGAAGCTATCAGGCATGGCGCGTACTATTATCTTACCAAACCGGTGAATTTTGAAGAACTGCTTCTGTTGATGGAAAAGGCCCTGCACGAACAACACTTGGAGCGAGAAGTAAATGATCTTAGGGACCGTCTTCGTGTATTAACGGTACCTGAAGCGTCAGATATAGTGGCCCAAAGTGATAGTATGAAAGAAATTTTGAGTTTAACAGGCAAAGTGGCGGTCACTGATGCCACTGTCCTCATTTTGGGAGAATCTGGAGTTGGCAAGGGGGTCTTGGCAAGTTTGATTCACAGCCTCAGTTATAGAAAGGATGAGTCTTTCCTGGAAATTAACTGCGCCGCAATTCCTGAAGGATTGCTGGAGAGCGAACTTTTTGGCTATGAAAAAGGGGCATTTACCGGAGCAAACCATCCTAAACGTGGTCTTTTTGAGGCAGCTGACAGAGGAACCATCTTTCTGGATGAAATTGGAGATTTACCCCTGAGCCTTCAGGGGAAGCTCCTGCGTGTTTTGGAAGATGGAACATTTCACCGTGTAGGAGGACTGAAAAAAATTAGTGTTGATGTAAGAGTTGTTGCTGCTACCAATCATGATTTGGAGACAATGATCAAGAGTGGTGCCTTCAGAGAGGATCTTTATTGGCGCCTGAACGTGTTCAGCATAAAGGTTACGCCACTTAGAAAACGCAGAGAGGATATTGTCCCACTTGCCAACTATTTTCTCGAAAAGTATATATCAAAACATAACAAAAAGCTAACAGGCTTCAGCCGTGAGGCTATAGGATCGCTACTTTCATATCATTTTCCAGGAAATGTCAGGGAGATGGAAAATATAGTGGAGCGAGCTGTTATCCTCGCAGAAGATAAGATCATTACTAAAAATGATCTACCCTTTTCAATTTATGATAAAACTGATGGGGATTTAATCCAGGAGCATCTTGAAACCTTGCCTCTTCAGCAAGCCGTGTCTCTGCTTGAGCGTCTGCGAATTGAAAAGGCCCTGGAAAATGCCCAAGGGATTAAATTGCGAGCCGCTGCCCTCCTTGGCATTTCAGAAAGGAAGCTTCGCTACAAAATGAAAAAGTATAAAATGGACCGGTTTTCTTCCTAACGTCTTTTCTCCAGTGTCTCTATAACACCTCCACCTACACTATCTCCCCAGACATTTACGGTTGTACGAAACCGGTCTAACAGCCAGTCTATCGTCAGGATAAGGCCGATGCCATCCAAGGGGAGATCCACTGCTTTCAGGACGATCACCATAGTAACGAGCCCTGCTTCCGGGATGCCAGCGGCACCAATAGCTGCCAAGGTGGCAGTCAAGAAAATGACAGCTTGTTCTCCAGGCCCCATAACGATCCCGTAAACCTGGGCGATAAACATGGCGGCAACAGCCTCATAAAGTGCAGTTCCATCCATATTGATAGTCGCGCCAAGGGGCAGAACAAAGCTTGCCGTTCTGCCTGAAATATTATTTTTTTTCTGAACACCGTCCATTGTAAGAGGAAGTGTGGCAACACTGGATGCCGATGAAAATGCATTTAATAAGGCTGAAGCCATACCAGCCATATAGTTCCACGGATTGCGTCGTCCGATGAACATGAGAATAAACGGCAGTACAATAAGTCCGTGCAACGTTAGGCCTAGTATTACAGTAAAGCTGTACTTTCCAAGTGCAGCCAATTCCGGCAGGAAACCGCTGAATCCACCGGCCCCGCCAACACGTCCCGCGATCAGCCCAAAGATGCCAAATGGGGCAATAAACATGATCCAGTTGACAAGACGCATAATGGCATCATTCAATATCGAAATCATCTCAATCGCAACACGCCCCCTCTCACCGAGTGCCGACAGTGCCGCGCCTATCAGGAGGGAAAAGATAATCAACGGAAGTATCTCCATACGCACCATTGCATTGAAAATATTACGCGGAATAATTCCCTCCCTTCCTGTTTCTTTGTTTCCCACCATAAGTTCTGTCAGTGTGCTGATAACCCCTTTCTCCTTTCTATTACACACCTTCGGGTCGAAGGACAGATCAATCTTGACCCCGGTTCCTGCTAAGGAAGGCGTTGGTTCAATAGAAACAAGTCTTCCGTTTATTCGACAAAACTTTAAACGTGTACCATCTTCTGCATGAACGTAGTATGTATTATCCTTCCGCCGGTTTTCCCAGAGCTCCACTGTGGCCGAGTTGTCTGTTATAGATTTAATAACGCCATGTATGCCCTGGTCCATCAGAATCAGGATGTATTTTTTGTTATAACGGGTCTTCTTCCACTTTCCATTCGTCAATTGAACGGTATGATTGTTCACACCCTCCAGAACATATGTGAACTCTGGATGTTCTTCACCATGAGAGATTCCTTTGCCTGGCGCAATTATATTTACAAGTATTATACCTATAAGGACTGATATCCCGGTTGTCGTCATATAATAAAGAAGAGTTCGCCATCCAATTGAACCAAGATTACGGATGTTTCCCAGTCCTGCAATCCCTACAATCATGGATAGAACCACGAGAGGAACCACTATCATCATCAGTGAATTTAGGAAAATTTTACCGAGAATGGAAAATTTCAGGGCAAGGTCTGGGTAGCAGCCACCCAATATTACACCGGTCGCTATGGCAATAGCCATTCCGATAAGGAGAAGATGTCCATTAGTGTCGACATCTTTATTAGGCCCATCGGGTTGGATTGAAAAAGCAGGATTGTCTGTTTGGTCCATGTGTGAATCTTAAAAAATCCGCTTGGTTACAAATGTCCACATATGTAGAACAGATACAGGCCATGTTGAAGCAGGTTTCGGACTCCTCTGTTCCCAACCGAAAATTTTTCCGCCACGTGCATCATTATTCATTCTATTGTGTCTATAAGATGGAAGATGCCGACATAAAAGATTGTGATACAGGCTCATTTCACGTAAACTATATTTTGGTTATCCAATCTTTTCCCTGTATTCCAACTCCTTTCTTCATCCAGTCAAGAAATGAAGATTGAAGCATATCGCTCATAAGTGCCTTTTTCACCAGGGGGAGCCTCAAAAATGCACCAAGAAAGGCACGCATGATTTTCTGGTTTATGTCTTGAGGATTGTCAAATATCTGATACTGGAGGGTCCCTTTTTCAAGGCATTGCAGGATTATCCTTTCAAAAGTTGTTTCTGGATGAATGACTCTCTTGTCACGTTTTACCAGAGAGAGGGCTTTTGTCTCGCACTTTAGGGCACAAACCCCGCATCCAAGACAAAAATTTTTATCAATTACTGGTCGTTTCCCCTTGTCAGATGAGGCATTAGTAACAGGACGCAACTCGATTGCATTTACAGGACATGCCTTTGCACATTTTCCACATCCCTTGCAAAGCTCTTCATTGACTTGGGCTATAAAGTTGGAGGTCACTATAGTATTAGGATAGCCATGTTTGCTGATGCCCAAGAGGGCATTGCAACAGCACTTGCAGCAATGACATATATATGTAACATTCCTTTGCACATTGTCAGCATTAAGGACAAGGCCGATTTCTTTAGACCTGGCAAGATTTTCAAGCATTTCAGATTTGGAGACCTCTTTTGCCAGATTGTTCCTGATGAGGAATTCGGCTGCCATACCAAAAGAAGAGCAAGTATCCAGCGGGACGTCACATTTTTTTTCACCGAGATGGAGTTTTTCATGACGGCAGGAACATAGGCCGATGGAGAACTTGTCAGATTCCTTGATAATTGTCCATGCCTTTTCATAATCAAGGACTTCAATAAATTCAGACGGAGTTATTACCTCTTCGTGCGGAAGTGTCCTCATAAAAGAAATCTTTTCGCCCTTTGCCAAGTTCGCATGATAAAAGGAGCCATCTTCTTGCATATACTGGTTAAGAAGTCTGGCCCATTTTTTTGTGTCCAAACCATCACCGGTTCTCATCATGGTAAATTCAAATATCCCGATGACCATGGGAGAAGGCATATAATAGTAGTTGTCATGAAGACGAAGGTCTATAACCAGTCCCTTTGAGCACAGGCTGTTTAAGATCTTGTGTAATTTTGAACTTTCATATTTTGTGACTTTTTTGATCCTGTCAAAGCTGGAGAGTCCGTATGGCATTTTTATAAATAACTCGGCTTCATCCTCTGAATAAAGCTCTATCAGAATTTCCCGGAATCTTTCATTCCACGGAACCCTCATTGAGAGGTTGTCGATCTTTTTCCCAAGCGTTCTGTAAATATCTTTTCCAGCAATATGACCCATAAGGTGTTTCCTGTCCTACAAGGTTACAGCGTGTACTTCTCCCTCAAAACGTCAGAGAGTCTTCTGACCATTTGGAAGGCTGCTTCTACCGTTTTCTCTTTATCAGGATTGACCAGGCAGCAGGTTGCCGGAGAAAGAAGGCTTTGGGATAACAGGAGTTCCAGGTCAATGTCATGTCTTACCAGCGTCTCCCATATCTTTTCCAGCATCTTTGCCAAAGACTCCATATTTTCTTTCTCAAAAGGTTCAAAATTTGTAGGGACCATACCCCATACCAGCGTGCCTCCCCGATCCAGAAATTTTTTGATGGATGCGGCATAGGACATAAACACCTCACCATTAGTGTAAACATCCAATGACAGAATATCCAGGTCCAGGGAGAGCAGAAAATCCCAGTCCGGATTTCCGCATAGATGCACTCCCCGCGGCCGCTCTATCATGGAGAAGAAGGCCTCCATGTCCGAGTGAGCGGCAATGTTGTTGTACCCGGCCAGGGCACTGAAAAGAAATTGGAGTCCTGGTTCATCTACGAACATAAAGGCGTTGGCATTCCGTTTTTTCAGCCTATCAAGTTGTACATTAATTCGTTTGGCCATGAATTCGAGCATGAAAGGCCGTACCGTGTCGTCGAAAAGTATCGGTCGGTCGTCCTGATCCACCACGTTGAGGCCAAAACTGATGGGACCTTCAAGCTGGCCCCTAATCGCCGGATAGCTGGAAAGATCCATTTCCAGAAAACGCCTGTAAACAACCGAGTAGGTATCACTGACATCAAAGTACGCTGGTTCATCGAAGTGTGCAAGGGCCTCTTCCAACTCCACAATAAACTTGTCAATGGAGAACCTCAGGGTCCGGTTTCCCAGGTCCAGGATAATCCCCGGAAAATGCTCGGATGCCTGTACGTACATATCTTCGTAATAGCTGTAGAGCGGGAGTTGGGGCCAGAAAGGAATATCCGTTGAAAGTGCTGTCTCAAGGGCCCTGTCTACATCAGTATAGGGCATGACGGCCATGGCAGTGGTAAGGAGATTTCCCGGGATTGACATATTCTCTTTTTTACTCCTTTCCGCCTATTGACGAATGCCCTGCCTTAAATTCACAGGAGTCCAACATATCTGGATCTCCTCTCAAGGTGTTTTCCCGTCTCTTCATATCTGAGTTCTGCTTGATAGGCCAGGGCAAAAATAGCGACATCTTGGGTTATAGAAAGGCATTCGTTTATTATTATAATTTATTAATCCTATAAGATTTTCCTAATTGATACATAAGAAAATCTTGCGGTTCGCTATCTTATACATATCATAGTGATATACTC
>CAZQAA010000182.1:0-19541 GCA_964591255.1 uncultured Desulfobacterales bacterium | reverse complement strand
GGAAAGTAGACAACCGGTTTGAACTGATTCATCTTGCAGCCAAGCGGGTTCGACAACTGAGAAAAGGAGCAGAACCGCTGGTAGTATGCAAAAACAAAGACGTTGTGGTATCTCTCAGAGAGATTGCAGCGGGAGCCATATTTCCCGTAAAAGAAGGGCGGGCATCTGATTATACGACACAGGCATCCATAGAAGAACAGATAGAACAGGAAGAGACAGACAAACCTGAAACTGAAAAAGACAGCTAACCATGAACAAGAGAGATTATTACGAAATACTCGGCATATCCAGGACCGCAAGGGAAGAAGAGATAAAGAAGGCCTATCGTAAATTGGCACTAAAATACCATCCCGACAGGAACCCAAACGACAAAGATGCCGAGGAACGATTTAAAGAGGCGGCAGAGGCATACGAGGTCCTGAGAGATAGAGAAAAAAGACAGATCTATGACAGGTTTGGCCACGAAGGTTTAGAAGGCAGGGGTTTCAGGGGGTTTGCCGGTTTTGAGGATATCTTTTCCAGTTTTGGCGATATTTTTGAGGACTTTTTCGGTTTTAGCACAAGGGGCAGCAGGAGGCCACGTTCACGGCAGGGAAACAGCCTGAGGTATGATATTGAACTCACATTGGAAGAGGCCTTTCAAGGTAAAGAAGAAGAAATTGTTTTCAATAGACTTGACAAGTGTAACACATGCAGCGGCTCGGGCATAAAACCAGGAAGCCGGACCCAGGTATGCACCACATGCCAGGGGAGAGGACAGGTCATCAGGTCTCAGGGCTTTTTCCAAATCAGCACTACCTGCCCTGCATGCCATGGCCAGGGAGAGATAATTTCCGATCCATGCATGGAATGCAATGGCGAAGGCCGTGTTCGGGTTGAAAGAAGGATCAATGTCAAGATCCCGCCCGGGGTAGATACAGGATCTCAATTGAGATTAAGCGGCGAAGGACAACCCGGAGAATACGGAGGCCCGCCCGGTGATCTCTTTATAGTAATACACGTAAGGTCTCATGATTTTTTTGAGAGAAAGGACGAGGATCTCATGTGCGAGATCCCAATCTCATTTGTACAGGCGGCTCTGGGCGACAGTGTTATTATACCGGTTCTGGGGAATAATGATCATGAGTACGAACTGAAAATTCCCCAGGGAACTCAACCCGGCGATGTAATAAGGGTGCCCGGAAAGGGGATGCCAAGGCTCAACGAGGCAGACAAGCGTGGGGATCTATATGTCAGGATTAACGTCAGGGTACCAAAAAAACTGAACCAGAGCCAAAGGGAACTTCTGGAGGCTTTTGCAGAAACAGAAGACCTGAATATATCCCTGAAAAGAAAAAAGAAAAAAAATATCTGGAAAAAAATAATAGAATGAGACATTCGGACAGATCAGGCTTTTCCAAATGTTACATCTTTGCCTGCTTCTTGGTGGGAGGCCGTTTGGCCTTCATACAAAATCTGTTATAATAAAGGAGAATTAACTGAGAGCGATGTTGACAAAAGAGAAAAAAAAATATTTTAAAGATCTGCTCAACAGCCGGCTGAATGCGCTTTTGAGTGAAGCTAGCAAGACAATGAGCATTATGACCGATGAAAGGCAGAATTTTCCTGATCCCACAGACAGGGCCAGCCTGGAATCTGACCGGAATTTTGAACTCCGGATACGGGACAGGGAGAGAAAATTGATTGTAAAGATCAAGGAGGCCTTGGAGAGGCTAGAAGACGGGAGTTTTGGTATATGTGAAGAATGCGGGGAAGATATTTCAGAAGAGAGACTAAATGCCCGTCCCGTTACTACTCTGTGTATTGAGTGCAAAAAAAGGCAGGAAAACGAAGAGAGGCTGAGGGGCCTATAAAATTTGGGGCTCTCTATTTTCAGTCCATCAAAAAAATCAAGCCGGTGCATCTAATGCCCGGCTTTTTTGTCATAAGGGAAGGTGGCAAGTATCAGCTCAATAAAAAGGAACAAGGAGCGATGCCACTCTATTTCCGCTACATAATTATCCGGGGAGCCAAACCAGTATAGTATTAATTTTATGCAGATCTGTTCAAAAATGATATCATTATAATTATGCGGAAAACTGCCAAAGGGAAAAAAAGAAAGAAAAAATTGACTGAGAGGGCCTACGAACAGGTCATTACCACGCATATAAACGCGGATTTTGATGCCCTGGCCTCAATGATTGCAGCCAACAAATTATACCCTGAAGCGATCATGGCCTTCCCGGGGGCTCAGGAAAAAAGCCTCCGGAATTTCTTTTTGCATTCCACATCTTATCTGTTCGATTTTGTCAAGATAAAGCAGGTTGATTTTGACCGAATCAGGAAATTGATCATAGTAGATACAAGGCAAAAAAGCAGAATCGGGAAATTCGCTGACATTGTGGATAAAAAAGACGTGGAAATCCATCTGTACGATCACCACCCTGACTCTGATGAAGACATTTGCGGAGATATTGAAGTCATCCGTAAAACAGGCTCAACCATAGCGATCCTCGTGGATATTATAAAAGAGAAAGGGATTACAATATCTCCAGATGAGGCTACCATAATGTGCTTAGGTATCCATGAAGACACAGGCTCGTTCACCTTTTCTTCGACAACGACCGAAGATTATACGGCAGCAGCATGGCTGTCTGAGCAGGGGGCAAATCACAATGTCATCTCCGACATGCTCACAAGGGAACTGACTTCTGAACAGGTGTGGCTTCTGAATGACCTTACCCAATCTGCTGTAACCCATGTAATAAATGGAGTGGAGGTGGTCATTGCCAAGGTAATCAGAGAGGAATATATCGGGGACTTTGCAGTTCTTGTCCACAAATTCATGGAAATGGACAATCTGGATGTCGTCTTTGCCCTGGCGCAAATGGAGGACAGGATCTATCTCGTGGCTCGTAGCAGGATCAAAGACGTGAATGCAGCTGAGATAGCCATTGCCCTTGGTGGAGGCGGGCACTCCGAGGCCGCCTCAGCCACTGTCAAAAACAAGACACTCACACAGGTGGAAAGATCCCTTCTCGCATTGTTGAGGAGTCGGATAAATCCGATCAAAATGGCAAAAGACATAATGTCTTCCCCCGTAATCCATGTCTCTGAAAATGACACAATCAAAGAAGCTGCAGACCTAATGACTAAATACAATATCAATGTCCTCATGGTGATGGATGAAAAAAGGAGGCTAAAGGGATATATTACAAGACAGGTTGTTGAAAAAGCAGTATTTTTCCAGCTTGAGGAGATCAAGGTGAAAGAGTACATGAACATTGAATTTTCAACCACATCTCCCGATACACCCCTAAACAAAGTACAGGACCTTATTATTACAAACAAACTCAGGGTACTGCCTGTAGTAGAAAAAGAGAGGGTAATAGGGGTAATTACCAGGACAGACATCCTCCATATACTTGTGGGAAATCCACTGGTACCTGAATTTCTCCACGACTCAAAGTCCGTATCGCACTTTATGCGAAAAAGGAATATGGCCACACTAATTAAAGAACGTCTGCCAAAAAAAATTATCAAGTTGCTCAAGGACTTGGGCCATGTGGCTGACATGCTGGGTTATAATGCCTACCTTGTGGGTGGACCGGTGAGGGACCTGTTGCTAAAACGTGAAAATCTGGATGTAGACATCGTTATTGAGGGAGATGGCATCAGATTCGCGCACGAATTTGCAACACTCCATAAAATACGGGTGAGGAGTCATCACAAATTCAGGACCGCAGTGCTTATCTTCCCTGACGACTTCAGAGTAGATGTGGCTACGGCCAGGGTGGAATATTACGAATCTCCCGGAGCTCTCCCTGTTGTAGAGACAAGTTCCCTTAAACTGGACCTATACAGGCGCGATTTCACCATAAATACCCTGGCTATAAGGCTCAACAAAAGGCACTACGGCACATTGATCGATTATTTTGGCGGCCAAAGGGATATCAAAGAAAAGGTGCTCAGGGTCCTGCACAATCTAAGCTTTGTTGAAGATCCTACGCGGGTTTTCAGGGCAGTCAGATTCGAACAGAGATTCGGGTTTAAAATAGGCAGGCTTACCCTTGCCCTGATCAAAAATGCCATAAAAATAAACTGTTTTAAAAACCTGAGCGGAAGACGGCTTTATCATGAATTGAATCTCATCCTCAAAGAGCAGGATCCCGTCAAAGCAATCGAAAGGATGGGGGAACTTGATCTGCTCCAGTTTATCGCCCCTGACTTGCAAATCACGGATAGAATCAAAGCTGTGATGGATGAGATCAGGAAGACCATCGCCTGGTACCACCTTTTATACATAGAAGGTCCATTCGAACCATGGAAGGTTTATTGGCACGGGTTAACCTTTTCCCTGGACGAACAGGCATTAGAGGCCCTGGTCAAAAGGATGGGGATGATGGACAAGGCCAGCCAGCGAATGCTCGCACAAAGAAAGGGCCTGAACAAGCTGCAGGAAAATCTGATCAGATTTGACGGAACCAACTATGATCTCTATACATTGCTTGATTCATATGATACAGAAATCATACTTTATCTCATGGCAAAAGCAAACCATGAAAAAATAAAAAGGCTTATTTCTTCTTATTTCACCAAACTAAAGGGAACAAAAATCCAACTAACCGGCAAGGACCTGTTGGAGATGGGCCTTAC
The DNA here is from genome assembly GCA_964591255.1 of uncultured Desulfobacterales bacterium. Lineage (GTDB taxonomy): Bacteria > Desulfobacterota > DSM-4660 > Desulfatiglandales > Desulfatiglandaceae > CAZQAA01. The sequence goes on along the minus strand of CAZQAA010000182.1, from coordinate 14,906 downwards.
ACCCGGACCATCTTTCAGTAGTATTTTTGACAGGCTCCTGGCTGCAAGGCTGAATAATATGGTCAAGACAAAGGAGGACGAAATACACTTTATAAAAAAAAATTACCTGAGTCCTGATACCTTGAGCAATAATTCTAAAAGGAGTAGTACAACATGAGTAAAAAGAGAATCGTCAGTGGGATGAGACCTACAGGGAAAATACATTTAGGCCATTTATACGGTGCTTTGTTGAACTGGAAAAAGCTTCAGGATGAATATGATTGCTTTTATTTTATCGCCGACTGGCATGCACTGACCAGTGAATATGCACATCCGGACATTATCCGGGAATGCACATACGATATCATAATGGACTGGATTTCAGTAGGACTTGACCCCGAGTTATCCACCTTTTTTATCCAGTCCCAGGTCAGGGAGCATACGGAACTCCATCTGATTTTTTCAATGATTACTCCCCTCCCCTGGCTGGAAAGAAATCCTACTTATAAAGAGCAATTGCAGGAACTCACACAAAAAGACCTGCATACTTATGGGTTTTTGGGGTACCCCGTTCTTCAGGCTGCCGACATCCTTATGTACAAGGCCAACGGCGTTCCTGTGGGAGAAGATCAGGCACCACATGTGGAATTGACCAGGGAAATAGCCCGACGCTTCAATCATCTCTATAATGAGGTATTCCCTGTTCCCAAGACCCTTCTGGCACCCACATCAAAACTGCTTGGCATTGACAGAAGGAAAATGAGCAAGAGCTATAACAACTCCATATTTCTTACCGATACGGATGATACAATCGATAGCAAAGTGGGATATATGATAACCGATCCTAAACGCGCAAGGAGAAAAGATCCGGGCGATCCGGACATCTGCAATGTCTTTTCGTTTCATGAAATATACACCGATCCCGAGACCGTAACAAATATTGCCAATGAATGCAGGTCTGCATCTATTGGATGTGTAGACTGTAAAAAGATGATGGCCGAAAACCTAAAGAAAGGGCTTAGCCCTATAAGAGAAAAGAGGAAAGAACTGGAGTCAGACATTAAGATGGTTAAAGAAATAATGGAAGAGGGAAACAGGCGGGCCAGGGAAATTGCGAAGTCTACCATGGCCCAAGTAAGGGATGCTGTGGGATTACATCAAATAGCGCCAAATGGACTATGAAGTAAAATTAGAAGTGTTCGAGGGGCCCCTGGACCTGCTCCTCCACCTGATATATAAAAATGAGGTGGATATCTTTGACATACCCATAGCCACCATAACGGACCAGTACCTGGAATATATAGATATGATGGAATCTCTCAATATTAACATGGCTGGTGATTTTCTGATTATGGCCTCAACGCTTATTCACATAAAATCAAAATTGCTGCTCCCAAATAGTGAGGGGGAAGAAGAGGAAGACCCGCGTGTCGAGATCACGATACCACTGTTGGAATATATGCGGGTAAAAGAGATTGCCGAAGAACTCTCGGAAAGGGAAATCCTGGATAGGGACGTTTTTGCCCGACATATATCAAGTTATATAAAAGATCAAGCAGAAGAGGAAAATATCCAGATGGATGTCAATCTCTTTCAATTAATAGATGCATTTAAACGGATTGTTGAGCAAAGATCCGAGGATATTCCCATAAAAATTCAGGCTAACGGGCTATCGGTAAAGGAAAGGATTGAATTAATAATTGCACAACTAAGACAAAAAGGGGCCATATTCTTCCGGGAGATCTTTGATAAGGAAATGACGGTCAAGGAATTGATTATAACATTTCTCGCCATGTTGGAACTCGTTCATACCGGTTTTATAAAGGTATTCCAGCCAACGCCTACAAGTGACATTCGTTTGATGCCTTGTATTGACAAGAATGGAGGGAATGGTGGTGAGCAGAAAACTTAAAGCCATCGTGGAGGCATTGCTATTCAGCACTGAAAAACCGCTCACGACTTCTGATATCCATGCCTGCCTGCCTGATGAAAGCATTTCCCATATAAAACAGGTCCTGAACGAACTTCAGCATGAATATGAGTCCATGGGAAGGAGTTTTACCCTCAAAGAGGTGGCCGGAGGATACCAGTTCAGGACCAGATCCGATTATGGCCCCTATATTCTGAGGATGTTGAAGACTGCACCTGCCCGACTTTCCCGTGCAGCCTTGGAAACCCTTGCCATTATTGCATATAAACAACCCATACTCCGTCAGGAAATCGAGAGGCTGAGGGGGGTGGATGTAGGGGGCATACTGAAAACACTCTTAGAAAAGGGGCTGATCAGAATCGTAGGGCGAAAAAATCTGCCGGGCAGACCTCTCATATACGGGACAACAAAAAAATTCTTAGAGGTATTCGACCTGAAGGACCTGGATTCCCTCCCAAAATTGAAAGAAATAAAGGCATTGGGCACATCTGAAAAGACTGTGGAAGAGTCTGCGCAGACATTTCTTAATGGGTTAGGAGACATAGAACAAAACAGGGACAATCAGGAAGAGAAAATTGAAACAGGGCAAAACCAGGATGCAACCTCAAAGGCTTAACCGGATAATAGCCGCAGCCGGTCTAACTTCGAGACGTAAGGCTGACCAATGGATCAAATCGGGGCGGGTAACGGTTAATAATAATCTCGTAACCAAACCGGGGATATGTGCTTCCTGGGATCGCGATCTGATAAAAGTGGATGGAAAAAGGATTCCGGAACCGTCATCAAAGTTATATCTTATGCTAAACAAACCATTCGGATATATAACCTCTTTAAATGATCCAAAGGGAAGACCTATTATCACTGATTTATTGAAAGATGTCCCGCAGAGAGTATTTCCAGTAGGTCGCCTGGATTTTGACAGTCTCGGACTATTGCTCATAACCAATGACGGCGACTGGGCTCATCACCTGATGCATCCCCGGTACAGTATTCCACGCACATACAAGGTAACGGTTTCAGGTAAAATAGTTCCAGATGCAATAACGGCACTAAAGAGGGGAGTCCTTCTTGAGGACGGCCCAAGCGGCCGTTCAAAGGTGACCCTGATTTCTTGCAACCAAAGGCAAAGTCTGCTCAGGATGACGATATATCAGGGAAAATCACGCCAAATAAGGCGTATGATGGAGGCAGTTGGATACAAAGTAGTGCACCTTATACGTATAGGTTTTGGCACTCTGACATTAGGGAATCTGAAGATCGGTGAATATCGTCACCTTGAGGCAGGAGAAATTGAATCGGTTGCATCTGTTTAGGATTAGAACGATGATGAGAAGCAAAGAGAGGTTAGCTGCGAGGCTAGCTACTTTGAAAAGAAACAAAACATACATTTTTTGGTTGCATTTATAGGCGTCATTGTTTATAAATTCAGTGAGTTTTGTCTAAAAAATGTTGATTTGGCGTGTTAATTTTTTTAAGGAGTATCGTTGCACCATCAAAATATTACATCTATGAGGCATCTGAGTAAATAATCTGTTTAGCTCGGATGCCTTATTTTCTTTGTTTGATCGCCACATGCCAATGAAGTGATTTCCCTGAAATTGAGGTTGAGTTGGAAAAAGGCCAATCACAAAAAAAGATTAATGATGGTTACCTGCCCGCTTCAGAAATCCTTAAACAGATAGGTTTGAAGGCACCTGAACGTGTAGTGGCCGTTAAGGTAAATGGGGAAATCCGGGATCTTTCAACCTTGGTGGAACCAGAGGCCATGCCAACACCTGTATATATCGATTCCGATGAAGGACTTGAGATTCTCAGGCACAGCACCTCCCATGTAATGGCTATGGCAGTAAAGGAACTATTTCCGGGTGTGAAAGTGACTATAGGACCGGCCATACAGGATGGTTTTTACTATGATTTTGACTATAAACGACCTTTTAAGGAAGATGATCTGCCTGAAATAGAAGCAAGGATGAAGGAGATAATCAGGGCTGACCTCCCTTTTATACGAAAGGAGATGCGGGCTGACGAGGCCGTAGACTTTTTCAAACAACAGGGAGAGGACTACAAGATAGAGTTAATCCATGGCCTGGACACTGAAAAGGTGTCTCTTTATACCCAGGGCAGTTTTACAGACCTGTGCCGCGGACCCCATATACCGTCCACAGGAAAGATAAAGGCCTTCCGTCTTATTAAGGTTGCGGGGGCTTATTGGCGTGGGGATGAAAAAAAGGCAATGTTGAGCAGGATATACGGTGTTGCCTTTGCCGATCGCAAGAGACTTAAAGTATATCTGAACAAACTGGAAGAGGCTAAAAAACGGAACCATGTTATTTTGGGACCTCGGCTTGGCATTTTCAGCACCCATGAAGAGGTAGGCGCAGGGCTGATCGTCTGGCATCCGAATGGGGCCATGCTTAGACATCTCCTTGAAGATTTTGAGGTACAAGAACATCTGAAAAGGGGATATGAACTGGTCAAGGGACCTGAGATACTGAAGACAGAGCTATGGAAAAAATCGGGACATTTTGAAAATTACCGTGAAAACATGTACTTTACAACCATTGATGAACAGTCTTATGGTATAAAGCCCATGAATTGCCTTGCCCACATGCTCATATATGCCTCAGCTATTAGAAGCTACCGTGAGCTACCCAAGAGATATTTTGAGTTAGGCACCGTCCATCGTCATGAAAGATCCGGTGTATTGCATGGCCTTTTCAGGGTGAGAGAATTTACACAGGACGATGCCCATATTATATGTACCCCTGATCAGCTCAATGGAGAAATAAAAGGCGTTCTTGAATTTGTAAAAGATATTATGCAGATATTTCAGTTCGACTATGCCCTTGAAATCAGCACACGCCCTGAAAAATCGATCGGAAGTGACGAAGATTGGGATATGGCAACAAAGGCCCTTTTGCAGGCAATGGAGGATCTGGCCCTTTCGTATGAGATTAATGAAGGAGATGGGGCCTTCTATGGTCCCAAAATTGATGTAAAATTGAAAGATGCACTTGAAAGAGAATGGCAATGTGCGACAATCCAATGTGATTTCACACTTCCTGAAAAATTTGGTCTGGTCTATATTGGCAAAGACGGCGAAAGACATAGGCCCGTCATGATACATAGAGTTATCTTAGGTGCGATAGAGAGGTTTATAGGAATCCTTATCGAACATTACAGTGGCGCATTTCCTTTATGGCTTTCACCTGTTCAGACCATGATCATGACGGTCACAGACAGGAGCCAATCTTATGGCAAAAAGGTCCTGGAAGCTTTGCTTGAAGCAAATATCAGGGCAAAAGCAGATTTCAGAAACGAAAAATTGGGGCTTAAAATAAGAGAGGCGCAATTACAAAAAATTCCCTATATGTTGATTGTGGGAGACAAGGAAGCTGAAAAGGGAGGTATAACCGCGAGGCAGAGGGACGGTCAAAATCTTCCTTTCATGGCAGTAAAGGATTTTATTGATCTGATCTTAGAACAAAACAGGCAAAGGAGGTAATAACCATAGGCAAGAAAGTTGATGGAATCAGGGTAAATGAGGCTATTCGCACAGACAAGGTAAGGCTGATCTCGGCAACAGGTGAGCAATTAGGTATCTTTTCACTGTATGATGCATTAGAGACAGCAAAAAAAGAAGGGCTGGATCTGGTAGAGGTGGCACCCGAGGCTAACCCCCCGGTATGCCGGATAATGGATTACGGAAAGTTCAAATACCAGGCAAGCAAGAAGAGTCAGGATTCCAAGAAAAAAAGCCGTTCCCCCCAGGTAAAGGAGATTAAACTAAGACCCCATACCGAGGATCATGACTTGAGCTTTAAGCTGAAAAATCTGAAAAAATTTTTACAAAAAAAAGACAGGGTAAAAATAACTGTCTTTTTCAGGGGGCGTGAAATGGCCTACACGGAAATAGGAGTAGAACTCCTTAAAAGGGTTGCAGAAGAGGTTATGGATATTGGAAAGATAGAAAAGCCGCCCACACAAGAAGCCAGAAACAGGATCACTATGGTTATTGTTCCAAAATGAGCTACGTATAATATTCTTATTCTATTTGATTTGGAGGTGTAATAAATGCCTAAGATAAAAACTAACCGTGGGGCCGCAAAAAGGTTTACCACTACCGGTTCAGGGAAAATAGGCAGGAACAGGGCGTTTGCAAGCCACATTCTTACAAAAAAAAGCACAAAAAGGAAAAGGAAGCTACGAAAATCAACACTGGTTCACTCTACAAACATGAAACAGGTTGCGAGGCTCCTTCCTTATCGTTAGGAAATAGATGGAGGGATTACTATGCCAAGGGTAAAGAGAGGCTTTAAGGCAAGGAAACGGAGGAAGAAGATACTGAAAGCCGCTAAGGGCTATAGGGGAGGTCTTGGAAAACAATTCAAGACCGCCGCAGCAGCGGTAAACAGAGCGGGGATGTACGCCTATAGAGATCGCAGGAACAAAAAAAGGGATTTTCGCAGACTCTGGATTATAAGGATTAATGCCGCTGCCAGGGAACACGGCCTGTCGTACAGCCAGCTGATGGGCGGTCTTAAAAAAGCCGGAGTGGAACTGGACAGGAAGGTATTGGCAGACATGGCCGTTTATGATCCAAATTCCTTTTCCCGGCTGGCAGGTATGGCAAAATAGAGGTAAAGAACTATCCTGGGACACTATGAAAGACAAACTCCTTGAACTGGAAAACGAGGCGTTAAGAGATCTGGAAAATGTTCACGATCTCACCGCACTTGAAAATTTCAGGATCTCCTATCTCGGTAAAAAAGGCAGGCTCACATCTCTCATGAAGGGAATTGGAGAGGTGTCACCGGACAAACGTCCGGAAGTGGGAAAACTGGCTAATCTGATCAAGAGCAACCTGTTAAGGAAACTTGAGGAAACCCGTAACGGATTAGGGATCGAAAACAAGAGGACAAGGGCCTTTGTGGATGTCACTCTGCCAGGAAGAGAACCGCTTCTTGGTCACTTACACCCCATAACCACAGTCGTAAAAGAGGTATGCGACATATTTTCCAGGATGGGATTCAGGGTGGTAACCGGACCTGATGTAGAGACAGACTATTATAACTTTGAGGCACTTAATCTTCCGAAGGATCATCCTGCAAGGGATATGCAGGACACATTTTACATATCAGATAACGTGGTCTTGAGAACGCATACTTCACCGATCCAGGTACGAGTTATGGAGAAACAGCCCCCACCGGTCAGTATTATCGCTCCTGGCAAGGTCTACAGAAGGGATTCAGATGTTTCACATACTCCCATGTTTCATCAGGTAGAAGGTCTTTTAGTAGATAAAAATGTCAGCTTTGGCGATCTCAAGGGCACGCTTACGACCTTTGTTCATCAGATGTTCGGCAAAGAGACCAGACTCAGGTTCAGGCCCAGTTTTTTTCCCTTTACCGAACCGAGTGCAGAGGTGGATATTCAATGTGTAATATGTGGAGGAGGAGGATGCCGCACCTGCTCACAAACCGGTTGGCTGGAAATTTTGGGTTCAGGCATGGTGGACCCGGAGGTATATAAATTTGTCAATTACGATCCGGAAATCTATTCAGGATTTGCCTTTGGCATGGGCATTGAAAGGATAGCTATGCTCAAGTATGAAATTGATGACATACAGCTGTTTTTTAAAAACGACATGCGATTTTTGAAACAATTTTGATGAGTAAAACTCATTCAATCTCAGCCGTGAGACCATAACGTCTGAATCTAATAATGATTACTCTGAATATAATGGCAGGTTTCCTTTATGAAAATAAGTCTGAACTGGTTAAAAGATTATGTTGACATTGAAATGTCCCCTCATGAGCTTTCCAGACTCCTGACCATGTTAGGACTTGAAGTAGACGGCGTCGTGGAAGTAGGACGGTCACTTGATGATATTATTGCTGCAAAGATACTTACCATAGCCCCTCATCCCAAGGCTGGCAATTTATCGCTTTGTGAAGTGGATACCGGCCACGAAACAGTCCCCGTTGTTTGTGGCGCTCCTAACCTGGAAAAGGATTCAATAGTACCGCTGGCCGTCTCAGGTACCAGACTTCCCGACGGCACAATTATCAAGGAGACCGAGATCAGGGGATATATATCAAAGGGTATCCTGCTGGCGGAAGATGAACTGGGCCTTACAGACGACCATTCGGGAATCATGATTCTTCCTGAAGATACAACGCCAGGCCGTCCTCTCCCCTCTATCCTTCCCATATATGACTGGGTCATAGATCTGGAGATCACCCCAAATCGTCCTGACTGCGCTTCCGTCCTTGGGGTTGCACGGGAAATTGCCGCTAGTACCAGACAAAGACTAAAAAGACCCGACATAAAAATAACAGAAACAGGCCCACCCATCGATAAGCTGGCGAGAGTTGCGATTATGGAGCCAGACGGTTGTCCACGTTATGCCGCAGGTATAATTCAAGGAGTTGAAATAGGCCCATCTCCATTCTGGATGAGATATCGTCTTTACTTGTCAGGGATAAGAAGTATCAATAACGTTGTGGATGTCACCAACTACGTTATGCTGGAGACGGGACAGCCTTTACATGCCTTTGACTACAACAGACTCAAAGGAAACAGGATCGTAGTCAGGCTAGCAAAAAAGGATGAAACCTTTACGACACTGGACGGAGAGAACCATATCCTAAATGAAGAAACCCTTTTGATCTGTGACAGTGAAAGGCCCGTGGCCCTGGCCGGAATTATGGGCGGTCTCAACTCGGAGATTTTTGCAGGATCCAGGGATGTTCTCGTAGAAAGTGCCTTTTTTCATCCTGTAACTATCAGAAAGGCCTCAAAACGTTTGGGTATCCTTACAGAGGCATCATACCGTTTTGAGAGGGAAACCGATATTGAGGGTGTCACTACGGCACTCATACGGGCAATCTATTTAATGCACCGCCTCTCAGGGGGAGAAATAGCGAGTGGTATCATTGATAATTACCCAAGACGTTATAAACCTCGCATTATTGACCTCAGGGTTGACAGGACAAATCGTATCTTAGGGAGTGACCTATCGAGGGATTCAATATCAGGATATCTTGCTTCCCTTGAAATGGAGGTAAAAGATGTCAGCAAAAACAGATTGAGAATTACTCCCCCGTCTTTTCGTGTGGATATATCCCGTGAGGCAGACCTGATTGAAGAAATTGCACGCCTTAGCGGATACGAAGACATACCGGTCACAATTCCGAGCATCAGACCCACAGATGAACAAGAATCTCCGGAACTCGTCCTCCGGAATCAAATAAGGTCCATTATGATGGGTATCGGCTTCACGGAGATCATTACTTACGGGTTTATTTCTCCTGACTGGGCCGATATACTAAATGCCGATGAAGGTAGTCCTGTCAGGTCGTTTGTAAAACTCATAAATCCCCTTACTGTCGACCAGTCTGTAATGCGGACATCTCTCATTCCTGGGCTCCTGTCAACGATTAAGACAAACATCACCCACGGTGAAACAGATTTGAGGCTCTTTGAGACAGGCAAAATATTTATCCGGAAACCTGGGGACCAACAGCCCTATGAAAAACTCACCCTGTCAGCAATTATAACAGGCCTATCTCAAAAAAAGAGTTGGTATAACAGTGAGGAAAGGGCTGCAGACTTTTTCGACATTAAAGGTGCTGTTGAAGCACTCTTGAGGGGACTGGGATTGGAAGATTGCTCATTCAAAAGGGAAAAAATTGCTCCGTGGTATGACCCTGATATCATGGCCAACATCAAATACTCTGGCTCACAGCTGGGGCAGGTAGGGCGCATATCTCAGGAAGTCATGAAATCATACGGTTTGAAGGATAATAATGTATATCTCTTTGAACTTGATATGGAAAGCTTGCTGCCACATTTGTCCAAGGGTAAAAAATTCAGGCCTTTTGCCAAATTCCCCGCCGTTTATAGAGATATATCCCTTATAGTAAATCGGAAGACAGAAAGTGCTACGATTTTAGATATCATACAAAAAGAGGGAGGGGACTTAGTGGAATCGGTACGGATTTTTGACCTATACGAGGGAGACAAAATTGACGCTTTGGAAAAAGCCATTGCCTTCAAACTCTGCTACAGATCGAAGAATACAACCCTGGATGGAACAGAAGTGAATCGTATACATGGGCGAATCATTGATAAAATCAGGCAAGAAACAGGAGGAAGGCTGAGGGAGGGCTAACAAATGGTCCTTATTCCTGACAACAAACGCTATTTCCGGATAGGTGAGGCCAGCCGTATTATTGGCGTTGAGCCCTATGTATTGAGATACTGGGAGAAAGAATTTCCACAGCTCAGGCCCAGGAGGGCCGATTCCACCCAAAGAACATACAGGAGAAAAGATCTGGAAATCCTGCTGGAAATAAAAAGACTGCTTTATGAAGAAAAAATGACCATAAAAGGTGCACGCCAGAGACTCGGACAAAAGGAAAACCACAAAGGCAACGCGGTCATCAGCACTAAATATCGCATTCTGGAAAATATAAAGGCAGAACTGGAAGAGATATTAAGAGTATTATCATAACGTAACCAGCTATCCATTTTCTATTCTATCTTACTGAGCACAGCAATAGCTTCTATTTCCACCAACAGTGATGGTCTGCAGATGTCAGCTACACAGTAAAGTTGGGGGACGCGGGGAAAGAACTGTTCACATATATGTTTCACCATATTGCCATATTCTCCCCTCTTTATGTAAACCCTGATCTGTTGAATGTCCTCCAGGGATGCTCCCCTTTGAAGACCATATCTCTCCTTGAGGTTGCTTTTATCTATAAGTGAGGCAATATTCTCAATAGTGGTTTTCGTCTGTTTTATTATATCACCTTTGAATACCACATCCGACCCCCTTATACTTGCTGTACCAGAGATAAAAATAATATAAAATTTGTCACAACTGACCACAACACCCCTGCAGAAAGTAGGCTTTTCATCAGGAGCCTTATTGATATTGTAATTATATGGACGTGTCTGTAATGGATTGTCTATTCTTATTATATTGGGCTGTCTAACATTCGACTTCAGGGCAATACCATCCAAGACAAACCCATCCCCATCTATTCCTATTCCAGTGCTGGCCGGATAGTATTCCTCGTTCTCCCAAATTTCTTGATAAAACATGTTCCTTATCCTGTTCATCTCGTCATATCGGATAGAACGGCCCTCCGGCTCCAGTATTTCCCCGGTATAAAACCAGGTCCTTATCACCTGACTAAAGCCAAAACCGTACGCCCTGAGAAGCACATCCGCTTCCTCAAGACCTGTAGCCACCTGTTGGCTGATAGGTTCATTCCTGTTCGCGGGCTCAATACCACACAAAAAAGCCCATTTCAGGCCTCCTGTATCGACTATGGTAAGATTTTCAGTCTCCCTTTTTATATGATCAGAGTCTTTACCTTTTTCTGGAATGACTATCCATAGCTCCACGCCTATGGCCTCTCCGTTCAAAAGAGGCTGTCTGACAAAGCAGGTCGCGGGCAATTCTCCCTTGAATACACGGCCCATGATATCATATATCTTTTGCCGATAACTATAGGCAGGAATAAATATGGTTTGTCTTACTATATAATCCAGCCCAATCTCTTCGTCACATCTGTTGAATGCCTTTTCCAGCTCCATCTCGATCCCATTGGCATGGGGACTTACAGTGAAGCTAAGAAAAATAAATCTAACGTCTTCAAAATCAAAGCTTTTCTTGAAATACATAGGTATGTCTGAATGACCTTTCAGATTCAGGGAAACATTTCGCGTGTAACAAAAATTTAATTTCTGTCCATCTCTCCAGAGGCTCCACCTTGGTTAGGTCTGATATTATATTTATGTAACAGCTTCCCAAGTTCCAGATTATCCTCGGCCAGACTGGATAGATCCCTGAAAAGCCTGTCAAGAGTCTGGTCTCGCATGGACATCTGCTGCACCCGACCGGTATAGAAATCAAGCGCCTCGTTCAACCTCCTGTTATGGAATGCAAGATACAGGTTGAAAGAGACACTCAAAACTAAAACAAGTGCTACTAACGAGTATAAAACCCTTTTGAGCAACGACAGGGTTGACAGAATCTCCCGTTGCTGTTCTGCACCATACTCTTCCGAATCCATCACGTCCTGATCTGTCATTTAAGTTTCCTCCTTTTCAAAGGCTATCTCCACCAGTATAGCCCATGTTTTAGTTATAATGCATGTCCTGGTCAAGGAACTTGTCTAGAATTAGTCCACTCTAATTTATCGATGGTTTAGTAGTCTCCCTCAACACGCCCCTATAATCAATTTCCCTGTCATAGTTAAGAAACTCTGGTACGTTAAAACACATCATAGGATCATCCTTTAAGGGGAGTTTGACAGGTGGCGAAGCATATCCGTTATCATCTATCTCGGTCAGATAGATTCTCGCAAAAATCCCATCGTCTCTCTTGGAGGCAAAGAGCAGCCACCTGCTGTTAGATGACCAGCTATGCCACGAATCCATGGCATAGTCCACATTGCATTCCAGTTCCCTCGGCCTACCACCGTCCCGCGTGGAAAAAATCCACAAATCAGACGTGGGCTCTACCAACGAAGCGGAATCGGCCTGATTAAAGACTACCCACTTTCCATCCGGAGAATATCGTGGAGCATAATTACTCTTCCCGTTGAATGATGCCCCCTTTATTGGTACAGGGACGCCACCCCTTCCATTATTATATGCGATCCTGTAAAGATTAAACCTCAAATCTGATAAGGCCCTGCCTTTCGATTCCTCAGCCCTGCAAAAAATAATATATTTTGCATCAGGTGACCAGGTAGGAAAATTTTCCATATAGTCAGGTTCGCTTGCCCCTTTTAACGGGATGATATTATTGGTTTCCACATCAACTATGGCGATGTCTGATACAAGGACAAAGAACTGTTGCGTTTCCAAGGTGATACACGGTCTGATACTTACAGTCTCTCCTATGGTAACGGCTATCTTTTTCCCGTCAGGACACCAGCCCATAAAAAAGGAGTTGATATTAAATGTCTTCCCCTTCCCCGTGGAAAAATCATAGATTCCTAATATCCGCCTCCCTTTTCCGGATGCTTTCCGTGATGGCAGCTGATCCCTCACAGCTATAGCCAATTTCTCTTCATTCGGCCTTATCCCCTCACGCTTGGGAAAAAAATGACAGTTGGTACAATAGATGCCCTCCCCCATCAAAAACGGCCTTGTCACGAACGAATCAACGTGTCTGTAATAGATGTTAGGTGTTTTTTGGGTATGAAACAATGGAGAAACAAGACGGTATACGATTATGTTATCTGTCGGATATTCGGATATCTTGAATCTCACGCTATCCCGGTACACGGTGTCACCACTCCTTATGCCTTCTTCCACAAAACAGCCCCTTACCTCCAAAGTTATGTACTTGCCTGCGCCCAGAGTCTTGATCTGCTGCCATGTCTTAATACCTGGTCTCCAGTGTCTCTTATCAGTAACTACCGTAAGACATATATCTTCCTGACCAGATATCATGAATTTCATGAGCCAAAAGTTATCGACACCGTCCTCCCAAACGATCTCAGGCGGGGCAATATTTTTCGGAAATGAGGCATTATTATATGGCCTTATGATCTTTAAAAACCTTGACTTTTTTACTTCATAATAATTGGTTTTATACTCAGAAGGGGTAACAGAAGGATCAAAAGGCCGAATCACCGTCCCGGTGTCAACCTTTCTGACAACATTTGGCGAATCAAAAACCTGCACATTCACTTTCTTACTGCAATCATATAGCATTTTGCCCGGCAGTGCTGAATGCGCCGCCCTTGAAACGCTTATCAAGAAAAAAGCAGCAATACCCGAGGCAATAACAGCCGTTAATAACTTCTGTTTCTTTTCCATTAATAGGGAATTCACAGCTTATCCTATTTGACCTTTTTCAGCTTTTTCTGATACGCTTTTTTCAGATATTCAACAGTTTCTTCAGAGTCCTTGTTCAGATTATATGCGTACGAAAGATACTCCATGGCATCATCATATTTTTCCTGAGAGTAAAAATACTTGCCTATCTCAAAGGGAACCTCCCAAAGATTATAGACCTTTCCATCCTGCTTGTAGACATACTCAAATTTCGTCCTGCCGGTAATAAAAAGGGTTACCGGATCGTTGGACAGTTCCTTTCTGATTGTCTCCTTGTTGAAACTATACCGGTCATAGACATCTTGGAACTCCATTCGCTTACGGGTATTATGCAACTTCTGCCATTTTTTTTCGAAGAAAGCATATCTTTCTTCATCTCCGATCATCTTATACACAAACGCAGAATGATAGATAGCAATATCATTATTGTCATCATATTCCAGTGCTTTTCCAAAATATCTACCGGCGGCCCTGAAAAAATTCTTGTACAGAAGAACCTCGCCTAACCGATTAAACAGCCTGATATCATAAGGATCAAGGACAAATGCACTCGCAAAATAATTCTCAGCATAACTCACAAAACCGGTCTGAAAGAGAAAATCACCTATGTATATCAACCTCCACTTGGCTATTTTTCCCGCACCCGGCAGGCATCTCTTAGGCCTTCCAAAGAAATAATATCCTGCAAGTCTGTTTCTGTGTTCAGACTGATATACCCTTCCTAATTCCACATCTACAATATCTTCAACTATGCCATAAATTTTTTCTTCATACTTTAATCCCAAAAGTATATTTTTGGCCTGATCTGTTCTGCTGTCTTCAACATAGGCCTTGGCAAGATTAAGCCTGACTACGGCATTCTTACCCTTGCTACCCTGATCCATCTTCTCCCAATAAGTAATATCATTGGCATAAACACCATTTAATCTAATGTTTAATATAATGAAAAAAACTACTAAAAAGAGAAGAACAGATTCTTTTAACTTCCCATTGATACAAAACGGTACAAATAAAAGGGGTATAAACAGCATAATATACAGCTTCTGTTTAGCCATGAGATTCATCCATACAAACCATGTCTCAAACGGCCTCAAAAGTTCACCTTCCTTTATTTGATCCAGGGGATAAA
>CAZQAA010000181.1:0-2794 GCA_964591255.1 uncultured Desulfobacterales bacterium | reverse complement strand
TTTTATATTCCGCACCTCATAAGGTATGCTCTTTGTCTTTGCACTCCACACGTCCTCGAAAAACTGATCAAAATCACACCTTGAACAATCATAGTTGTACGAACAGGCTCGACCTTCAATCCTGTTCGTAAGGCTGTGTCTGCATACCCTCTTAAGTCCGGATCTTGTCCTCATCATATCCTGCCAACCGGTCTGTTTACCGCTCTCCACTCTTTGCCGCATAGCCATATCATACTTACAAACAGCACAATCATAAAAACCATTGCAGTTTTTAAATCTCACCACACCTGTCTGCATCCAGATGCAGGGGTTGGCAGCATTCGCCTCTCTGTCAGGTTTCACCATCCATACCTGTCCTCCAAGGACAGCTCCGATTTCAGATCTGGAGATCAAATCATCCCCGTCACCTCTCCGATAGGATGACCCATATCCCACATGCCCCTTCCTGCCTTCCTTATCCTTCTTTGCCATTATCCTCACTCCTTTCTTCATGTTTTATCCTGTTGTCAGATATATTACGCAAGAAGGGTGCCACATGAAGAGCCACTGAAAAACAACAGATAATATCTTAATATATTTAAATATTTTTTTTGTTATATGTGTAGAAGTTTTTAGATGCTCTTGTTAAAAAAAAGCGGCAGTGAAGGAATATCCTACAGAAGTGAAATCCATATGGAAGGATACATAGATTAACTTACTGTTTCATTTGTTTTTTCATGGGGCAAAGAGTGTTGAATTTTTAAACATGCAAATCTACTTTTTCTACAGTTTCTGACTAATAAACCAAAACACAGAAAGACATGCCGTTACCCTTTTATCCCGAGTTTCTCCATCCGGTATCGCAGGGATCTCATGTTCATACCCAAAAGTTCAGACGCCTTCTGTTTTGAGCCATGTGCGAGCTCCATGGCCCTAAATATATAATCTCTTTCGATCTCGGCCATGGCCTTGTCCAAATCAATCCCGCCCGAATCAATATCAAGCCGCCGTCTATTCTGTCTTCGTTCCTCCCCACGAAAGCTGGAAAGGGTCAGACTATCCGGCAACACGATATTCGAAGTCTCAAGCGCCACACTTCGTTCGATAATATTTTCAAGCTCTCTCACATTACCTGGAAAAGAATAACCTTGCAGCAGGTCCATGGCATACGCCGATATCTTTTTTATATCTTTACCGAGATCCAAAGAATATTTCTCGAGAAAATAATCGGCTAGCAAACGGAGATCCCCCTCCCTTTTGCGCAGGGGCGGTACAGTAACATGAATAACGTTCAACCTAAAATACAGATCCTCTCTGAAGTTCCTGTTGATGACTTCCTTCTCCAAATCCCTGTTAGTAGCAGATATAAACCTGACATCAACGCTCTTTTCTTTGACCCCTCCCACGGCAGTAAACGTTCTTTCCTGTATCACTCTCAAGAGTTTGACCTGTATAGTGGGACTGAGCTCACCTACCTCATCGAGGAAGACTGTCCCCCCATCTGCAATTTCAAACAATCCCTCTTTGTCCGTATTGGCCCCTGTAAAGGCCCCTTTCTTATAGCCAAACAATTCACTTTCTATCAAACTTTCTGGAATACCCGCACAGTTGATAACTACAAAAGGCCTGTCCCTTCTGGGACTCAATTCGTGAATAGCCTTAGCAACCAGTTCCTTACCTGTTCCACTTTCACCCGTAATAAGAATATTTGTTTTGGTTTGTGCAACACGTTTAATAAGATCATATACCCTCCTCATTTGAGGACTTTCCCCGATCAAGCACCCAAAATGATAATGGATTTTAGAGGCATCAGTATCTGGCTTGCCCGATCTTCTGCATTGCAGGGCATCCTGAACAATTTTTTTAAACTCACTCACCTTAAAAGGCTTGGGCACATAATCGTACGCCCCTTCATTCATGGCCTCTACCGCAGTATCCGCAGTGGCAAAAGCCGAGATCAATACTACTGTTGCATCAGGATCTACTTCCTTAGCCTTTTTCAATACTCCTATCCCGTCAATGTCCTTCATTCGTATATCCGTAATAATCAAGTCAAATCGACTTTTTTCCAGTATTGAACAGGCGTTTCTGCCATTTTCAGAAAGAGTCACCTCATAGCCTTCCTGGGTCAGCATAATATCCAGGAACTCACGCATACTCTCTTCATCATCTACGACCAGAATCCTGTACGTCTCGCTCAAAGACAATCTTTCCTCCAATCATGGTCATTTCAGTTATACCCTTCAACCTTTTCCCAATAAAGGGAGAGTTTTTGCTCCTGGAAAAAATATTTTCTTCCTTAAATTCAAATTCAAAATCCGGATCTATCAAAGTTATATCGGCCTGGCCATCTTTCTCCAGAAGGCCGCCGGATATACCAAGGATTGATGCGGCATTACATGTGAGTTTAGCTATAGCTTCAGGCAAATCCAATATCCCAGCACGAACCAATTCAAGAGTCAAGGGGAGGGCTGTTTCAAGGCCGATCATCCCGAATGCCGCCTTGTCAAACTCAACATCCTTTTCCAGTGAGCTGTGGGGAGCATGGTCTGTAGCTATCACATCAATAACACCATCTGTCAGCCCCTTCTTTACTGCCTCAACGTCTTTTGGGGACCTCAGGGGCGGATTAACCTTTGCGTTGGTGTTATATCCCACAACTGAAGAATGATCCAGACTGAAATAATGTGGGGCAGTCTCGGCCGTAACGGGAAGGCCATCTTCTTTTGCCCTCCTGACAAGCTCAACCGAACCTGCTGTACTAACATGAGCTATATGCACAGGACAACCATTCAACCTGGCAAGCGAAATCTCC
>CAZQAA010000180.1:0-14531 GCA_964591255.1 uncultured Desulfobacterales bacterium | reverse complement strand
AACATGAAAAGGAAGAAGGATCATCCGATACCAATATTCCCGACTCCGTAATATCCCAAGACGATATAGATGCCATCCTCCAGGCAAAATCGGTTTCAGCAGCGACTGATCAAGGGACCGAAGATACAACCAATGGCAACGAAAACAGTGATAAGCCCTCCGCTGAAAAAGATTCCGATTCCACGCAAACAAAAGAAAGGCACCTGGAACTCATTTATGATATTCCCTTGGAGCTGACCGTTGAACTCGGACGAACGAAGAAGGCCATAAATGAATTGCTCAAGATCGGAAAAGGATCGGTGGTAGAATTTGCGAGCATTGAAGGCGAGCCGGTGGACATCAGGATCAACAAGATATTAATTGCCAGAGGCGAAGTGATTGTGGAAAAGGAAAAATATGGTGTTCGAATAATTGAAACAGCCGGGTAACCTGGAAAATCCGCAGCCTGCGATAATATAAAAACGGCTATTCCCGTTATTTTATCTTGACCCCCCTGTAAAAATGATTAGATTATCCAACCGTAGCTGCATATAATGTAATAATATGCAAAACCTCTTTATATCCTGATTAACCAGGCAAAGAAGAAGGAGTAAAACATGACCAACACAGAAACAACAAAACTGTTTGAAGGGGCTTCCAGATATGTGCTTGATGAAGAGCTCGCAGAAATCGTAAACATATCCATGGCACTTGAGATGCCGTTGCTGCTTAAGGGAGAGCCCGGCACAGGCAAGACTATGCTTGCGCATGCAATTGCAGAGGCACTGGGAATGAAGCTTATCGTTTTAAATGTAAAATCAAGTATGAAGCTTGTTGAGGCACTTTACCAGTATGATACCCTTACCAGGCTTAATGACAGCCGTTTCGGCGACTCCAAAAGGGATGTCAGCAATATAGAAGAGTATATCAAAATGGGTAAGATCGGTCAGGCATTCGTGGCTGATGAGAGGGTCGTCCTGCTGATTGATGAAATTGACAAGGCGGATACCGACTTCCAAGACGACATGCTCGATGTGTTGGATCAAATGGAATTTGATATCATAGAAATAGACAAAACCATAAAGGCCAAGCATAGGCCTGTCATCATCATCACATCAAATGCCAAGAAGGATCTGTCAGATCCGTTCCTGGGCCGATGTAATTTTCATCACATTGCATTCCCTGAACCTGACATGATGAGAAAAATAATACAGGTACACTTTCCAGATATCAGCAGGGACCTGCTCGACAACACCATAAAGGCCTTTTATAAAATGCGGGATTTCAGGGGGATAGAAAAAAAGCCCGCCACACGGGAACTGATCAATTGGATACGTGCCCTCAGGGCCGATCCGGACTTCAAGGTAAAACACCTGATAAAGGGAGACCTTCCTTACCTGGGTGTGCTTTTCAAAAAAAGCCCGGATTATACTGTTGCGCGAAATTACGTGTCGAGGATGAGAATATAGTATGTTCACCAAATTTTTCTACCTGTTACGACAGGTGGGTATTCCAGTATCCCCAACTTCCTTCTTGAGGCTTCAAAAGGCCCTCAGCATGGGTCTCATTACCTCGATTGATGATTTTTACACAGCAGCCCGTTCTATCCTGGTGAAAAGTGAGAGATATTTCGACCTGTATGATCAGGTCTTTGCCCATCACTTTGAAGGGGCGGAACTGAAGGAACCCGATGAAGTTGAATTGACCGAAGTTGCCAGGGCGCTATTGGACCAGTGGCTAAAAAACCCAAGGGAACTTGCCGACGCAATGGGCATTGACGAAGAGTCTCTTAACAAGTTGAGTCCGGACGAACTGCTTAAATATTTTCTTGACCGGCTCAAGGAGCAGACAGGCGAACACCACGGAGGAGGTAAATGGATCGGAACCGGAGGCACATCACCTGTAGGTCATTCAGGCTATCATCCGGGAGGGATGAGGGTTGGAGGCGTTTCAAGGAATAAATCCGCAGTCAAAGTAGCAATGGACAGGAGATACCGTGACTACTCTCAGCAGGGCCCACTCACCCAGTCACAGATGGGCGAGGCCCTGAAACGTCTGAGGAACATGGTCCCCTTAGGCCCAAAGGACGTAGTCAACATAGATAAAACCATCTACCAGACCATGAAAAATGCTGGAGAGATAGAGATAGTCTTTGACAGGGCCTTAAAAGACCGTCTTAAAGTCATTCTTGCAATAGACAATGGTGGATGGTCAATGGAACCCTATGTTGGAGTCGTTCAGACACTCTTCAACTATGCGAGAGCACAGTTTAAGGAGCTGAAAACATTGTTCTTTCACAATACAATATACGATTACATGTGGGAAGACCCTCCCAGGATCAGACGGCCTTTCAGGGTGGATGACTTGGCCAAGCTCGATCCTGAAACCAGATTTATTATAGTGGGAGATGCAAGCATGGCACCCTATGAGCTTATGGCAACCGACGGCTCCATCCACGTAGAGGAGAGATCTTCTCTACCCAGCTATAAAAGATTACAGTTCATTGCAGAGACATTCCCTTACTCTGTATGGCTGAATCCAAAAATGGCCGGAGAGTGGCCGTATACCCGGACTATTAGCGCCATCCGCGATATATTTCCCATGTTCGAACTGACCGTAGACGGCCTGGAAAAGGCTGTAAACCACATGATGAGCAAAAACTGATCATATCGTAATTATTCCGCAGTCCAGTCATACCCACCTCAAAATTAAAAAAGTATAAAAGTATAATTGTGATCCTAGCGCACTAACTGGAGGGAAGCATCTCCTGAGGCTCCGTGATTAAGAAATCTCCTTTCTCTATCCAGCCCTTCAGGATGCCTGCAATTTCCTGGGCCCTGATATATGAGGATACGGGAGATGTTGATATATCCTGTCCCCTGAAATGAATTGTTCCGCTTTTCAGCTCTGCATAACTGACCAGGCCCAGGCTGGTACCCTTTCCTTGCGGATAGTCATTCCCATAATCTACGATCTGTGTAAATATCTCCTCATCAGAAACACCGGTACAACGAGCCATTTCTTCATTTAATATGGGGATGGGCACGCCTATACCCACTGCAAGGGAGCACCCATAGCCAAGTATGCTCACGCCCACAAGCCATTTGGGATCCATGCCTTTAAGATCACCCATAACCATGAGGGTGCCTGCAGGTGCCAGGGGAATCCCGTTTTCGCCCCTTTTAACCTGGGGATTATGCTGGGTTCCGGGACCCATAATATAACCTGTGGCACCTCCTAAAAATATCCTCGTACCAAGACCCAACGTAAGATAGTAAGGGTCATTCAGGAGGGGACTCAACTGCCCTGACGTGGCGTAGTTGGCATTAGTTCCATTAGGTTTTAATACCCCCATATAGGTATAGATGGTACGGTTGGAAAGGTTAATAGCACAGTTATAATTCTGGTATGCGTTTCTTGGGTTAACCAATAACGCATAGGGCAGATCAGAGAGTGTAACCCTCTTCTCTACCCCCCTATTCGGATAACAGTCCGTTCCATATGCAGTGGCCCTGAGCTTTATCTTTTTTCCCGCCACAAGATCGTGTATTACATGGCCGCCCCCATATCTGAATTGCCCGGGATGGACCTTGTTCAGGGGATCGTCCTCCACGGGTTCAGTAGCCCCAATGTATATGTCAACGGCGGCCAGACCCGCATAGGCTGGTACGTTATTCAACCATACACGGGAAGCCTTGATGGGGGGAACAAAGTGACCAAAATTAATAAAGGCACCGGAAGAACACATGGGGGAAAAGGTCCCGGTGGTAACAACATCTACTTCCTGAGCAGCCTTTTTGGCGCCGCTTGTCTTGACTATTTCCACCATTTCCTCGGCAGTAACCACCACTACCTTGCCTTTTTTTATCTTTCGATTTATTTCTTCAATGGTCTTGTGATATTTTTTTTGGATCATGCCGGTTTATCCCCCAATAAAATCTTGTGACATGGTATGATAAGTTTTATGTATTACCATGACAAGCAAAAGTTTGCACCCCTTTGGTTTTCTTGACTTTACACATGCCGTCAGATAATAATAGAGATGCAACACGGTTTAATCTTAAAAAAAATCCGTAACCATATGATCCACTACCTGTCTGCCCGACCAACCGTAAAAGGGGCCAGCAGAAGGAAAACAGCTTTGAAATTTCGGATAATAACAAGGGTAAAGAGAAACAGGCCGCAGATCTGATCAGATGGAAAAAAATATTAAAATAGGCGAGTTATCCATTGGAGAAGATGGCCCATTCTTTCTTATTGCGGGGCCATGTGTGATTGAGGACGAGGCCACAACACTGGAGGTGGCCAATTTTCTCAAAAAAACAGGAAAAGAGCTTGATATACCTGTCATATTTAAAACATCGTATGATAAGGCCAACCGCACTTCGTTGAATTCATTCAGGGGACCGGGACTTCAGCAGGGAATGGAAATCATTGGCAGGATAAAGGATGTTACCGGATTGCCCGTCCTTTCTGACGTCCATTCTGTTTGCGAAATTGAAAAGGCAGCAGATGTGCTTGACGTAATCCAGATTCCGGCATTCCTATGTCGTCAGACAGATCTGGTTGTTGCAGCGGCCCGTACAGGCCTTCCCGTTAATATCAAAAAGGGTCAATTTCTTTCTCCATGGGATATGCGACCTGTAATTGAAAAGATTACATCCACCGGCAATCACAATATCCTTATTACAGAAAGAGGCACTTCCTTTGGCTACAACAATCTTGTTGTTGATATCAGGTCCATAGCAATCATGAAAGATTTCGGTTTCCCCGTGGTATTCGACGCTACACACAGCGTACAACTCCCCGGCGGATCCGGAAATTGCTCTGGAGGACAGAGGGAATTTATAGGCCATCTTTCCAGGGCAGCGGTTGCGGCCGGAGCCACTGGGGTCTTTATGGAAATTCACCCAGAGCCAGATTCGGCCCTGTGTGATGGACCCAATTCATTGCCGCTTCATGAAGTCAAGCCCCTGACAGAGCGGCTCAGGAAAATTCACGGTCTTATCAGGACATAAAACAGACAGGTTGAGCGGTTTAACCTCCAGGGCCCCTAATTGAAACGTCCCAGTGGATGTTAATAAAAAAACACATTGATGTATTATTATGCTATGTTTCAAAAAATGTGCAACAAAACCTGTCTGATTATATATGGGACTGCATAGATAAAAAAAGAAAATCGTTTATCCCAGGTAAGGCCATTAAAATATGATCCGGTCGGTCGTCGTCACAGTTTACAGACGCCCTTTTCCGGATTGGCATAGAAAATTTTGGCACTGCAAAGATAATGATTAGAGAAAAAGCCAGTAAAATAAAACTGTTATTGCTTGATGTAGATGGCGTTCTGACAGACGGAAAGATAACCATAACCGACGCTGGAGAAGAGATAAAGACCTTTGATGTCAAGGATGGATTTGGGATAAAAGCCCTTTTGGCCGCGGGTATTGAAGTAGCCCTCATTACCGGCAGGACATCACAGATTGTTCAATACCGCGCCGATGAATTGGGTATCAACAAGGTATACCAGGGTATAACGGACAAGAAGAGTGTATGCAAACAGCTTATAAAAGATATGGGCCTTGCAAGACATGAGGTATGTTCTGTGGGTGATGATCTTCCGGATATGACCATGTTTTCCGAGTCAGGTCTGCGTATAGCAGTCGCCGATGCTACCAAGGAAGTGTGCGAATCTGCCGATCTGACCACTAAAAACAAAGGAGGACACGGGGCAGTCAGGGAGGTATGTGAATTGCTCCTCAAGAGCCAGAAAAAGTGGGATATGTGAACAGGGGCCTGTGGAAAATAGTCTTTACATAACAAATGGGCCACTGGTAGAATAAACGTGTTCTTATGAAAAAGGACTTCATAAAAAAGCAATGGCCCTTGATTGCGGCGGGTGCCACACTACTTTTGGTTTCCTTTTATTTTGCAAGGATAGATAAAGATACCATCCAAGAGCAGATCATCAAAGATATCCTGCCTTCAGAGGGCCTTAAGCTGAAAGATATACATTATACACATGACGATCCTGAAAAGCAGATCAAATGGATCATGGATGCCCGTGAGGTAAAGTTTTCCGAAGACAAAATGACAATTATTTTTCATGACTTCCAATTAAAAATCAAACCACAAAACGGGACATCCCTCGAATTAGAGGGAGACGAGGGAATTTATTCCAGGCATTCCAAGAAAATTGATCTCACTGGAAACCTGAAAGGATCATCAGAAAACGGATACACTATAATGACAGATCATGCTGTGGTAAACGAGAAGACAGGCAGGATAACCTCGGACAGGCGCATCAAAATCACAGGACCTTTCCTGTCAGTTGTCGGCAAGGGTCTCACTGCTGACCTTGGAAAAAGGAGGTTTAAGGTGCTATCGGATGTCACCACTGTGCTTGAAAGAAGGAATATAAACTGATGAAAACCTCAATATTTTCCAGTTGTTCAGTTTTCAAGATACTAATATTTTTTCTTCTTGTTGCTCCCTGTTCGGCAAACGCACAGATACTGCAAACAAATCCTGAAAATGCGGCAAAAGAGCCGATGGTCATAAAATCCAATACCCTGGAAGTGGATGATGAGTTGAAAATGGTAACATTCACGGGAGATGTCAATGCCAAAAAAGGCGATCTCGTAATAGAATGCAACACTATGCGTGTCTATTACGAAAATCGTCCCGGACATAAAGGGAGCGATAGCAATGGGACCAAAGTTGACAAAATAGTGGCCACAGGAGATGTCAGGATCAGCCGCGCGCAGGGTGGATTGGCCACGGCTGAAAAGGCAGTATATTATCAAACAGATGAAAAGGTTATCCTCACCGGAAAACCGGTTGTAAAACAGGGAGATGATTTTGTTGAAGGGGAAAAAGTTACTATCTTTCTAAGGGAAAACCGCAGCATTGTGGAAAGTGCCAGAGATCAAAAAGTAAAGGCTATTATATTTCCCAGACATAAAGGTAAATAATATTTATGAATCCGGACAGATCAATGGCCAAAATTGAAGAATCGCTACGGGCGGAAGGTCTGGTCAAGACCTATAACAGGAAAAAAGTCGTGAACGGCGTAAGCATCGATCTCAAGAGAAAAGAGATTGTCGGCCTCCTTGGACCCAACGGGGCGGGCAAAACCACCACATTTTATATGGTGGTAGGGCTTACCCGCCCGGACGAGGGCAAGGTATATCTTAATGGTGAGGATATCACCAATGATCCTATGTATATACGGGCGAGGAAAGGAATAAACTATCTGGCCCAGGAGCCATCTGTATTCCGGAAGCTGACCGTGGAGGAAAATCTATTGGCTATCCTGGAATCACTCGATATTCCCGCCTATGAGAGGGAGGAACGCCTCGGACGGCTCCTGTCCGAACTAAACATATCTCATCTTGCCAAGCAAAAGGCGTCTTCCCTTTCGGGCGGCGAAAGGCGGAGGCTTGAGATAACCCGCGCCCTTATTACGGAACCAAGCTTCATACTATTGGATGAACCGTTCGCAGGAATTGATCCTATGATTCTAAATGATATTCAAGAGATTGTCATAAAATTGAAAGATCGAGGCATAGGTATTATCATATCAGACCACAACGTCCGGGAAACCCTGAGTGTCTGTGACAGGGCTTATATTATCAGTGGAGGAAAGATCATAGAACACGGTTCCCCGGAAAAGATTGTTCGAAGCGAGATCGCCCGAAGTGCATATCTCGGTGATAATTTTTATATAGATTTTCCGTCCTGAGGACTCAAGTATAGCAATATGGCAATAGAACTGAAACAATCATTAACCCTGGCCCAGCAACTTATCATGACACCCCAGCTGCAGCAGGCCATCAAACTGCTCCAGCTCTCCAGGATGGAACTTGTCGAGACTATTACCCAGGAAATGGAGGCGAATCCTGTACTGGAAGAATTTGGCCAGGAGGAATACGAAGAAGACACCAAGGCCGCTCCGGATAAAGACGAAACAGACACAGAGCCTTCAGGTCTTTCAGAGGTTACTGTAGAGGAACGAGTAGGAGATGATATAGACTGGGAAAGTTATATAGAAGAATATAATACCAGGCCGATTGAAACCCCCTATGAAAAAAGGGACGCATTACCGCTTGAAAACATTACTGCTGTAAAAACAAATCTCTATTCCCATCTCATGTGGCAACTCAATGTGAGTGATCTCAAGGATGATCAAAAATTCATAGGTACTCACATCATCGGAAATCTAGATAAAAACGGCTACCTGGACACTTCTATCGAAGACATATCTCAAACCACGGGAGCACGCCCTGAAGAAGTAGTAGAGATTCTGCGCTTTATCCAGAACTTTGACCCTGTGGGAGTAGCAGCCAGAGACGCTCGTGAATCCCTGCTTATACAGGCAAAGGCACAAAGTTTGGACGGAACTATTGTAGAAAAGATAATTTCGAACCACTTGGGAGACTTAGAAAACAGAAGATATAATAAGATTGCTAAAGAGCTCGATGTACTGCCGGACGATATATTTGCCGCTGTGACTATTATCCAGGGGCTGGAACCCCGTCCCGGCAGACTGTATTCTGATGAAGAACCTATCTATATCACTCCTGATGTTTATATATTCAAAGTTGGTGACGATTATGAAATCATGCTGAATTTAGACGGTATGCCCAGACTCAGGATAAATTCATATTACAGGAATATGCTGCGAAACAAGGATTCACTGCCCGAGAGTACCAGAAATTATATCCACGAGAAGTTAAAATCTGCTGCATGGTTAATAAAAAGTATTCACCAGCGGCAGAGAACCATATATAAAGTAACCGAGAGTATCGTCCGATTCCAAAGAGATTTTCTGGATAATGGGATTACCCACCTCAAACCGCTCGTGCTCCGGGACGTGGCAGAAGATATAGAAATGCATGAATCTACTGTGAGCAGAGTAACATCAAACAAATACGTTCACACCCCCCAGGGAATTTTTGAGTTAAAATTCTTTTTTAACAGCTCAATTAGTGGATTGCAGGGCACGACATTTGCTTCTGAAAGTGTCAGAGAACATATCCGCAATATCATTAAACTGGAGGACAAGGCCAAACCCTATAGTGATCAGGAAATAGTAGACATCCTGAGAAAAATAGATATAAAGGTCGCACGCAGAACTGTTGCCAAGTATCGGGAGTCCATGGGCATCCTCCCTTCGAGAAAAAGAAAGGACCCTTACTAATTGCTCCCGCCATTTGTGATTTTTAATCCACCCCAAACTGGAGGATAATTTCATGAATATTACAGTTACGTTCAGACATACAGAACCGATAGAGAGCCTCAAATCCTATGCCGAAGAAAAGGTATCAAAAATGGAAAAATACCTGGATTCCCACGCAGAGGCACATGTTGTTTTGACAGTGGAAAAATTCAGACATCAGGCCGATGTAAACCTCAGTGTAAACGGCACCTGGATAAAGGGTTTTGAAGAGACAGGAGACATGTATTCCGCTATTGATCAAGTGATGGATAAAATAGAAAAGCAACTGAAAAGACATATGTCAAAAATAAGAAACCGGCAACCGGAAAATCAGAGGGTAGGAAAAACTTCTGACAAAGAAATGGAGGAAACAACGGCCCTTGCACAAGATGAACCCATAATAGAAGTAGAAAGAATGGTGGCCAAACCCATGGATCCGGAAGAAGCCGCTATGCAGATCAACCTCTCAAATCAGGACTTCCTGGTCTTCAGAAATTCAAAATCAAGGGAAATTAATGTGATATACAGGCGTAAGGATGGTAATCTTGGACTCATTGAACCAGCAAAGTAAGATGTTCAGATTACCTGTGTACCCTATTTAATTAAACCACTAACATAAAAGCAAATGCCTCCGGGTATATAAAGCAAGCAACCCTTGGGCATTGTATGAGAAATTCGGATTCTACAATGAAACTTGCAGAAATATTAGGACAAAATGATATAATATTTGAACTGAAATCAAATGACAAAAAGGGAATATTAGAAGAGCTGGCCGAGGTAATATGCGCTCATGAAAATTCAGTAAAAAAAGAGGAGATGGTCAATGTTCTCCTGGAGCGGGAACGTCTTGGAACCACGGGAATCGGTGATGGGGTCGCCATACCCCACGGAAAGATAGCCTCTCTAAGATATCCTGCCATCTCTTTCGGACGAAGCAGAGACGGACTCGATTTTGATTCAATAGACGGTCGTCCGACCCATCTGTTCTTCCTGCTCGTGGCTCCTGAAAACTCCTCTGATCTCCACCTGCAGATCCTTGCAAGGATAGCCAAGATATTGAAGAGCAGTACCTTTAGAAAGAGGCTAATGGAAGCGAGGAGCAAGGAAGACATTTACCGTATAATAATAGAGATAGACAACGCGTATTGACCACGATTAAACAGGTGCTGGAGAATCCATGATCGGAATACTGATTATTTCCCACTGCGACATAGGAAAAGAAATTTTAAACGCTGCCGAGCTTATTATGGGTAGGATAGAGGCTGCGGATGCCATATCTATTACTCAAACAACAGAATCTGCGGAACTGCTAAAGCTAATAGCAAAAAAGATACAATTACTTGACCAGGGACAGGGAGTTATGGTCCTTACCGACATGTTTGGCGGAACCCCTTCCAATCTAAGTCTGTCCTTTTTGGAAAAGGAAAGTATTGAGGTTTTAACAGGAGTCAATCTGCCGATGCTCGTCGCCATAGTGCAGGAACGAGACAACCTGTCATTGGCAAAACTGGGTGAAAAGGCCCAGGATGCAGGCAGGAGAAGCATAGCATTGGCCGGTAAGCTGCTGGCAACGGAATGATTTCCATCATAAATATTACAGGGAAAAATTTCCATTGTCATAAAAACAGGATATTGATGATCGAGAGATCATCCTTCCCTTCCCCCTGGAGTTTGAAGGGCTTTATGGATGAGATATATAACCCGGTTTCCCGTCTGTGGGCCTTGATGACAGATGATACGCTTATCGGCTACATATGTTTCTGGATGTTTGCCGACGAGATTCACCTGCTTAATATTGCTGTTGAACCAGAAAAAAGACATTCCGGGTTTGGGAAGTTACTGCTCAATAAAATGATCGAAACAGGATCGGCTCAGGGGATAGGCATGGTATGGCTGGAAGTAAGGCCTTCAAATCTTGCAGCAATAAATTTCTACCAGGCAGCCGGATTCAGACAAGCATACCGGAGAATACGATATTACAGAGATACAAATGAAGATGCCATTATCATGTCGCTTGATCTGGCAACAAAAAAGACGTATACATACAGTACTGACGAAATCCCTGCGACATGTCCGGTTGGCTCTGACAGTCGATAGTTCAACCGATGCGCTTGAACTATTTAAGATCCTTCGGGATTACTCAACAAACAGCATATTAATTACAAATCATACAAGGAGGTAAAAGATGGCATTAAGAGTTGCTATTAATGGCTTTGGCCGAATTGGAAGAATGGTC
The DNA here is from genome assembly GCA_964591255.1 of uncultured Desulfobacterales bacterium. Taxonomy (GTDB): domain Bacteria; phylum Desulfobacterota; class DSM-4660; order Desulfatiglandales; family Desulfatiglandaceae; genus CAZQAA01. The sequence continues at coordinate 3,099 of CAZQAA010000180.1, read as the reverse complement.
TTCAGGGCAGGAATCAATAACCCCGATATTGAATTTGTGGCCATAAATGACCTCACTGATCCGGCTACCCTGGCACATTTGCTGAAATATGATTCTGTACACGGCATACTGGACGCCAATGTTTCCAGCACAGATCATTCCCTTATCGTAAATGGGAAAGAGATCGAAATACACACGGAGAGGGAGCCTGTCAAATTGCCATGGAGTAATCTCGATATTGAGACGGTATTTGAATGTACAGGCCTGTTCAGGGCCAGGGACAAGGCATCCGGTCACCTGGACGCTGGCGCCAAAAAGGTGATAATTTCTGCGCCTGCACAACAACCTGATATCACTATTGTTATGGGTGTAAATCATAACAAATATGACCCAAAAAATCACCATATTATATCTAATGCCTCTTGCACCACCAATTGCCTTGCACCGGTCTGCAAAGTCCTGTTGGATAATTTCGGGATAGAAAAGGGACTCATGACCACAACCCACTCCTATACTGGAGATCAGCGCATACTCGATTTTCCACACAAAGATCTGAGGAGAGCCAGGGCCGCAGCCCTTTCCATGATTCCCACAACAACCGGGGCAGCCAAGGCCGTATCTTTAGTACTTCCACAGCTGGAAGGGCGGCTCAACGGAATGGCGATTCGTGTGCCCACACCCAATGTCTCTGTGGTTGATCTTGTTGTGCAGTTGAACAAACCAGCCACAGCTGACGAGGTCAATAGCGCACTTAAACAGGCTGCTGAGGGTGACCTCAAAGGAATCTTGCGATATAGTGAAGAGCCGCTGGTATCCATAGATTTTAACGGATCCACTCTTTCCTCTATAATTGATGCTCCCTCCACCATGGCGATAGGCGATATGGTGAAAGTCTTGTCCTGGTATGACAATGAATTCGGTTATTCAAATCGGATGGTGGATCTTGCCGTTTATATGGCAAACAGTTAATATCTCCCTTGGAAAAAGGTTCATCAATCAAGGGGCTGTTAACCGGACCGGTTCTCTGAATACGGCTTTTTGCCTTTGTATCTTAACTTAAAGGGATTTTATCATTTTTTCTTCTTATAGACTGGAGTTTTAAGTATGCCTGAAAGAGTACCCTTAATCGCTGGCAACTGGAAAATGAACTTAGGAGTTGATGAGGCTGTTAATCTCGTCAGCGCAATATCAACCGGCATCATCGACCTTGAAGGTGTAGATGTGCTTATTGCCCCACCCTTTACCCTTCTTCCCATAGCCAAACAGGCTGCAGGAGATTCTGAAATTTTCCTGGGGGCCCAGAACATGCATTGGAAAATGGAAGGTGCTTACACAGGGGAGATATCGGGCAGGATGATATTAGACGCAGGCTGCACTCACGTAATCCTTGGGCATTCTGAAAGAAGGGCCCTTTTTAACGAGACAAACGAGATTATCAACCTGAAAGTCAAGTCTGCTATCCATCTGGGCCTGATCCCTGTTGTATGTATCGGTGAAACCCTGGAGCAAAGGGAAGAGGGACAGACCTTCAAGGTGATCCAGGAGCAACTGGACCTGTCACTGGCCGATTTCAAGGCTGAAAAACAGATGTTGCCCTCTAATATCCTGGCCTATGAACCGGTATGGGCAATTGGTACCGGCAAAACGGCCACCCCAGGGCAGGCACAGGAGGTTCATAGGTTTATCCGTGAATGGATTGAGAAGAATTTTGATTCTAAAACGGCTGACCAGATCCGAATACTTTATGGAGGCAGTGTCAAGCCTGACAATATATCCGAACTCATGTCAGAACCCGATATCGATGGTGCATTAGTAGGAGGAGCGAGTCTTGAGGCGGATTCATTCCTTGAAATAATCCACTTTAAATAACCAACTGGAATTTGTCTCTCCTTTCCCTGGGGAATAATAATTACTCTTGCAAAATTCTTCAGTTAAGGTAATATAGGAAATTATTGTAAAATAGTAATCAATTCACAAAGAAGGAACCAAGAATGAAACCAGTACTTATTTTAATTCATCTTTCCGTTTGCATAGCCCTGATTCTCATTGTCCTTCTTCAAAAGGGCAAGGGAGCAGATATGGGAGCAGCTTTTGGGGGAGCCAGCCAAACTGTCTTTGGCAGCACCGGCGCAACATCTTTCATGCACAAGTTTACAACGATAATCGCAATAATATTCATGCTGACCTCGCTGGGTCTCACCCTTTTTTTTGGCAAGGCCTTAACATCTTCAGTTATGGAAAAGGCCGCGCAATCAAAGCTCCCGGAGACTCAATCGACACAGGCCCAGGCACAAACAGATCAGGCCGGGGATAAAAATAATTAAAATTGTACAGAGGTATATGTGCCGAAGTGGTGGAACCTGGTAGACACGCTATCTTGAGGGGGTAGTGGGCCACGCCCGTGCGGGTTCAAGTCCCGCCTTCGGCACCATATAACACATTTGCCATCCTTTTCATCCCTCCACGCTCCTCAGCTTCCTTCTCAGTCCCATCTGACCTATGCAAGCCCCAGCCTTCTTCAGGTTGTAGCTGCTACACTTTAGAATTTAGCATCGCCACTGTCATGCACTGAAAATGTAGATACTCATCAAAGAACTGGGTTACATACCGGAGTCCCGACCGTTCGGCAAGGCTTGCCGATTCCTCATCTCTCTTGTAGTCCATATGCCACCCAGCCAATCGCATCAGGAAATCGGTAAATGGATCCCATGCTGGCATTATTACCTGATTGGTACTGTAAATTGTGATGCCTCCGGGGCGAAGGTAATGGGCAGACAACTTCAAGATCTTTACACATATCTCCATTGGAAGCGTACACAATATACCAACCAGTATCACTATATGGGCCTTTCGAGGGTTAACTTTTTGGAATTTTTCACAAACAAAGGAGAAAGAATCTTCAAGGCCAAATCTCCTGACTTTTTTTATACCTATTTCAATGGCCTTTTCGTCAAGGTCGATATTCCTCACGTGGACCTTTTCTGTTAGGTCTTGATTTTCATTCAACACATTAATCATGTCATGCCCTGTTCCTGAACCAATGTTGTCAACGAGTACGGTTTCTTCATTATCGATAAATTTTCCTATCCAACAGGGAAGACTCCTCTCCAGGGCCTTTAG
>CAZQAA010000179.1:0-3113 GCA_964591255.1 uncultured Desulfobacterales bacterium | reverse complement strand
GAGCTTGCGGCATGTGAGGCAATGGCGGCAGAGGGCCTGATACCACACGAGGCATTTGAGAAGATCAGGAAAAAGGCCTCTTTTTCCGTGGCTCGGATACAGGAGATAGAAGAGGAGACCAAGCATGATGTCATAGCATTTTTGACTAATGTGGCCGAGTACGTGGGGCCGGATTCCCGTTATATACACAAGGGCCTGACTTCCTCCGATATCCTCGATACCAGCTTTGCCCTTTTGCTGAAAGAGGCCCTTTGCATGATCATCGACGGTGTAAAGGAATTCATGGACGTCCTCAGGCAAAAGGCATATTTATACAAAAGTACAGTTATGATTGGCAGGTCCCATGGTGTTCATGCAGAGCCCATAACCTTTGGCCTCAAGCTTGCCGTCTGGTTTTCAGAGATGAAACGAAACCTTAAGCGACTGGAAGATGCGTTAGACGTTATCAGCTATGGAAAACTCTCCGGAGCAGTGGGGACATTTGCCAATATTACACCTTCCGTTGAGTCATATGCCATGAAGAAACTGGGTCTTAAACCTGCTGACATTTCCACCCAGATCGTACAGCGTGACCGGCATGCCCAGTATTTCGCAAGTCTGGCGATCCTTGCAGGGACTATGGAAAAGATCGCCGTAGAGATACGTCACCTTCAAAGGACGGAGGTCCTTGAGGCAGAGGAGCCATTTTCCAAGGGACAGAAAGGTTCTTCTGCAATGCCTCACAAGAAAAATCCCATCGGCTGTGAAAACATCTCGGGGCTTGCCCGGGTTGTCCGATCAAACAGCATTGCCGCAATGGAGAATATGCCTTTATGGCATGAGAGGGACATCAGTCACTCCTCTGTAGAGAGGATAATCGGTCCGGACAGCACGATACTTGTTGATTATATGCTTCACCGCCTCATGGGGATTATAGACAGACTGGTTGTCCACCCGGATCGGATGATGGAAAATCTCAAAAAGACCAAGGGACTTTTCTTTTCACAACAGATCCTGCTGGCATTGGCGGAGAAGGGTATTGAAAGGGAAAAGGCGTATGTCATGGTTCAGAGGAACGCCATGAAAGTTTGGGAGACCGGCAAGGAGTTCAAGGATCTCATCATGGATGATCATGAGATCGGTGCATATTTGAATAAAAATGAGATAGAGGATCTGTTTGACATACAATATCATCTGAAAAATGTAGATCATATATTCAAAAGGGTGTTTGATTGAGCAAACCTCCTTTTTTGCCATGGGGCATTGTTTATGTCTGGTGATTTCACTGAAAAGAGATCCGAGTCGAGAACTACACTCGACAAGTACTACAGTGTGGAATTCTCCATGACAGATATGAGCTTTACATATCAGTTCAGGATCTGGGACAAATCGACAAAGGGCATGAGCATCGCGATTAAGGAAGACTCTGTTGTGCTGGAGCATCTGAAGGTGGGCGATCTCCTGAATCTTAAATATTACACAACTGACCCATCCATTCCCGTTGAATATCTGAAGACGGAGATTATGCATATTACAAAGCAGGAACAGGGACGGTTTAAAGGGCATTATCTCGTCGGCCTGTCCCTCTTGAAATAGCACCATATAGATAGCCTGGCTGTTTGACATTAACCCTGTTCATCTGTATTCCCGCGGTGCTCAGCGCCTCGGGAACCCAGACATTCGACCCGCAGGACCCATTCGATAATCCGCAGATCCTCACCTGTTATCAGGGAGAATCTGCTGCTCAACCCGGTCTTATATGCTTATAACCGAACTTATTCTTAGGCAAAATGGAGGGAGGATTAATATGCATGCGCAAATTCTGCGACTTGGCAAAAAGATTATCAAACGTCTTCTCGGTATGGAGGGAGCAGATGAACGGGTTAAGACAATTTACGAAGAAAAGGAATACTTGGAGGCATATAGCCAACATACTGATCTTCGTATTGAAGCAGATCCTCAGTCAGCTATCGGAGGAATGTGGGAAGAAATTGGGCAGCTTCAGTTTGAATTTCTGACTGACAAGGGACTGCAACCGCATCACAAAATGTTAGACATTGGTTGTGGCACTCTTCGAGGAGGGCGACACTTTATTAATTACTTAAACACAGGTAAATACTATGGCATAGATATCTCCTCCAAGGCTATTGCGTATGCTAAACAACTCGTTCAGCAGGAGGGACTCTCAGAGAAAAGCCCTTGTTTGCTCGTCAGTAAAAATAAGGATTTGAAATTCATGGAATTTTCTGGCGAAACATTTGATTATATTCTTGCTCAGTCAGTATTCACCCATCTGAAAATCGAACATATCAAAGAGTGCTTTGAGAATATTGGCCACATTATGCACAAAAAATCGGTCTTCTATTTTACCTACAGAAACGGAGAAGAATATGGGCAGACTGGCCTCAAAGATTTCTGTTATCCTTTTTCATTTTTTAAATCCTTGGCAGAGCAATACAGGTTCAAATTGCACGACTGTTCAAAAAAGTATAATCATCCAAGGGGACAACGCATGGTTGAACTTATGAGACAATAGATGAAGTGACGGAACATTTTCTGCAATGATGTTCGACAAATTCGACTGATTTAATCAATTTTAATCAATTGTATTATTGTAACACGAAATAATATTGAAAGATATTTCGGCATTTAGACTGTAACCATATCCCCTAAATACCAAGTCGTCATACCAAAAGTAGTCAGGGAGGCACTGCGTTTTTATCCCGGTCAAAAAATGCAGGTCATGGAATATGATGGACGGATCGGCCTTGTTCTGGAACGGAATATTAAGGAGTTTCGCGGATGAACCGAATGTCAAATGTTTCTTGATGCCTTTCAATGACACGGATTTGCTTATTATTCTGACGGTAACGATTAAATAACGTCCCCTTTTACAATACATGTGTCATGGATATGGCGTGATTAGCTGAATTTTGACGCCCTTCCTATGGTGCAAATCCAGGATTCCTTTCCCCTTTTGCACGGTTTTCGGCGCCCCGTATTATCTATCTATCTATTATTGAATGGCATTTTGGACGATCGATCTGCTGAAAAAATATTGGTTTTTTTGTGCTGTTATAGCGGTATATAAATTGCATATCTCTGTTTTGGTCGGGACCTAAATTCCCATTTTA
>CAZQAA010000178.1:0-9292 GCA_964591255.1 uncultured Desulfobacterales bacterium | reverse complement strand
TTAAGCAGGATTGCGGCAACAGAGGAGTCAACCCCGCCACTCAGTCCTACTGCAATTTTTAACCGCCTATTTTTCATATAGAACGCCTATCAAATATAATCTTGTATGTCCAAGTATAAATATAAAAAACAGTTCGATCTGCTGGCACAATGTCCTAGATAACGCACCGTGACTACGACAAATGGCTTTTAATAAACGAATTTTTCTTCAGCAATTTACTTGATAAAATACAATATCTTGTATTTTTGCTTGACTCTAATGCCAACAGGTTGTATATGAAATCAAATATTGAGAATGCCGATGATCTCTTGCTGTTAACGGCAAGATCTGTTTTTCTGTTTAAAATGGGAGTATGCCAATATGAACAGAAGAGATTTTTTGTCTAAGGCCTTTTTTCTTGCTGCGGGCAATTTTTTGGGCCTGAATATCTTTTCAAAGGCCATTGCCTGTGATATCTCCAGGAGAAGACATCAATCCCGGCCCCTGATAGCACTTATTATAGATGATATAGGTTTCAGCCCGGCCCGTACCAGACAGTTTCTGGAGATCGGTATACCTATTACATTTTCCATCCTGCCCAGGTTGCGTGATTCTTGTCTCCTGGCCTATGAGATCCGTAACATGGGACATGAGATTATGCTTCATCAGCCTATGGAACCACATTCCTTAGCTATTGACCCGGGACCTGGTGCCCTGTATGTAGGGTATGAGGCCAATCAGATTACAACTATTGTAGAGGATAATATCTCCAGTATACCTTTTGTGGCAGGAGTAAACAATCATATGGGTTCCCTGTTTACGGAACATACAGACAAGATAGGGGAGGTACTCAAGGTAGTAAAAAAGAGAAACCTTTTTTTTGTGGACAGCCTCACCTCAAATCATTCCATGGCTTACAGGACCGCAAGGAGCCTGCATATGGTGTCTGCACGCAGGAGTGTTTTCCTGGATAATGTACAAGAGGAAAAAGCTATTCTGTCACAGCTACATAAGCTGGGAAGATGTGCAGCAAGGCATGGCCGTGCCATTGGTATAGGGCATCCTCATATTGAGACGGCCAAGGCTATGAGACGATTTGTAAATGAGTTTAAACAACCCGGATCTTTCGTACATGTATCCTCTCTGCTTTATTCCTGAACCCTTTTCTTCTTACTGACAATTTCCGTACCCAAGCCCGTTATAATACCTATGCTCTCCAAAGACTTTCTATGCTGCCACCGGACAAAAACAGTCTTCGTTAGCTTTTAATACCATTTCAAAGTAAGCCTCTGCGCGGCATATCAACTGTCTTCAACTTTAAGGGAAGTCTGCAGTTTCTCCTATACTTCGCGGCTTCCTGAACCATGGAATGGTTCTGAGCTCTCCTGAAGGGCCTGGATCAGAAAGGCGCCCTTGTGCAGCAGTTCGACCACTTTGTCGGGATCGATATATTCAGATGCGTGCCGGATCCTGAGAGACATCTTCTGGGGAGTGATGGGGATAATGATTTCGGCGTATTTGCCCCGGAAGAGGAATGAGCCAGAGTCAGAGATCTCATCGAGGGTCTTTCTGATTTCGGGTTTATGGAAATAGGCCAAGGCCTTTTCCGGGTCAGTGGTACGAACGGCATATTTTCTGTCGAACTCCTCAATGCCAGTTCTTATATTCTTGCCCTTTCCGAACCCGATTAGTCTTTCAAGCTTGCTGTTCAATCCCTCCGCCTGCAGGGTCAGAGTGTACGGCAATTTCCCTGTAAACTCGATGCGTAAATCGGGCGCACTGTACTGGCTGCCCGGCATGATGTAGATCTTGTAGGGAATTTCCAGGTAGCAGCCGATAAGGCAGGGTCCGCTGATGCTGGAGTGCTCTATGCGGCCTGCAATCCTCTCTCCGACCGCGGCAAAAATCTCCTGGTGTTTGGTGATAAACGATTGCTTTTTCAGCAATCGAGTCAGTAGCGACAAAACGTTCTCCTCAACTACCGGTTTCATTACCGAAGTTATTTCTAAATCGCCATATTGATCCTGTCAATCGGAAAAACCGGACGAAAAACATCATGTCCTGTCAACCTTTTTTTCATGCCCCACGGCTTCCTGAACCAACCCCCTGTTTTTGATTTTAAGGAAGAGAGGTGGGAGATAGGGATGAAATTTTCAGAATTTTTGCTGAGTGGTGGGCGGTGCGGGATTTGAACCCGCGACTTCCACCGTGTGAGGATGGCACTCTCCCGCTGAGTTAACCGCCCAAAGGATATCTGTTGACAGATGTTAAATGATGAACCTATAAATACAATAGAACCACAGATATTGTAAACAAAAAAGTACATAGATCTAATTCTGATATGCTCGAATTGGAAATGCCGTTCAATCAAAAAAGCGGAGGAAGCTGATGGAGAATGACAAATTGCGGGTAAAAATATACTCAAAGATAGATGAACTCCCCACACTTCCGGTGGTATTGCCTAAGCTGTTGAATTTAATGGAAATCAGCCGTAGCAATGCTTCAGATATAGCCGAGGCAGTTTCCCACGATCCTGCTCTCACATCAAAGATCCTTAAAGTGGCAAATTCTGCTTATTACGGATTTTCACAAGAAATATCTACATTGCAGAGGGCCGTGCCTTTGCTTGGTTTTAATATGGTCAGATCTCTCGCCCTGTCAATAGGAGTCATGAACTCCCTGCCTGCATCAAAGAGTTCGTCCGATTTTTCAATAGACGGTCTCTGGATACATAGTCTGGCAGTGGCTACGGCCATTAGAGAGTTAAGCACAAGACTCGGCAAACAGGATGAGAATGAAAGCCTTTTTGTTATTGGTCTGCTCCACGATATTGGGAAGGTGGTGTTGAATCTTTTTTTCAGTGAGGATTTCGCGAATGCGTTGGAAGAGGCCAAGGAGTCAGCAAGGCATGAACTCCATATGGCTGAACGCAGGATAATCGGTCTTGACCATGGTGAGGTGGGCGGTATGTTGCTTACTAGATGGAGATTCCCTGACGTGATAAGAAATCCCATTGCCTGCCATCATCATACTGCACTGCCGGAAGAGGTCTCTCCTTTTGACGTTGCCGTCCTTAAGATCGCCAATGCCGTTTCCCAGGAGGTTGGCTTGGGTGTGGAAGGCAATCCCGTCCCTCCTGAAATAGATGATGAGGATCTTGAAATTACAGGGATAGACGAAAAGATCTTGGAGGATATAAAAGTCTACCTGCGTGATGCAGATGAAAAAATTAATGAGCTTTTCAGTGCCATGACATGATCCCTTAGCCTTTTATGGGCGTAAGCCAAGCTACATCATAGGGCTGCAGTGTGATTCGGATCCGTTCATCCTCTGCCATCCATTCCATATCACTTACCAGATCATACCACTCTGTTGCGTCACTATCCAGTATTGCAAGCGGAATTTCAAGGTGGCAGGAATTCCTTCCAACATTCGTCAATGTCAGGATACGCTGTTCCCCTTTGGGTGACACCCTCAAGACAGCAAACACCTCAGGTGATATTGTGAGGATTTTTTGTTCCCCGTTGGGATGAAAGGCCCTTTGCTTTGTCCGGATGGTGATGAGCCTCCCAAGTTCCCTGTTGATACGTGATATCTTGGAGAGAGGGTCTTCCAGCGCTTTTGTGATGGCGTCATAGGAGATAATCGTCCGGTTGATATCTCTTTTCGATTTGCTAATCATAACCGCCTCAATGTCATTACGTGTCCCGATAAGGCTATGGAGATAGATCCCTGGAACCCCCGCAAGAACCAGCCCGATGATCCTCGAGGCCACAAAGCGTCTGACCTGAAAGGCTATGTCCTCATCACTCTCTTCAAGATTAAGGGCACTGAACCACGTGATGTTGATCTCATAGGGCTCCTCTGTCCCGTCCTCGCCCGTCCTGTATGAGATATATCCGCCATGTTTTTCTGCGTTTTTGATGATGAAATCGATCTCTTCTTTCTTCAAGATATTTTTGACCGCCATCAGGCCGATTCCGTCATGAGAGTCCAGAAAGTTAAAGAAATTTGTTGTATTTGATGGAGCATTAAGTCCCGCAGCCCATTTGGAGAGAACCGTGGCGTTTTCTGCATAGAACGTATAAAGTACTAAGGGTGGCAGGGCAAAGTTATATACCATCTGGGCCTCGTCATGACCATTGCCGAAATAGGAGATATTTTCCTCATGGGGGACATTTGTTTCCGTTATCAAGGCCACATCGGGGGCAACCGTGTCCAGAATGTCCCGGAACAGCCTGATGATCTCATGGGTCTGATCCAGGTGTACACATCTGGTTCCGGGCTCGGCCCACAGGTAGGTTACAGCGTCAAGCCGGATGATTGTTGCCCCATGGCGGACATACAGAAGTAGGATTTCGATTACCCGTATCAGGACTTCAGGGTTTTTGTAATTGAGGTCTATTTGGTCTTGAGAAAAGGTTGTCCATACATACCGGGGACCATTGATTGTCTGAAACTCAGTCAGAATATCCGAGGTTCGAGGACGAAAAATCATTTTACGTTCTTCCGGGCCCAGATCATCTTTTGAGCTGTAATTGATAAAAAAATTCCAGTAGTGGGGATTTCCGTTAAGAAACTGCTGAAACCAGCGGCTCTTGGAAGACACATGATTTATTACTCCGTCAAACATGAGACGATAACGGTTTTCCAGGGCGTGAATATCGTCCCATGTCCCGAGGTGCGGATCCACTGTCTCAAAATCTGTTATGGCGAATCCCCTGTCCGAAGAGTATGGAAAGAAGGGCAGGATGTGAAGTGTATTAATGTTCCCTTCCAGATATGAATCACAGAATCTGGCCAAGGTGGCGAGAGGAGAGGATTCATCACCGCGCAGGATATCACCGTAAGTGATAAGAATCACATCCTTTTCTGTAAACCGTTCTTCGGGTTTATAGCCCTTTTCCGCCTCGATCATTTCCATTGTCTTATGGGCATAATAGACTTTGAGGACCCTCTCCAGTTCGGGCATATATGCCTTTGCGACATTTTCACCATAAAGAAAACGCAGTCTGCCGAACAGACGTCTGCGGGTATCGCTCGGAATTTTCAAAGGAGGCCTTGAATAATCAGGTTCATGATGGTGAAGGGCCTTTGCAGCCTTAACGGGTTTCATAAGGCCGGAACAAACTGTCTCTAATCTTTTTGCAGGCTGTTGCATTTCTATCCTTTCCGTCAATAGCGTCAAATTGTTTCCAATCTGCAAATGAAAAACAGGGTTTTTAGGCCCTGACAGGGACAGTCACCCCTGCCGGCAATCCGTCGAATCCGGCCACCTTTGTCTTGATGCCTTTTCCCCTCATTTCCTCTTCTGCACGGATGAGCGGATCATAGTTCTGCAGGTTGCGTTCGCCATTTGGGGCCCCCGCCTTTAACCATATCCTTTTGCTCACCGAACCGTATATGAGCGGCATAAGCGGCAGGAATTCTGAAGGCCCTTCAGTAGACCTGTGAGAAAAAAATGCTGAGCATCCTGTATCTTTTATGTTGTCAAGGGCCTCTTCAAGACTGCCTACTCCTATCTTTTTCAGTTCGCGGAGCACTTTTTTAAGATCTTTACGTGCCGCAAGAAATCTTTCTACCCTCTCTACGTCGGCCAGGCCCAAGACTATTTCAGTGGCAAGACATGTTTCTGTAAAAGTCCCGGCCTGGTTCAGCTTGATAAGCACGGAATTGCCTGCGCGGTCTTTTTGATCAGGAGCGGCAAGAAACGGGATAATGAATCTCATTTGGGTTACGGCGGCATCATCAATAACAATCTGCACCCTGTCCCCGTATTTTTCATTCATCATCCTGTGGGCCTCAATGTCGCATTCTGAACCAGGATCTTCCATTGTGATAAAGTTGTCCGCATTATTTACGATTGTGGCATTGAATTCGATCAGCTTTTCCCGTGATATGACCCCGAGACCGGAAAATCTCATATCGTATTTTCCTTCCTTTCTGAGATCTTCACCTTTTTGGATCTCGGAAAATGCATTGTCCGTTCCGATCGCATAGTCTTGAGGTTTTAGGCCGAGCTGCGCAGCACACTCCTTGATACGTTCAAGTCCTTCGTAGTTGTCTTTTACCGGAAAGACAAAGCCTCTCTCCTTTGCAGTACCGGTGGGAAGGCCATCCCTGACCAGATTCTTTTCAAATTGTCGGAAGAATTTGATAGCTGTGGAGAATACACCTTTAATCGATTTTTCCTTCATGGCAAGGAAGAACATCTCCTGGATATCCTGCTTTGTGCCTGGGACATGCTCGCCGCCGCACACCATGTTAAAGGCGATATTAGGCATGGTAAAACTCTTCAAACCCCTTGGAACAAGGAGGTTCCAGGGTCTTATCCCCGATGCATTCAACAATGTCTGGAAAAATACCGTGGAGGCTGCCAGGCATGCATTTCCCCCCCAGCGTTTTTTATTGGGGCCGGCATTTTCCACGAGCTTCAGATCAAACTCTTCAACCGCTCTTAGAATGTCTCCAGGCCTTTTGATGATTACTTTTCTGGGCAGTAGCGGCGCAATATTCTTTTCGATAGATCTTATCGCCCTTGTGTTCGGGATGTAGATGGCCTCGTTCTCTCCGTCTGACGTCCCCTTGGCAATCCCGTTTCGCTCCTCGATAGTCCATGTGTCTTTGCCTCTTTTAACTCGTGCGGTCATCACTCCTTCAATGGTAAAAGATGCATAAGAGGAAAGGACCTCTCTTCCTGTTAAGGTAAATCTGGAAACAACAGTCTCACGAGCCATAGTTATACCCTCCATATGTTATATTGATTAAACATTAATATTTTCCTGCGCTGCCGAGGACATTTTCATTTTTCTCGATAATCATCTTTGTGAGTTCTTCCCGGGCAGGGCCGAGATACTTGCGGGGATCGAATTCAGCCGGATTTTCCTTGAGTATCTTACGGATCATGGCGGTGATAACCAAACGCCCGTCCGAGTCGATATTGATCTTGCATACAGCAGACCTTGCCGCCTTTCTCAGCTGCTCTTCGGGTATGCCTACAGCCGCCTCGAGGGCACCGCCATTATTATTGATAATGTTAACGTATTTGGGGAGTACGGAGCTGGATCCGTGCAGGACGATAGGAAAGCCAGGTATGCGTTTTTCGATCTCCTCAAGGATATCAAACCGAAGCGGAGGCGGTACAAGGACGCCGTCTTTGTTGAGAGTGCATTGTTCCGGCTTGAATTTAAAGGCGCCGTGCGATGTGCCGATGGAAATGGCAAGGGAATCCACCCCTGTCTTTTTCAAGAAGTCTTCAACCTCTTCCGGTTGGGTATAGATGGACTTGGCTGCTACAACGTCGTCTTCGATGCCGGCAAGCACACCGAGTTCCCCTTCTACCGTGACATCATGTTGATGGGCATACTCCACAACCTTTTTTGTCAAGTCCACGTTTTCTTCATAAGGGAGATGGGAGCCGTCGATCATGACCGAAGAGAATCCGTTATCTATGCAGGAGATACATAATTCCAGGCTGTCTCCATGATCTAAGTGGAGGGCAATGGGAATGGTGTAGCCTGCTGCCCGCGCCATTTCCACCGCTCCCGCACCCATGTGGCGTAGGAGAACGGGATTGGCATATTTGCGTGCACCACTCGATACCTGTAGAATGACCGGGGAACCCGATTTGCCGCAGCCGTTGATAATGGCCTGCAGCTGCTCCATGTTGTTAAAATTATATGCCGGGACGGCATATTTCCTTTTCATCGCATCCTTGAACATCTCTATTGTATTGACGAGGCCGAAATCCTTGTAGTTCATGGGCATGACATTTCCCCCTGTTCTTTTGCAGTTATTTATTCCTTCTGAAAAAATTAATCAGATTGTTCGTAGAAGGATCGTGACCGAGTTCACCCTTTTCTGAAAGGAGTTCCGGCAGGATCCTGTTTGCAAGCGCCTTTCCAAGTTCTACCCCCCATTGATCAAAAGAGTATATGTTCCAGATGACACCCTGGGTGAATATCTTGTGTTCGTACATGGCAATAAGCTTTCCCAGGACAGCCGGTGTCAGCTTCTCTGCCATTATAGTAGTGCTTGGACGATTTCCCTCAAATACTTTATACGGAACAAGCCATTCATCCACACCTTCGGCCCTTACTGTTTCCACATCTTTGCCGAAGGCAAGTGCCTCTGTCTGGGCAAGAAGGTTTGAGATGAGTTTGGGATGATGGTCTTTCCTGGGATTCAGGGATTTTGCGAACCCGATAAAATCGGCTGGAATGAGTTTTGTCCCCTGGTGTATCAGTTGGTAGAATGCGTGTTGTCCGTTTGTCCCTGCCTCCCCCCATACTATCTGTCCTGTCTGATAGTCAACTTTTTGCCCGTTTTTGTCTATGTATTTGCCATTGCTCTCCATGTCTGCCTGCTGGAGATAGGCAGGAAATCTGTGCAGATACTGATCGTATGGCAAAACTACATATGTCTCGGCCCCGAAAAAATTGTTATACCATATGCCCAGCAGACCCATGATGACAGGGATATTTTTTTCAAGGGGATTGTCTCTGAAGTGGCAGTCCATTTCATGGAACCCTTCCAGAAGCTCAAAAAAATTTTCCGGGCCGATTGAGATCATTATGGGAAGTCCTATTGCAGACGTAAGGGAATAGCGCCCTCCAACCCAATCCCAGAAAACGAACATATTGTCAGGATCAATTCCGAATGCCTTTACACCATTTCTGTTGGTTGAAACCGCCACAAAATGTGAGGAAACAGCCTTTTCATCCCGTATATTTTCAAGGACCCATTCCCTCGCAGTATGCGCATTGGTCATTGTCTCCTGTGTGGTGAATGTCTTTGATGCCACAATAAAGAGTGTTTCTTCACACGATTTGTCTCTAAGGGTTTCCATGATGTGTGTTGGATCCACATTTGATACAAAAGAGACGTTCAGATTACGATCAGAATAGTATCTCAAGGCCTCACATGCAAAGGCCGGTCCCAGATCTGAGCCTCCAATCCCTATATTTACTATGTTTTTTATTCGCTTACCCGTAAATCCCTTCCACTTGCCTGTCCTGACCCTATGGGAAAAATCGGCCATCTTTTCAAGAACTGCATTGACATCAGGCATTACATCCCTGTCATTTACATATATCGGCCTATTGGAACGGTTCCTTAGGGCTATATGGAGTACAGGGCGATTTTCCGTTTTATTGATCCTCTTGCCCTCGAACATATCTTTTATTGCATCTTTCAGACCAGCGGCCTTTGCCAGTTTCACTAAGAGCTGCACTGTCTTTTCCGTGATCCTGTTTTTCGAGAAATCCACATATAGCCCAAGCCCATTCAGGGTGAACTTGTTCGCACGAAGGGG
>CAZQAA010000177.1:0-8112 GCA_964591255.1 uncultured Desulfobacterales bacterium | reverse complement strand
GAAGAAATACTTTATCCTGCCATGGAGGATTATGAGCTTGACATCATTATAGGCCAAGGTCCTTCGGCCAGGACAATGAAGATTCCATTACCACCATTCACCCTGGTAGGGGCCACCACCCGGGCCGGGCTATTGACGCCGCCACTGAGCGATCGTTTCGGGGTAGTCCTGCGGGTTGATTTTTACCGGCCTGAAGACCTGGAAAAGATTGTGATGCGCTCAGCAAGTCTTCTGGAAATCAGGATCAACAGGGATGGCGCATTTGAGATTGCAAGACGTGCAAGGGGAACGCCGAGAGTAGCTAACAGACTCCTAAGAAGGGTAAGAGACTTTGCAGAGGTTGAGGCAGACGGTATCATTACACAATATGTGGCGAGCCGGGCCCTGGATATGTTAGAGGTAGATGAGCAGGGGCTGGATAAGATGGACCGGCATATTATTCTGACCATCATAGAAAAGTTTGATGGTGGTCCTATCGGTCTAGGGAGTCTTTCTGCAGCAGTAAGCGAAGAAAAGGACACAATAGAGGATGTTTATGAACCGTTTCTGATCCAGCAGGGTTTTATAAAAAGGACGCCTAAAGGAAGGGTTGCAACGAGACGGGCCTATATGCATTTTGGCTTTAAGGATAGCATGGGAAACGGGCCGAAACAGAAAGATCTGTTTGCCGTATAAGGTGCTTATTTCCAAATTTGTCACTCTGCACCTCTGGCCCACGAATATCGGATTTGGCCGATAAGACAACAGATAACAGACTAATGGAGTAAAAAATGCACCTCATAAAAGTCAGGATTGATCCTAATATAGGAGGATTGCACAAAAGGATGCAGTCAATCATGGATGAAATGTTGAATCTCGGAAGGCCTCTTCTGCCGCTCTCTGATACCGGATGGGTCCCAGAAGCTGACATGTACGAGACCAGTGACCATATCATACTTGTAGTTAATCTGGCCGGAGTAAACATAGAAGATATCGGGATAGTATTTCACCAAAACCATCTCCGCATAGATGGCAAGAGACACCTGCCTGCCCATGCAGACACATCTGCCCGATATCATCAACTTGAGATAGGATATGGAGACTTTGAAAGAATTTTCAGAATACCGGCAGTCATAGAAAGTGAACATATTGAGGCATCCGTTGCAAATGGCATGTTGACAGTACGCATGAAAAAACAGAAACCCAGGAATGTCCATGTGGATATCGGATCATAAACATATTCCTGTTGGCAACAGTTAAATTATTGGAGTAACGCATGAACGATAGTGAAAAAAAATTACCAGATACCCTGCCGATTCTCCCTGTCAGAGACACAGTGATTTTCCCCAAAATGGTTCTTCCTTTGATGATTAAAGAGGAGATGTTTTTGAGGGTTGTAGATGATGCACTCCGCAAGGACAAACTGATCCTTGTAGCCATGGTGAAAGATCTGGAGAATACAACATCAGTCCCTGATGTCTATCAAATAGGCACAGCTTCTCAAATATTAAAGCTGTCAAAAGGAGATGATGCGACAGTATTGGTCATCCAGGGAATAGCCAGGACAAAGATAACTGAAATCATTTCCAAAGAGCCCTACCAGCTGGCAAAGATAGAGCGGTTGCAGGAGACAGAATACAGCGGCAAGGAAATTGAGGCAATGATGAGCAATATTAAAGGGCTGTTCAGGCAGATTGTTGAGCTCTCTCCTCATCTTCCGCCTGAATTGATCCAGCTGGGGACAAGCATAGAGGAACCCGGTCCCCTGGCGGACATGGCCGTCTCTACTCTTAATATGGATCGCACCAAAAAACAGGAGATCCTGGAATGTCTTGATCTGAAAGAGCGGTTGAGAAAAATAACCCTATTTTTGAACGAGGAGCTTGAGCTCCATAAGATGGGGCGAAAGATTCAGGATCAGATAAAGAAGGGAATCGACAAGACACAGAAGGAATATTACCTCAGGGAACAACTGAAGGCAATCCAGAAAGAATTGGGGATAGGTCATGAAGAAGGTGAGGAGATCAAAGAGCTCAGGGAAAGACTTGAGGCAAAAGATCTCCCTACTGATGTGAGGAAGGTGGCAGAAAAGGAAATAGAAAGGCTTGCAAAGATAAATCCTTCATCTGCGGAATATCCTGTCTCAAGGACATATCTGGACTGGATTCTTGACCTGCCGTGGAAAGAAAGCACCAAGGATAATCTGAATATAAAAAGAGCGGAGAGGATATTAAACAAGCATCATTATGACCTTGAGAAAGTGAAAAAGAGGATTCTTGAATACCTTGCCGTCTTGGAGTTGAATCCTGAACATAAGGGTCCCATCCTGTGCCTTGCAGGACCGCCGGGAACGGGAAAGACGAGTCTGGGGCGCTCAATAGCCGATGCCATTGGCAGAAAATTTGTACGCATCTCCTTAGGCGGAATCAGGGATGAAGCGGAAATCAGGGGCCATCGACGTACCTACGTGGGAGCACTCCCGGGCAGGATAATTCAGGGAATAAAAAAGGCCGGATATAGCAATCCCGTTTTTATGCTGGACGAGATTGATAAGATCGGCACGGATTTCAGAGGGGATCCTTCCTCTGCACTGCTTGAAGTGCTTGATCCGGAACAGAACTTCTCCTTTTCGGATCACTATCTTGAGCTTGAATTTGATCTGTCCAAGGTGATGTTTATCACTACAGCTAACCAGCTAGACCCTATCCCTCCTCCTCTGCGTGACAGGATGGAGGTCCTTGAGCTAACCGGATACACGGAAGATGAAAAGGTGGGGATCGCACTGAAATTTATTGTCCCCAGACAGATTTCAGAGCATGGTCTGGACCCAGAACGGGTCTCCTTTAGAAGATCTGCCATAAGAAAAATAATCAGGGAATATACACGAGAAGCAGGGCTCCGCAATCTGGAAAGACAGATCGGCGCCATCTGCAGGGGAATGGCGGTCAAGGTGGCGGAAAACAAGGGCGAAGAGTTTACTATAACAAAAGATGAGGTCCAGGAATATCTTGGAAAACCCAAATTCACACTGGATATTGTTGAACGGACATCAGTGCCGGGAGTTGCAGTCGGTCTCGCCTGGACTCCCACAGGGGGTGATATCCTCTTTATAGAAGCTACCATGATGCCAGGAGAAAAATCGCTTATGTTAACGGGACAGCTTGGTGACGTTATGAAGGAGTCGGCCAGGACTGCCTTGAGCTATCTTAGATCCAAGGCAAAACAGCTCAAGATCCAGGAAGATTTCTACAGCCACTACGATATTCATATCCATGTGCCTGCCGGTGCCATCCCCAAGGATGGCCCCTCTGCAGGGATAACCATGCTCACGGCCATGGCCTCTCTCTTGACCGAAAGGACTGTAAAGCCAAGACTTGCCATGACAGGAGAAGTTACACTGAGGGGTGCAGTACTTCCTGTGGGAGGGATTAAGGACAAGATGCTGGCTGCAAGCAGGAGTGGCATAAAAGAGGTAATTATCCCGGAAGGCAACAAAAACGACCTGGACGACATACCGGAAAAGATCAAGAGTCAAATGACATTTCACTTAGTAAAGAAAATGGACCAGGTACTGGAACTGGCATTAAAACCTGCCCAAAATCCAGAACATACAAAACGTACAACCAGAGGAAAAAAGGTCAGAAAACCAGGCTGATTGGTGTACTGTAAAATGTCAATCTGATACTAAATCTGAATTCCATCAAGATACCGACTGATCGCACCATCGTATTGGTGCGTAATTTGAAACACCTTTTTTGCCAAGTAGAATCGGGTGTTCAGGCTGGTTTTACCACCGTTTGTTTTCAGCTCATTTATGACTAGATCATAGTCATCAGGATCTATAATTACCGTTACATACTTGAAATTTTTGGCAGCTGACCGCAGCATGGACGGTCCTCCGATATCAATGTTCTCGATTGCCTCATCCAGGGTTACGCCCTCTCTGGCCACGGTCTTTTCAAATTGGTATAGATTAACGACCACCATATCGATAGGATATATGCTGTTATTGCGCATGGCTTCCAGGTGTTCAGGGTTGTCCCGAAGGGCTAAAAGTCCACCGTGGACCCTTGGATGAAGGGTCTTTACACGTCCATCCATCATTTCAGGAAACCCGGTGTATTCAGATATATCGGTTACTGTAATGCCTCCCTCACGTAATGTCTTTGCAGTCCCACCGGTGGAAAGGATATGAACTCCAAAGCCAGACAGAAACCCGGCGAAATCCACGATTCCAGTCTTATCGGTCACACTAAAAATAGCCCTCTCTATCTTATCCGTCTTCAATTTATCTACCTCCATTATCTTACGCAAACACTCCTGACCTGTCTTAAATCGGTAAGGCCGAGACAGACCTTGCGTATACCATCCTGCATCAGTGTGCACATTCCGTCTTTTATTGCCTGCTCTCTCAGTTCTTCTATCTTGGCCCTGTTCTGAATTGACGATTTCATTCCATCCGTTCCAAGAAGAAGTTCGAAAAGGCCAATACGACCACGATAGCCCGTATTACCACATTCAGGACAACCCTTTGGACGGTAAAGAAAAAAATCATCGTTATATTCAAATCCCAGGACATCAAAATCTCCTTCATAGGATCTTGCCAGCACATCGTATTCTTCCCTTGTGGGATGGTATTTTTCCTTGCATTTCGCACAAAGTGTCTTGGCCAGCCGCTGGGCAAGGATCCCCAAAATGGCATCGGCAAAGTTGAAGGGTTCCATTCCCATGTCAAGGAGCCGGGTTATGGTCTCCGGAGCACTGTTGGTATGGAGTGTGCTGAATACCAGATGGCCAGTGAGAGAAGCCTCTATTCCGGTTGAGACCGTTTCATAATCACGCATTTCACCCACCATGATCACATCCGGATCCGCTCTCAGAAAGGCCCTCATGGCCCTGGCAAAATCGAACCCGATCTTGGGCATGACCTGGACCTGTCGTAAACCATCCTGGGTAATCTCTATGGGATCCTCTGCGGTCCATATCTTCTTCTCGGGCTTGTTTATATATTTAAGAGCAGAATGGAGCGTGGTGGTCTTTCCACTGCCCGTGGGACCCACTACCAGAACAATTCCGTATGGTTTCTGTATAATATCCAAAAAGGCATTATAGTCCCTGTCATTCATGCCTATCTTGTTAAGCGCAATGGGTTCTCCTGTCCCTAACAGCCGCATTACCACATCTTCATTATGTCCAGAGGTAGGGATCGTTGCCACACGCAATTCAATATCTAATGGTGCAAATTTCCTGAATTTGATCTTGCCGTCCTGTGGAAGACGTCTTTCTGATATGTCAAGATCTGACATTATCTTGATGCGGGAGATCACAGCATTCTTATAGGTATGTGGAATAGTCTGATAAACCTGACAGGTCCCATCGACCCTTATTCTGATCACAGCCGGGGTCCTTCCGGAACGAGGTTCGATATGTATGTCCGAGGCCCCACGGTGGTAAGCGTCTATGACTACTTTATTGACAAGCTGAATAATGGCATTGTCTTGCTCTGTTACCACCTCTTCCTCTTGCTCCTGGGCATCCTCTTCCGGTTCAAGCTGACCCAGGATCGACTCGATGCTAACTGAATCGTCCAATGTTCCACTGGCCCTTATGTTGAAGAACAGGTCTATCATCCGGTTTATATCGTCCCGGATAGAGACACAATATTCAAAATCCTTACCCGGCATAATCTTTGTAAGCGCGTCTCTTGCCGGTAAGAATTTAGGGTCCTCCATGGCCACTACCACCGTGTCTCCTGATTGAGCAACAGGGACAAAGGCGTTATATCTCAAAAATCCAGGCTTAAGTCCCCTTAACAACTGCCCCGGAATAACCATGCCCTCATCAAAGGGGATGAAACGGGTCTTGTAAAAATCCGACAGCGATCTGCCGATATCCTGCTTTGAGACATTAAAATCGTCCATCAAGATTGTTTCAATGCTCTTTTTCATCTTTCTTGCAAGGGACATTGCATCGGCCATATCCTTGCTGCTTATGATGTTGTTTATGATAAGATAATCGTACTTTGTCGGTGCCGCCTTACGAACGGCTTTCTGATTTTTAAAAAATGCGGTCCCAAGAACAGCAGCAATATCCAGAATCGATGCCTCGTCCTCGCCTGTAAACCCTCCCCTTCCCTTCTTGTTGATCAGCTGGATAACACCCAAGACATATCTGCTGTAAGTTATGGGGCATGCTAATACCTGGACAGTCTTATATCCGGTCTTCTGGTCCCAGCTTTTATCAAAGCTCAACTGAAAATTAATGTGCCCTAATTCATCATTATCATATACATCAACTATATTGAGGAGCTTTCCGGACCAAGCACAATATCCAGCAATGCTCCCCTCGTTAATAGGGACACGGATCTCATTTATCTCCTCGCCACTTTTGAATCTTGAAACAATCTCTTTGTTAATTCCGTCTACCATATAGACAGTAATACGCTCGGCATCAAAAAGGCTTAAAATTTCTCCCTGCAGGTTTAACAATATGTCATCAGTATCGTTTGCAGAATGGATCTTGTTGGTTATGCCATTCAGCTTTTTCTGATAATTCAGTTGCTCCTCAAGAGATCTGTTCATTTTATCAGATTCAATTGTATTCTGTTTTAGAAAGGACATGCTTTACAAAACACCTCATCATGGCTGCGAGGATTTTTCCGGCCTGGATATTTTTTCCTGTATCGAGATAATCATATTACTCATAAAGTAATATCGTCACTATCCAACCAAACTTGATTATCTTGGATTTTAAGACATCCATGAAAATATGCAACACAATTATTGTCACACCATATCCTGCCCTCTCCAGGCTATCGGTTTTAGTCCATATCTATTTTTTGCTTCTCCGAATCGTCAAATTATTGACTCCCATATAGCATACTCTGGCCATTTAAATCCAATATGGGGATGATACATATATACACAAATAAAACAGAGCCAATAACCAATTACGGGCTCACAAATAAATCATTTTTATAAAAACAGTAAAATCAAATAATTATATGTATTATATAGTGATACTACACCATACAAAAATTCGCTAAATGACCTACAGGTCACAGGCAAACACCTGGATTATAAAAAAATAGCATATGTATATGGAAACCAATCTGCCGGCATGTAAATTGCTAAACAGTTAACAGCAGCTCTTTGCATAAACAAGGAGGGAGCAGCGATCCAAAATAACTAACAGGAAAAAGGACAATACCCAAAATCCTATGGCAAATAAGGAACATAATTCTCAAGATAAAAATCCAAGAATCGGCATACTGTTACATAGGGAAGGTTTTCTTGAGGAGGAAGATTTAAAGCGGGCACTGGAAATTCAGCATAATGAGAAGAGGCTTACCGGTGCACCCCTTGGCAGAATATTTACAGAAACAAAACTGTTATCTGTAAACGACCTCAAGAGTCTTTTAAATCATCCACAATTAAGAGGAACAATAGGTTCTCTGGCTGTGCGCAAAGGGCTTATTACAGAGGACCAACTTCATGACTGTCTGCGGGAAAAGGAACATGGCAAGCCATTAGGAGAATTCCTCGTACAAAAAGGCCTCATCACTCCTTCTGATCTTCAATCCCTTATCACGGAACAACTAAATGCTCCCAAGTTAGGAAAACTGGCCCTGCTGCAGGGATTGATTAATCAAAGAGACCTGGAAGAGGCGTTAAGGATTCAGAAAACTCCCAGATCATTAGGACAGATCCTGTGTGATATGGGGGTAATAAGCCCCCTTGATCTGCACTATGTAGTTCACAAGTATGGCAAACAGTTAAAACTGGGAGAAATCCTGATAAAACTAAATTATATTGATGAAGAGACACTGAACAACGCTCTTATGGAGCAAAAAAACAGTTCGGATTCCCTGGGAGATATTTTATTAAGCAAGAAAATCATTACCGGCCAACAGCTTCAAGAGGCCTTATCTCTCCAGGCAAATATACCCTTTGAGTCCTTGGAAGGCTTCAGTTATAAAGAAGAGGAAAAAGGGTACCTTAAAAAAATCATCAGCCGAAAATATGCAGAGAAAAACCTTATCCTGCCTGTCTCCCAAAATGACAAGTCTCTAATCCTGGCAGTCATCAAAGCAGAAAGTCTGCTCGCGGCATATGAGCTGGCTGCAGTATATAG
>CAZQAA010000176.1:0-16308 GCA_964591255.1 uncultured Desulfobacterales bacterium | reverse complement strand
GTGGGTAGTGATCTCTATGCGGATTTTGGTTCTGCTGGTATATACAAGTACGAGGGCGGCACGTGGACATGGATCACGAGCACAGATCCTGAGGACATGATCGCCGTTGATCTCAATCCGTAGATTCTTTCACACGGGCATGGGGACGGTTTAGTCTGAAAGATTGACTCTTGATGGTTATATTGTTAACATTCATCTCTGTATTATAGATTATGGGGAGGGATGGCCGAGTGGTTTAAGGCGGCGGTCTTGAAAACCGCTGTACCGAGAGGTACCGTGGGTTCGAATCCTACTCCCTCCGCCATATACACATTTTATGATAGACTGTTTTGATGACGACGGAGAGATGGCCGAGTTGGCTGAAGGCGCTCGCCTGCTAAGCGAGTAACGGGTGAAAGCTCGTTCGAGGGTTCGAATCCCTCTCTCTCCGCCATTTTTGCAGGGAACAGGCCCCCTTTTCGTAACAGTATGGACAAAATACGAGATTAGTCTAACCTGAATGGGACTTATGGAAACTGTATCTCCCAAAGTAAGTGTGGAAAAGGAAACCGATGAGTTAATCCAATGTGTGGTATGTAGGCATTTCAGGTATTTCCCTAATAGTAAAGGGCACAACAGTCCTCATGCCTTTGGGAGATGCCTGGACGATTCCTGGGACGGCAATACAGGCCAGTGGCCAATGTTTTTTCATCCATGTAAAAATTGCGTAAGGTCTGACGCATGATATCAAAACCGGTCAGGCCTCAACTTTTCTCCACGCCGGACCTTCCTTTGTGTCAATTACTTCGATTCCCATCTTTTTCAATTGCTGGCGCAGACGATCGGCCGTATCCCAGTCACGATTTTGCCTGGCCGATTCTCTTTTTGCAATTATTTCTTCTATCTCCTTGCTTGCCGTTTTAGGTGTAAAATCCATGACACCAAGCACTGAATCAATGCGTTTCATGGCATTTATGACCTTTTCCCTGTCATGAGCCGAAAGCCCGTTTTGATCTGTCACCCGGTTGAGCTTGCGTATGAACCCAAAGAGGGCGGCCAAGGCACCTGAGATGTTAAAATCATCATCCATAGATTCCGTGAATTGGTGTTTCAGGTCATATATTGCCTGGTCCATCTCAGGGCAAGGCGGGCCAGATTTTGCGGAATAGATCTTCTGGACAAAGTCATCAAGATGTTTCACCGTATTCTTTGTAGCTTCAAGCTTGTTCCATGAAAAAAACAGGGGTTTCCGGTAATGCCGGCCAAGCAGCCAATATCTGACTACCCTGCCGCTGTAGCCTTTATCAAGGATATTCCGGAGGGTCAGGGATTGTTCCTGTGATGGCCGTGATGGCTTTTTGCCGTCCACCATAACCAGTTCGCTATGCATCCAATAGTTGGCGGGCAGTTCATCTGTTGCGGCCTTACTTATGGCAATCACGTTTTCGTGATGCGGAAAGATCAGGTCCACTCCGCTGGTATGGATGTCATATTTTTGTCCCAGATATCTCATCGCCATTGCAGAGCACTCTAAATGCCAGCTGGGCCGCACGTTGCCCCATCTTGTCTGATAGAATATGCCCCTTTTCAGTTCATTAAGAGTAGATCTCTTTAACAGGGTAAAATCTCTTGGATTTTCTTTTTCATACAGGTCCAGGTCCACTGTCTTGCCGAGCCTGATTTTTTCGAGATCTATTCGTGAAAGCACCCCATAGTCGGAAAGCCTGGATATATCGAAATAGACGGACCTGAATTTTTCATATGCATAACCCCTTTGAAGGAGTTTTCCTGTTAGCTGGATCATATCTTCCACATGGTCGCTTGCCCTTGGATATTCGCTCGCCCTTTTAACGTAAAGCTTGTCAATGTCCTCCATAAAGATCCGGTAGTACTTTTCCGTAAAATCCTTGAGGGTCGTGCCTGCCTTTTCCGCTCCCTTTATGGTGGTGTCGTCCAGGTCTGTCACATTCATGACATGTTTTACCAGGTAGCCCTTAAACTCCATATATCTCCGTATCAGGTCGGAAAACACAATACGCCGGCACTGGCCGAGATGGATCGGTCGGCAAAGCGTAGGCCCGCATGAATATATGCTTATCCGGTCGTTTTCAATGGGGACAAATTCTTCCTTTTGGTGGGTCAAGGTATTATAAATCTGTAGCCCAGATTTCTTTTTGGCCGTAAACAGGGGAGTACTGAGATATCTCTCACCGCCGTCAGGCAGAATAACAACAATTGTTGAGACGTTTCCTTCGTCCGCGATTTTGAGAGCCGCTGCCATAGCCGCGCCGGAACTCATTCCGACAAAGATCCCCTCTTTCTTGGCAAGCATTCGTGATGTTTCAAACGCATCTTCATCGTCTATATGGATGATTCGGTCTATGCGCTTACTTTCAAATATGCCGGGCCTGTATGATTCTTTCATGTTTTTCAGACCCTGGATTTTATGTCCCAGATAAGGCTCTATACCCACAATCTGTACATCAGGCTTGATTTCTTTGAAGCGCCGGCTCAGCCCCATCAGTGTGCCGGAAGTGCCCATGGTTGCCACGATCACATCCAATTTGCCGTCTGTCTGTTCCCATATCTCCATAGCCGTACCGTAATAATGGGCCATCCAGTTAGCATCGTTGTTGAATTGATCCACAAGCCAGTATTGTTCGGGATTTTCTCTTAAGAGATTATAAGCACGTTCTATTGCCCCGTCGGTACCAAGACGAGCAGGGGTGAATTCTATATCCGCACCCATGGCTGTGAGGATTTTTATCCTTTCCTCACTCATGGATTCAGACATGGTAAGGAGAACCCTGTAGCCCTTTACCGCGGCCACCATGGCCAGGCCGATTCCGGTATTGCCGCTGGTAGCCTCGAGGATAATCTTGTCTTTTGTGAGTTCTCCGCTTTTCTCGGCCTTTTCGATCATGTAGAGCGCAGCCCTGTCCTTGACGGATCCACCGGGATTAAAATACTCGAGCTTGGCGAAAATCTCTATGTTCTTGTTGGGATTCAGTTTGTTTATATGGACCAGGGGTGTATTTCCAATAAGGTCTAATATGCTGTCCCTTTTTTTATACATATACCTTTATCCTTCATGATTATGGGTAAGGCGTTAACAATATTCAACAAGTCAGATGAAAACAGGCTCCGGCCCTCAGTTTTCTGGAGGCGTTATTGAAAAGATGCATTGCCTCCCCGTTTGGGGCAGGCATGAATCTGATGCCTTTTTGGACAAGCAGCTCCCTGAGCCCGTTTTCAGGTTTCATCATGCCGCTTATGCCGGTGCCCGCAATAATCACATCCGGCCCGGACCTTATGAGATCCCCAATGTCGTCAATCGAGAGCACATGGCTTTTTTTTCTCCACCACGAATCCATTATACGTCCGTCAGGATAAATGATCAGATCCGAGGAATATCTCTTCCCGTCAATAGTAATGTGGCCGAAAATGCAGTCGGTAATTTCCATTTGATTCTGGGTTAAACATTAACGCTTTAAGCATCCTGATTGTCAGATTATCACCTTTAAGCCTGTATACTTTGAGCTAATCACGTTAATCACGTCAGGCTAATATCTCCATTATCCTGATGAAATTTAGACAAGAAATTGTAATCGTGCAAATTTTTCTTGACAAGCATAAAATTGTCGTGCATAAAGCCTGCTTCAAAATTTTTATAAAGAAAGGATGTGGTTAAAATGGTTTGTACAAGTGTAAAAGAAGGTAAGGAGTGCTTTTTTATGAGCAGCAAGGGCTGCCAATTTAACGGCGGGACATGCCATACAGTGGTTGAACAGTGTGAGGGCTGTCAAAAAGTGGCAAATTTTCCTACCGGCGATTACTGCCTTATATTCCCTGATCCAGCGTCAAAATGGCGTCTCGGCACTTGCAATATGGCCACCCATTTGAAAGGAAAGGCAAAGGCGGGTAACGGGAAGCTGAATCCCCTCAAGGCATCAAAAAGGATGGCCCATTAGTATCTTTGGGATATCATTCATCAGAAATTCCAGGCATGGTCTCAAACACGGCTTTTTTGGCTGTTGAGAGAGATTGGACTACCTGGTGAGGTATATCAAAAATTCCCGGTTTCCTTTTGGACCCAGGATGGGGGAGGGAATATGGCCCTGTACGTTCCACCCGGAATTTTCAAAGAAACGGGCAAGCGTATCAACAACCTCTTGGTGTTGTTCCGGATCACGCACAACCCCGCCTTTTCCCACCCGGCCTTTCCCGACCTCGAATTGCGGCTTGATAAGGGCAACGATGAATGCATGATTCATGAGGAGTCTTGAGACAGGCGGGACAACAAGTCTGAGGGATATGAAAGATACATCAATAACGGCCCCATGAATATCCTCTTTCAGGTTCTCGGGGGCGAAGTAACGTATGTTAGTCCTCTCTATCACTTTTACACGTGTGTCCTGTCTAAGTTTCCAGTCAAGCTGACCGTACCCCACATCAATCGCAATGACCCTGCCGGCACTGTGCTGGAGCAGGCAATCTGTGAATCCGCCGGTGGACGCGCCTACATCCAGCAGGGTTTTGCCGGCCACATTAATATGAAAGTTTTTTATTGCCGCCTCAAGCTTTATACCTCCACGGCTTACATACTGTGGGGATGTCTGTTTCAACAGGATGGTGGCCGAGACAGGAATAAGATATCCGGGCTTGTCATGCACAATGCCGTTTACCTCAGCGGCACCGCTCATGATCAGGGCCTTTGCCTTTTCACGGCTTACTGCAAGCCCTTTTTCTACTAAGAGTTGGTCCAGCCTAATTTTTTGTGTCATTCAGCAGGATCTTTGCTTCTCTGAGGATTCCGGATGTGTCGAGTCCGTATTTTTCTCTTAATAGCTCCGGAGAGCCGTGTTCCACAAATTTATCGGGCAAACCGATCCTCTTTATTTGTATGCCGTCCACCCCGTGATCATTAAGCATTTCAAGAATTGCACCTCCCAGCCCTCCCTGTCTGATGTTCTCCTCTACCACCAGCACATGTCCGATTGATGCAGACAGCTCCGCAAGCTTTGGATCCAATGGCTTTGCAAAGCGGCAGTTCACAACCCCTACCGAATATCCGTCTTTTTTCAGGCTTTCAGCTGCCTCAAGGGATGGATAGACAGTGCTTCCTATAGCCAGGATCAGGAGGTCTTTTCCATCTTTGAGTATTTCGGCCTTGCCGATGGGAATATTCAGATATTCCTTGTCCATATGGACACCGAGGGCTTTTCCTCTGGGGTATCTGATGGCGACCGGACCCTGATGATGGATAGCTGTAAAAAGCATGTGACGCAGCTCGTTTTCATCCTTGGGTGCCATGACAGTAATATTGGGCAGGTTTCGAAGATAGGTAATGTCGAAATGTCCGTGATGTGTGGGCCCGTCTTCTCCCACAAGGCCGCCCCGGTCAATGGCAAAAACGACCGGCAGATTGGGCAGACAGACATCGTGGATAATCTGGTCATAGGCCCTTTGGAGAAAGGTGGAATATATGGCCACAACAGGTTTAAAGCCTTCTGTTGCCAGACCCGCAGCAAATGTTACGGCGTGCTGTTCCGCTATCCCCACATCTGCAAACCTGTCGGGATAGATATTTCCAAACTCCACAAGCCCTGTACCCTCCGGCATGGCCGCGGTTACTGCAAAAAGCCTCTTTTCCTTTTTCCCCAACTCTATCATCGTCTTGCCGAAAATACTGGTATAAGAGGGAGAAGACTTCTCCTTATGTCTCGGGGGTGAGCCTGTGGCGATCTCAAAGGACCCTACGCCGTGATAGTGGGCCGGATCCTTTTCAGCCGGGGCGTAGCCCTTACCCTTTGTCGTAAGGACGTGAATCAAAACCGGGCCCTCCAGATGGCGGGTGTTCCCAAAGGCCTCGACAAGCCTGTCAATCCTGTGTCCGTTGATGGGCCCGATATATTTGAATTTAAATGCCTCAAACAACATGCCCGGCGTGAAAAAGGTTATGAATGAATCCTCGCTTTTTTTGACCAGGTTCAAAATGTTTTCACCCACCCCTGGCAGGGAGCTTATGAAGTTTTCCAGATCCTTTCTGAAGGTTACAAACCTTTTGCCCGTCATCTTGCGGCTCAGAAATGAGGATAACGCCCCCACATTGGGCGATATGGACATGGCATTATCGTTCAGGACCACTATGAGATCCTTGCCTGCATGACCTGTTTGATTGAGCCCTTCAAAGGCCATGCCGGCGGTCATGGAACCGTCGCCGATCACCGCAATGACCCTTTTCTTTTCTCCCTTAAGAGCCTTTGCAACACATATACCTAACCCGACGGAGATGGAAGTGCTGCTGTGGCCGGTATCAAACGTATCATACGGGCTTTCGTTCCTTTTTGGAAAGCCGCTGATGCCGCCATATGTCCGGAGGGTATGAAATCTGTCCCTGCGTCCGGTCAGCAGTTTGTGTGCATATGCCTGGTGCCCTACGTCCCAGATTATCTTGTCATTAGGGGCATCGAATATATAATGAAGGGCGATGGTGAGCTCCACAACTCCCAGGCTAGGAGCCAAATGCCCCCCTGTCTTGGAAACCGTCCTGACTATCTCCTCACGAAGTTCTTTGGCTAACAATTCAAGTTCGTGGAGAGAAAGCCCTTTGAGATCGGCTGGACTGTTGATTCTGTCCAGGAGCCTTTCATTTTTTTCAGATTTGTTCATCTCTTCCTCTCAATAATATATTTGGCCATTTCACGTAGTGGATCCGCCTTGTCATCAAATCCCTGTAAGGAATCAACGGCCTGTTCCACGAGTCTAGATTGAATATCCTTTGATTCCTTTAAGCCAGCCACGGCAGGATATGTAATTTTGCCTCTCTGTTCGTCACTCCCAACACTTTTACCCATGGCCGTGCTATTACCTTCAACATTGAGGATATCGTCCGAGATTTGAAACGCCAGACCTATATGACGACCGTAAGCGGTTATGGCCTGGATTTGAGATTTTCTGCCGCCTCCCAGGATGGCGCCTGATGCCACTGAGGCCGTGATCAGGGAACCGGTCTTGTGGGTATGAATGAATTTTACGGTGGAGATACCCACCTTTTTCCCTTCCGACTGGATGTCTGCCATCTGTCCTCCGACCATCCCCCTGTATCCTGCTGCCCGGGCGATCAATTCTATTACATTGAGGAGGATAGACGGCGGTATTTCCTCTTTGGTCCGGGAGGATGCCATCAGACAAAACGCCTCGGTCAGGAGGCCATCACCCGCCAGAAGGGCTACGGCGTCCCCGAATACCTTGTGGTTTGTAGGCTTACCCCTCCTCATGTCATCATCATCCATCAACGGAAGGTCATCGTGGATCAGGGAATATGTATGAATCATTTCAAGGGCACATGCAACAGGAAGTACATCACCATACATGCCTCCTACCGCCTCGGCTCCAGCCATGCACAAAATAGGCCTAAGCCTTTTACCTCCTGCAAGCAGGCTGTATTCCATGGCAGATATCAGGTCGGATAAGGGTCCTTCAGATTTAAAGTAGGATTCAAGGGCCTTGTCCACGATACCCCTTTTTTCCCTGAGATAGGCCTTGAGATTCATGAGGTGGAGACCTTTTCATCAAATCCTGTATTATCTATGTTTTTTTCAGACTCTGGTTCAAAGGGCACCTGGGTATATTTTCCTCCACTCTCCCGCACAAGGAGTGTCACCTTTTTTTCGGCCTCTTCGAGTTTCCCGGAGCATAGCTTTACAAGTTTTATCCCTTCCTCAAAGAGCTTGAGGGACTCTTCCAATGGGAGTTCCCCTTCTTCCAGGTCCTGTACGATCTTTTCCAGTCTTTCCATTGCCTCTTCAAATTTTTTTTCCGCCATATTATTCCTCCCCTCCCTTGTTTGTAGAGGGACTACAATTATGCATATTTATAATATGCTGCTTTTCCTGTCAAATTTTCGTCTGTTCCCCGGTAATCTTTTCTACGCGACATTCGATCTCACCCTCTGACAGCAGGACTTGGACCCTATCTCCTTTATTAAGCGTGAAACAGTCCCTTATCACGGTTTTTTCCGGCAGCCTTCTGGTTATACTGTATCCCCTTTTAAGAACAGACAATGGGCTAAGATCGGTTAATCTCTTTTCCAGCAGAGAAAGGGGAGATCGCATTCCTTTCAGACAATTTTCCATGCTGGTTACAAGGGCATGTTTATGAAAGTCGATTTTTTGTCCCATGGATTTTATCCGGACAACAGGAGAATTGGCAAGCAGGGAACGTTGCTCATGATCCAGGTCTTTTTGTTTGTCACTTATGGCAGAATATATAGTTTTTATGAGTCTGGAATGTTTTTCATCAAGACGCATCCAGCTTTCGGCGATGCGTTTTTTAGGATCTTTGAGAAGCCTTATGAGATGTGCCAGCCGTTGAGCGCCATATCTAATATTATTCATTATTCCGGAGATCAATCTGGCCTTTATTTCATCCAGTCGATTTACAAGCGTTGCCTTTTCGGCTACCAGAAGTTCCGCGGCTGCAGAGGGTGTAGGCGCCCTGAAGTCCGCGGCCAGGTCCGAGATGGTAATATCAATTTCATGACCCACTGCAGACACTACCGGAATTTTGGATCTTCTGATGGCAAGGGCAAGGTCTTCATGGTTAAATGCCCATAAGTCCTCCAGAGATCCACCTCCCCTTGTCAAGACAATCACATCGACCTTCAGTTCCCGATTGACCAGGTCCAGCGCTTCCACCATGTCGGAAACAGCTTCATCTCCCTGGACTCTCACGGGGATGAGTATGATCTCCATATTGGCAAATCGTCGGCCTATTACTTTTAAGAAATCCCGGATTGCCGCGCCGGTAGGGGAACTTATGACGGCTACATATTGCGGCAGAAAGGGGAGAGGCTTTTTTATCGCCTTATCAAACACACCTTGGGCGGCAAGCTTTTTCTTTAGCTGCTCAAAGGCAAGTGCCAGCGCTCCCACACCCATTGGTTCTATATAATCAAGGATGATCTGGTATTCTCCTCTGGGGGCATAGAGTCCGAGTCTTCCGCGGGCGAGTATTTTCATGCCGTTTTTGGGAAGGAACATGAGGTGATGGGCCTGTGACCGGAACATGACGGCCCTGATCTGGGCCCTTTCGTCCTTTAACGCCATATAATAGTGCCCCGAGACAGGGGCGCTGAAGT
The DNA here is from genome assembly GCA_964591255.1 of uncultured Desulfobacterales bacterium. Classification (GTDB taxonomy): domain Bacteria; phylum Desulfobacterota; class DSM-4660; order Desulfatiglandales; family Desulfatiglandaceae; genus CAZQAA01. The sequence goes on along the minus strand of CAZQAA010000176.1, from coordinate 7,187 downwards.
TGGATATTTCTCCCTCCAGCCAGAGCACATCAAAGCGTTCCTCAAGGGCATTCTGAATCTTTTTTGTAAGCTCACTTACACTGTAAATTTTGGGGGCCTGGGTTTCCTTGGTCAAGGCCTTATATCTCCCGAACTATAATTTTCCCATAAACGCTAACTTGTTTTGTAATGGTTTACAAGTTACATTTATGTCATAAGGAGTTGCTTCAGATTTGAAAGGGTGCACGTAGATTCATCTTTTCAGTAAGTCTTCCGCATTGCACCCGGCAAAAAAAAACAGCTTAGGGCCTGTACTATCTTTCCGTCAAAAGGCCCATGATAGCCTAAGTCTTAGAACAAAACAAAAATTCATACAAGGCCGTTTTGTGGTTAACATATTTGCCCCATTCAAATTTTCTTGACCGGAAAGTCATGTTTCACATATAGTTACTGTGAAAATCATATCAGATAATCGGAGGTTTATAATGGACATTTTTTTAGAGGAAGGACCGAGGAATCCTATCAAGATCCAGGATACTACTTTTCGTGACGGGCATCAGTCTTTGCTCGCCACCCGGATGAGGACAGAAGACATGATCCCTTTTGCCGAAAAGATGGATAGTGTGGGTTTCTGGGCTATGGAGGTATGGGGCGGAGCGACCTTTGATTCCATGCATAGATTTTTGGGGGAAGACCCTTTTGAGCGGATCAGGACCCTGAAAAAATATATAAAGAAGACTCCTGTTTCCATGCTACTCAGGGGGCAGAACCTGGTGGGATACCGTAATTATGCGGATGATGTTGCCAGACTGTTTGTGGACAAGACATGTGAAGCGGGAATGGACATCTTTCGGGTGTTTGATGCCCTGAACGACTTTAGGAATTTTCAGACAGTGGTGGAGCGTATCAAGGCCAACGGCAAGCATTTCCAGGGGACTATCTGTTATTCATTGACCGAGAGGCGCATGGGTGGTGAAGTGTTCAATCTGGAGTATTATATTGCCAAGGCCAAAGAGCTTCAGGATATGGGTGCAGACACACTGTGTCTTAAAGATATGGCCGGTATTATGGCGCCGCTCGATATAGCAAAACTGATCACAGAATTGAAGAAGGTGATCACGATTCCGATCCACCTGCACACTCACTATACGAGTGGTATGGCCTCCATGGTATATCTGGAAGCCATCAAGGCTGGTGTGGATATAATTGATACATGTCTGGCTCCATTTGCATTGAGGACGTCACAGCCCGCAGTAGACCCCATTGTAGCTACCCTCTACGGGACTGTCAGGGACCCGGGGTTTGATTTGAACCTCCTCCTTGAATTGGGAGAATATTTGGAAGGTATTGCTCCTAACTATGGGGACTATCTCGCAAAACACAGAATGTCAGTGATTGATACGGGGGTGCTGGTACATCAGGTCCCGGGCGGCATGATATCCAACCTGGTGAGCCAGCTCAAGGAGGCCAAGGCCCTGGATCGCCTTCCGGAGGTGTATGAAGATGTGGCGGTTACGCGCAAGGAACTTGGTACGCCCCCACTGGTGACACCTACGAGCCAGATTGTAGGTGTCCAATCGGTCCTGAATGTACTTTTTGGCAGGTACAAGATGGTGACCAATGAAGTCAAGGATCTTGTGTACGGCTTGTATGGCAGGACGCCCACACCGGTTGATCCGGAGGTCCAGAAAAAGGTGCTTGCAGGATACAAGCGTGGCAATACCCCCGTAACCGGACGTGCGGCCGATTATCTGGAGCCGGAATTGGATAAGGCCAGAGAGAAGGTAGGCGATTTGGCCAAGGACGATTTTGATCTCCTTATTTATGCCCTGTACCCTACCACTGGAGAGCAGTTCCTCAAATGGAAATATGGATTGGAGGAGATGCCACCTGAGGTAAGGCCCCGGGGCCGTAACGATGACCAGAAAGGGAAATAGATGATAGCCTCGGTATAAGGAGAAAGCCAGTCGGACCAGTTGAGCAGCCTGCATCCCTTTTGTCAGTTGTTCCTGTTTATCAATGTCTTTATGTCCGGCACTAAAAGCGGTCCACGAATAATGTGGGCCGCTTTGGCTTTCCTTGCTGTTAGGTTAGTTCAGGTCTAACACAAATTCTAGGGTATAAAGATTGTTCATAACTTTTGAGGGAATAGAGGGAAGCGGCAAATCCACACAGGCAAGATATCTTGTAGAACGCCTGAAATCCAACGGGATTTCGACTATCCTTACACGGGAACCGGGGGGGACAAGAGCAGGGCGATTGATCAGGCAGATCCTTCTGAGTTCCAAGAGCAGCGATCTCTCTCCCCTGGCCGAACTTTTCCTTTATGTTGCCGACAGGTCCCAACACGTGGTTGAGATAATAAAGCCGGGACTAAGTCGAGGAGAATGGGTGGTCTGTGACCGTTTTTTTGATGCTACAATAGCATATCAGGGATATGCACGCGGCCAGGATATTTCATTGATAAGGATCCTGAATGAAAGGGCCACGTTTGGCATAAGGCCTGATATTACCTTTCTCTTGGATCTGCCGGCTGAGACTGGTCTTGAAAGGGCCTTAAAAAGGAATAAAGATAAAGGCCTTGAGTCTGAGGCACGTTTTGAAAGCGAGGCGATTGATTTTCATGAGGCGGTAAGAAAGGGATATTTGTCAATTGCAGCAGAGGATGCCAAACGGGTCGTGACGATAGACGGAACATGTTCTGAAGCGGAAATAGGGATGAGAATATTCGAACATATAAGACCATTCATAGGTTGACCGTGCACAATCTATACATTCTATACGTTTGAGCTGACTGTTAAGAAAAGTGAAATACCTTGGTAAACACCGATATGATCCTCTTCTCAGGCGGTACTAATATACTAAAGAATATCGGCACAATGTAATATTTCAACTCTAAATTTTGAAATACTCACTTCAGGTGAAAATGTCTTTTTCCCGGGTAATAGGGCAGCAAAGGGCCAAGAGATTTTTGAAGCAGGCAATGCGAAGGGACAGGCTACCCCATGCATATCTTTTTTGCGGAATTCGGGGTGTTGGAAAGACCAGTACCGCGCTGGCACTTGCCATGGCCATTAACTGTGTGAATTCGGTGGAAGGAGAAGGCTGCGGAAATTGTGCCTCATGCCGGAGACTCTTGGATGGCAATTCTCCCGACTTTTTGATAATCGCGTCTGGTTACGGAACTGATCATTTGGAAATCCAATATACCCCTTCTGTCTCATCACTTAAGGGAGGAGGGAATATACTGATCGAGCAGATCAGAGAGCTCAACCGGCTGATCGGGTTTCCTCCGCTGGGAAGATACCGGATATCAGTAATCAGGGGAGCAGAGGCCATGACCAAGGAGGCAGCCAATTCTTTTTTGAAAACCCTGGAGGAACCACCTCCCGGTAATCTTTTCATACTTAATGTCACAGAACCTTTTGACCTTATGCCTACCATAGTATCGCGGTGTCAGCGGGTACCATTTCGGCCGCTTTCGGTAAATGAAATAACGGATTACCTTGTAAAGAAAAGAGGTATGAGTGAAGAAACGGCAATGGTACTGGCCAGAATCTCCGCAGGTAGTCTGGGGCGGGCAATTCTTATGAGTGACGGCAGCTTTGTTGAGAGAAGGGAACAATGGCTTGGAAAACTTGTCAGCCTTTCAGGGCGTTCCAGGGATGAGGCATTTGAAATTGCCTTAGAAACTGGAGATGAGGTTAGAAAATTTGGCCTCAATGTGTCAGCCGACGGGACGCCCGGTCTGCTTGATATGCTTGCTGTCTGGGAGTCATGGTATCGGGATATGCTTGTTTTGACAGAAAAGGCCCCTGCTGATTTAATTATTAATGTGGACTTCACGCAGGTTTTGAGGAAAAGGGCTGGCGATTATACTATGGATCAGTTGATCCATAGTTTGTTTTTATTGGAACAGGCTGAACATGATCTGAAAGCAAACAGGAATGTAGCATTGGTGATGGAGCATGTAGTCTTCAGTCTATGGAAGACGCTTCGGTGTGAGGTGTAAATGAGTAAGGTAGTGGGAGTCAGGTTTAGAGGTCGCGGCAAGGTTTACGAGTTTGATGCCGGGCATTTTGTTCTCAAAAAAGGGGACAAGGTGGTAATCTTGACTGATGACGGTCCTACCATAGGTTCTGTTGTGGAAGAGCCACAAGAGAGAGGCATGAAAAATCTTAAGCATCCCCTTAAAAAGATCTTCCGGCTGGCGGTGAAGGAGGAGATTGAAAGATACGAAGAAGGATGCGCCCTGGAAGACGAGATTTATTCGTACTGTAACCTGAGGATAAAAGAACGGAATTTACCCATGTTTTTGGTTTCTGTTGAGAGACTTTTTGACGGTAGTAAGATCGTGATTTACTTTACTGCTGACGGGAGGGTGGATTTTCGAAAACTCCTTAAAGATCTGGTAGGAAAATTTCGTACCAGGATCGAAATGAGGCAGATCGGCGTGCGTCAGGAGGCCGGAATGGTAGGAGGAATCGGGACGTGTGGCCGCTCCCTCTGTTGTGCCAGTTTCCTTGAAGATTTTGCTCCCGTCACCATAAAGATGGCAAAGGGACAAAATATTTCTTTGAATCCCAGTAAGATATCAGGGATGTGTGGAAGGCTTATGTGCTGTCTTACATATGAACATGAATACTATGAGCGAACAAGAAAGGGACTTCCCGGTGTGGGAAAAAAGGTTGTTACGGAATTGGGAGAGGGCAAGATCGTTCGTCAGAATGTGCTGAAGGGAACGTTAAACGTTGTGCTTGAATCAGGAGATACGGTGGAGGTGGAGGCCAAAGATCTGGGTAACAATGTTGTAAGAAAAAGGAACAAAAATAATCGCAAAAGGGGGTAGCCAAGAGTTGTCAGAAAAACGATTTTATATAACTACGCCTATATATTATGTAAATGCCGAACCCCACATCGGTCATGCGTATTCTACTATAGTGGCAGATGTACTCAATCGTTTTTATACAATTTCAGGATATGAAACTTTTTTTCTTACCGGGACGGATGAACACGGAGACAAGATCGTTGCTGCCGCTGAAAAGGATGGTGAATCTCCAAAGCAATACGTGGACCGTATCAGCCAAATGTTCAGGGAGCTCTGGCCCCGTTTGAATATCAGTAACGATTATTTCATACGTACTACAGATCCCTTACACAAGGAAACCGTCAAATTTATTCTGAACCGTGTCAATGATAATGGCGATATCTATTTTAGCGAGTATGAAGGACTTTACTGTGTGGGTTGCGAACGTTTTTATACGGAACGGGAGCTTTTAGATGGAAAATGTCCTGATCACTTGACCAGGCCTGAAGTGGTAAAAGAATCCAATTATTTTTTTCGTATGAGCAAATATCAGGACTGGCTAATTGAGTACATACGGGAAAACCCTGCCTTCATAAGACCCGAAAGGTATCGAAACGAGGTCCTCTCCTTCCTGAAAGATCCCTTGGAAGATCTCTGTATTTCCAGACCCAAGTCCAGGCTTAAATGGGGGATAACTCTCCCTTTTGATGATAATTTCGTCACCTATGTCTGGTTCGACGCACTTATAAACTATGTCTCCGGCCTGGGATACCCGGATAGAGATATGTTCGAGCTCTTTTGGCCCCATGCCCAGCACGTCATTGCAAAAGATATCCTCAAGCCACACGGCATCTACTGGCCCTGCATGCTTAAATCGGCAGGGATTGCGCCCTACCGGCATCTTAACGTACATGGCTACTGGAACGTGAACGAGGGAAAGATGTCCAAGAGTATCGGGAATGTGGTCAGGCCCTTGGATCTGGTTGATATATACGGTCTTGATCCATTCAGGTACTTTCTGTTGAGGGATATGGTCTTCGGGCTTGATTCCGAGTTCAGTGAAGATGCCCTGATTTCGAGGACCAATGCAGATCTTGCCAATGATCTGGGGAATCTTGTAAGCCGAAGTCTCACCATGGTCCATAAATACTTCAATGGTGATCTACCTATGGCTTCCGATTCCCTTGATCCGGATGATCGTCTGAAGGAAAAGGCCCTGGATGTGATTGACTCTTATATTACACTTATGAAAGACCTGGCCTTTCACAAGGCCCTCATGGCCGTCTGGGATGTGATAGGCGAGGCAAACAGGTACATCGACAAAATGGCGCCCTGGGTGCTGGCCAAAACCGACAGGGACCGTCTTTCAACAGTCATTTTTCACATTATTGAAACGCTCAAAATCATATCTGTACTGGTGTGGCCTTTTATGCCGGGATCCGCTGAAACGATCCAGGAGCAGCTCAGTCTCCCGAAAAAGGGGAGGGATATACTGTTAGACGATATAAGGGAGTGGGGAAGTCTGACATGTAGCGGGCCTGTTAAAAAAGGCCCTGCCCTTTTTCCGCGGATCGAGATCAAGAAGGGACAGGCACCGAAAAAGGAGGTCGACCGAAAGGATATTCCAAAAGGTGGTACAGATCTCGTTTCCTTCAAGGATTTTCAGAAAATGGACCTCAGGGTGGGAACTATAAAAGAGGCTGTTCCCATACCTAAGGCGAAAAAACTTGTCAGGCTGACAGTGGATATAGGAGAAGAAAAGACTGTTGTGGCTGGCATTGCCGGTCATTATGATGAAAAGGCACTCGTGGGAAAGCAGGTGGTGGTAGTGGCAAATCTTGAACCGGTCAAACTAATGGGGATTGAGTCACAGGGGATGCTGCTGGCTGCCCAGGACGAATCAGGTCTGCATCTTATAGGTCCGGATAGTGAGATCGGACCTGGCAGCAAGGTGAGCTAATGGAGACAGAGGAGCCTATTCATAGCGAACTTAGGCGGTATGTTGATCACCTTGTAACATTTAATGCAAGGTTGAGCCCGAATGGGATACTTACCATGGTTAACAAGACCGCGGCAGATGCTGTGGGTCTTGAGCAAGTCGATCTGATCGACCATCATTTCAGCGAGACTTTCTGGTTCTCTTATGACATTGATGTCCGGGAACGACTCAGGGCGGCCATATCCGAGGCCGCAGGCGGGAAGACTGTATCCTACAAAGAAAAGATTCGCGTCAAGGATGGATTTATCATGGCTCAATTAAGCCTGAGGCCTGTTTTTGGTGAACAGGAAAAAGTGGAATATATTGTGGCCGAGGCTCAGGATGTAACGGAGCTTGTTGAGGCACAGAAGGAGATGAGGAACGCCTACGAGCTATTGAACTCCATGTCCAATTTTGCAGGGA
>CAZQAA010000175.1:0-4336 GCA_964591255.1 uncultured Desulfobacterales bacterium | reverse complement strand
CCTCGGATCATTTCTCACTGTGAGGCTTCCAGTCAACATATTCGGACTATCCTTGAGCATGGTTGCAAACTTCCAGATCTTGAAGGGACGATTTTTGTAACCTATCCTCTCTTGCAGATAAAAGACTTCCCCTTCTGCAGTAAGTTTAAGGGCGATGATGATGGGGATGGAAAACGGCAGCAGGAACAAAAGGGCGGCAGCAGCAATAATGAAGTCCAGCAATCTCTTTGCTAGCGGATACATAGCGATTAATCCGGCTTGTTGTCATAAAAGGATTCATGCAATTCTTTCCCTGATTTTAGATAGTCGACGTACCATTCAACGGTTTTTTGCAAGCCCTCTTTCCAGTGTATCCTGGGTTCAAAACCCAATTCTTTTCTTGCCTTGCTGATATCAGGACATCTTCTTGAAACCGAACCAGGGTAAGTGGGTGCATTGACATATTCACCACTGAAATCCATCAGTTGACCGGTGTACCTAATCAGTGTCTCAATAGTTATTTCTTCCATTGATCCTATATGATAAGTTTCACCGTTGGTGCCATCTTTTTCCATTGCCAGGACGGTACCTTCCACTGCATCAGTTATATAACAGAATGCACGTGTCTGATCATATCCGTATATCTTGAATGGATTTTCATTATTCAAAAAACGCTGCACAAGGTGGGGAATGACATGTTTAAAGCCCATGCGCGGCCCGAATACATTGTGAAAACGGATTATTGTACAATCAAAACCGAATGCTTTAGAATAATTGAGAAAACCTGATTCTCCAAGCATTTTTGTAACCGCATAAGTAAAGCGCGGGTGGGAAATATCCTGGACACAAAGTGGGATTGTCTCCGGGGTAGGAATTTCATAGCCAAAGGTCTCAATGGTGCCAGCATAGCATTCGCTTGAAGAGGTAAAAAGTACTTTTCCGCAATCGGTGTTTTTTAACCATTCCAGGGTGTTGAAAATCAGTGCAGTATTGATTCGAATAATCTCATGCGGCATGCTGGTAGTATAGTCCACCCCGACTACGGAAGCGAGCATGTATACGTAATCAAAATCAGTATCAAAAGCCTTGAAGGCCGCCGGATCTGTCAGGTCTCCTTCAACAATCCGAACGTTATGTGTCTCGGCTATGGCTTTTAAATCTTCATCCATTTGACCCCGGAAGAAATTATCAACAATTGTAATTTCATAATTGCGGGCCTTAGCCAGATATTCAGCCAAATGTTTGCCGATAAAACCGGCACCGCCTATTATAAGAGCCTTTTTCATTAAATTAGAGGTCTCCTCTCCCAAGTATTTTTACAGGATGAGTTTTTCTCATCTTGTTTATTTCCTCTTCGGTAAATATGCCAATAGTATCATAAACAAATACATCATCTTGATTTATGATACTCTCAATAAGTCTTTTATTATTTCTATACATAGTGTGCCCTGTACAAACGATAATTAAGTCTAATTCTCTTTCGAGTAGTTCGTATAGATTGTCGGCGACATTCAGATGCATTTCTTCCCAATATCTGACATGAGGATCATGCAGAAATATTTCAGATCCAGCATTTTTCAGGCATCGATAAAATAGCTCAACAGGAGTATAACGAGTATCTCCTATATCCTCCCGGTAGGAAACACCGAGCAGCAATATTTTTTTATTCCTCAGCTCGTGTTTGTATTGTTTTTTTAGAAACTCAAATGCATATTGTGGCATATGGTCATTGATGTTGACACCAACTTCACTCTGTCCCAAACCTTCATTGCTATGAAAAAGATTTTGCTTCGCCCAACTTGCCATTAAGGGATCCTTGGTAAGGCAATAGCCGCCGACACCTATGCCCGGAAGCATTATATTCTTGTGAGTGGGTCTCATCCTTATGGCTTCAACTACCTCATATAGATTCACTCCGGCTTCTTCTGCAAATCTTGACCATTCAACGATAAAAGCAATATTCATGGCCCGGAATGAGTTTTCGAGCACCTTAGCCATTTCAGTTGCAGTTGTATTTCCGAGCCTGGTCAATGGATATTCATCGGTCCTTATTATGGTATGCAGGAAAGTTTCTACAGCGTCAGCACTTCTCTCGTCGATACCTGAATATACGCGATAGAAATTTTGTATAGAGTCTATGTATCCCGGACCGGGCATGACTCTCTCATAAGAATGTCCAAGTTTGAACCTGCTTGAAGCCATACCGCGTTTTTCCAGACACTCCTTGATGATCGGATAGACTACTTTCCTGCATGTCCCTGGAGGCACAGTAGTTTCTACCAGGATGAGAACATCCTCTTTGCAGTTTTCACCTATTGTTTCCATTGCCTTCCTGAAAGGAAGCAAATCTACATCAAATCCTTCTATGTCGTTGTTCTCATTGGTATATTTGGCAACATCCAGATTGATGTCCACGATGACTATATCTGCCAGAGAATAACAGTAAGGGTCGTATGTGGCATAAAGGTTCCCTTTTGCCCTTGCCCTTTGGTAAAATTCATCAATTTTTGGATCCGCAGAAACTACCGGAAAAATCCCTTCATTGATCGAGCGTATCTTCCAGAAATTGTATTCATTAGCCAGATCAACTCCTATGACCGCGTATTCATCGGTTAATGCATTGGCACAGATGAGCGACATCACGGCCCCCACAAATCCGAGGCCCTGAACGACCACGACCTTTTTCCCCTGGTTGTACCTGATAAATGCGTCGATCCCGGAGCGATCGTCCAGATGTTCGGGGATAGTGTAAGTTTTTTTTGTAATTGGATTAATGGAGATAGAGTTTTTGTCTTTCATTTGAAATGAATTCACTTATGAATCTTATGATATCAACTGACAGAAACAATGTGATCATACGCCTTGGAAATAGTGGCAATAACATGATCGACCTGTTCAATAGTTAAGCCATTATATATTGGCAAAGAAATCTCCCTGGCAAAATTTGTAAAGGTGTTGGGATAGTCTTCGATTCTGTACCCTATATTTTTAAAGAACGTAAAAGTCGCCATAGGGATATAGTGAACACTTAACCCGACTCCACGCTCTGAAGAAAACTGAATCATCCGGTCTCTTTGATCCTCCGAAATATCTTTTATCCTCAACATATACAGGTGACAGGAGGATCTTTTTGTAGATGATTCGTATGGAGGCAGCTCCGCCCAGTCAAAACGACCAAATGCATCGTTATATCTTTCGAATATGGCCCTCCTTTCTGGGAGCAGATCGCTTTCATATCTCCTGATCTGTGCAAGGCCAACAGCCGCACAGATATCGGGCATGTTGGCCTTCATTCCCTGCGAGACTATATCATAACGCCATCCGCCTGTCTTGGTTTTATCCAATGCGCTCTTGCTCTGGCCGTATAGATAAAAATGCTTCAGATACGTCTTGACCTCATGGTTGGAAAAGTCCCTAAGATTGAGGCAAACAGCTCCTCCTTCGCCTGTTGTAATATTTTTCACTGAATGGAAAGAAAACACCGAAATATCGGCCAGGGAACCAGACTGTCTGCCTTTATATATTGCTCCTATCGAATGGGCGGAATCGGCAAGCACCAATATACGGTTCAACTTTTCCTGGTTTTCAGAATGCGGTCTGAAGAGACGTTTAATTTCCCGATTCGTAACTAACTCGAAGATCTCATCGTAATCACATGGATAGCCCCCGATATCCACGGGGATAATGCATTTGGTTTTAGGCGTAATAGCAGATCTGAGCTTTTGGATAGATATGTTGAAGTCATTTTCCGCATCCACCATCACTACCTTTGCGCCAAGATTCATGACCGTCAAAGCTGTTGCGCTGTACGTGTAAGCAGGGATTATGACTTCATCTCCCGGTTTAATCCCCCACCAGCGCAGAGCTAATGTAGCTCCTGAATTCCAAGAATTGACACACAGCACTTCTGAGGCGCCTGTAACCTTTTTAATTTCTCTTTCAAATGCCTCCACTTTTGGACCAGTTGTCAACCAGCCTGTATTGACAAGCGTATCATTCATTTCGTTTATGACATCTTGGTCTATCAAAGGGAGGCAGAACGGGACTTTCATTTATTCTCCGGAGTGATTTATTGGCCCACTATTGGATCAAGCCTGGGATGGAATCCATGGCAGGCACAAACTTGTTTATGAACCGTTCTAACTGTTGATAGTATCTGTCCAAATCGCCATCGTTGGCAAAATCCACTGAAATCATGATTTTGACAGCATCGCTGTAATCACCCACAATAGCATCGTAACCAGTATAAAAATGGGCCATCTGTTCGTTGCCTGTAGTAAAATCTCCTATTTGATACCAGTAAATTAATAACTGCTTAATTCCATCGCGTTCAGCGATTATTTGTCGCGTTCTTAAA
>CAZQAA010000174.1:0-5321 GCA_964591255.1 uncultured Desulfobacterales bacterium | reverse complement strand
CCGTATAGGGGTGGCGGACTGTGAGCCCATCTCAGCCACCCAGTCCCTCCTCAAATAGAGATCACAGCCTGCGACTTCATGGCCGCGACTCGCAAGATATTGTGCCAAAGGCCAGCCCAAATAGCCATCTACTCCAGCAATAAATACTCTCATTATCCTCCCTCCATTTGTAATAGCTCACTTCAGGGCATATTATTCTTTTTGTTTACGCCTTTGCCATGCACACAATATCTACCTCCCATCTTCATTCGAAGGCGGTCGTCCTTCCTAATATTCCCTTAGTAAGACAATAAAACTAAACAGTTACAAAAACAGTGTCAAGGATTTTGTCTGATATATCAGGTGCCCTCATAAATCACCTTCAATAACAAAAGGAATCATTTCACAGTTGGAACATATATATCTGTAGCGGAAAAAGTATTAGGACTGATTTATAATCATAAGACAAAAATATTTTTTCTCACCTTATAGCAATCCTATTTTTATCAGGTGAAAAAGGCACTTTGATATCATGCTTTACACCCCGTTCAACCACCTCATAGATGACGATATCAGGCTTTTCTTTCTCTACTACCTTGGTATCAAATCCAAGCCCCGAATGATGAACAAGGACTGTCCGCCCCACACTCTCTTTGATGAATTTGCACATCCCCCATATGAAGGAATCATGGAAAATAAGTACGCGGGGTAATTGTGGACAATCTGTCTCAAAATAATAACGTATCATCCCGCGCCGTTTCTTCTCATGGATACTTTTGCACCGGCGAACATGGCTGGCAAATTTCGGGATCAAAAATGGCGCCATCTCATGTACTACATTATCCGGCAGGTGAAGCATTTTGACCAAGTCCCCTTTCCATGGCTTCATCTTCAGGTTGAAATTTTTCATCTCCAGGGATTTCACGCGGGGAAAATATGCCCTTATTCTCTTCATGACCTCCCGATATCCTGCAAACCCTCCCAGATCGTTCCAATGGGAATCTGTCTTGAAAAAAACCCTCCCCTTTTTTTTTGCCTCCCTGACCGGCTTTCGCAAATCAACAAGATCCAGCTCGCCGGACTTGTGAATATATGCAGCCAACTGGTCCATAGGTGTAGGCCCCACTACAGGGCCAATACAATCGGGAAGTTTTTCCGGATAAACAGTATGCTTGTTGGGAGGAATTACGACTATAAATTGAATACCGCGATCCGCAAGCCATCGTTTGCGCAATACCATGGCATCCACCCATTTCCGAAGTTCCTGTTTACTGAATCTGCATATACCCCGATATTGGGCCAACACATTGTTATGCCTTGCCAGAAAAAGCCATCCATCCTTTCCCCGCAGCACTTTATCATTCACCTGAAGCTCTAATCGCCACTTCAGCCAGCCATATGCATACAAAAGGGGTTCTCTGAGACCAAACCGGTCGTTGACATAATCATCAAAGTGTTTCGGAAAAATTTTAAGGTCATCCAGGTTCTTTGGCCATTGCGGACGATCGGCCAACTTCCGCCTCTCGATATTCGCCCGGCTTTGCCCCACTCCAATCATACCAGAGCCAAGCGGCAGGGAAATACATACCACAAATATGGCGATTAGCAGTTTGTCGTAAATCGTATTTCCTTTTCCATAGCCTTCCATAAATCGCCTTCCTTTAAAACCGCACCAGTTCAACATTCAGATGGAGCATGGATATTTTAACAATCAGATCCAGGATAAAAAAGTTTAAGCCTTTGATCAAAATCTGAAATATATAAAAGGGTTATGTGTCTTGGCAGCCAGGCTCATGGCCACTGTGATCATAATTCCTGCAAAGACCAGCATCTCAAGACCCAACATTAGTAACCGGTAATGTATGCCGAGACCCAGAGACTGGGGCATTTTAAACTCCATGATCAACTTTTTGATGGCCGGGACAGTTGGCCACGAACCGGCTATTCCCACAGCCAGGCAGATTATAACCTCCCCTGAAAGATATTGGCTTATGGAATAGATGGCCCCGGTCTTCTGGGCAAAACCCAGCATAGCACCCAAAAACTTCCATGCGTATCCAAAACTATCGCTACGAAAAAAGACCCATCCTGTCATAATAACGAGTATTGCATAAATATGGCCTACAGGTCTCCATATAGACCTAATCCTCCTTTCCAGACCCAGCCTTTCAAGAACGAGAAAGGTCCCGTGGAAAAGTCCCCAGAAAACGAAAGTCCAGCTGGCCCCATGCCATAGTCCACAGAGAAAAAACACTACCACCAGATTGAAATATGTCCGATAAGGGCCCTTTCTGTTCCCCCCTAATGGAATATACAGATAATCCCGGAACCAGGAAGACAGGGACATATGCCACCTTTTCCAGAATTCCCGTATTGACTGGGAAACATATGGATAATTGAAATTTTCGGGAAACCGGAAACCGAACATATATCCAAGCCCTATAGCCATGTTGGAATAGCCGGCAAAATCATAATATATCTGCAGTGTATATGAGATAATGCCCAACCATGCCAGGGCACAGTTAAGCCCGCCTGCAGGAATTGCGAATATCCCATCAGCAGGTACCGCAAGGCTGTTTGCGATGAGCATCTTCTGTCCTAACCCAACAATAAATCGCCGGACACCGGTTGCAAAATCTCCTGCACTGTGCTCTCGTCTATGTAACTGCTCTGATATTTCATGAAACCGTACAATCGGTCCTGCAACGAGCTGCGGGAACATTGAGATATAAAGTCCCAGATTTAAAGGGTTTTTCTCTGCCGGTGAAACTCGCCTGTATACATCGACCAGATATGACATAGCCTGGAAAGTAAAAAATGATATCCCCAAGGGAAGGTGAACTGGATCAAACAGGATTGGCGAACAATTTAACTTGAGAAGGCTCCAGTTAAGGGTCTCAACGATAAAGCCTGCATATTTGTAGAATCCTATCAAACACAGGTTGATGATAATTCCCGATAATAAAAAAACACGACGCCTTTTTTGTTCGGAATACCTGGCTATAAGCAAGCCGAAAATATAATTAATACCAATGGAAAAAATCAGTAAAAACACAAAACAGGTTTCTCCCCAGGCATAAAAGAAGAGACTTGAAATCAGAAGCACAATGTTCCTCATGGGAACGAGATAATATAAAAGTAATACTGTGGGCAGGAAATAGAATAGAAATATGACAGAGCTAAAAACCAAAAGCTACCCCTCTACGGAACTCACCGCATCTTGATAAAAAAATTAAACAAAATTTATAGAGATATTTATGATGGATGTGAAAGGCTTTGAAAATTCTAACTATGAGCTAAATCTGATGTTTATTCAATCAAATGCTTTCTTATAACTAGTTATCAGCCTTATTGATTTTGGACAGGCATATTAAAAAACCATCCCATAAATCTAAAGTTGCAAGAAATAGCACCATTCAATCCAGAGTTTTGAATAAAACTAAAAAGTTACAAAGATAGTGTCAAGATTTTTGTGTTAATTTAAATATGGCTGGCTGCAAATTATATTATCCGTATTTTTTACGGATATAACTGTAGTAACAGTTACACAGGATAAAAACAACAAGGCGGCTACATCTACTGGAGAGGACAAAATGAAAGAGGTGGAGAAGATTCTCCACCTCTTTCATTATAAAGCTATATAAGGGCTATGTTCTAGAAATCCCAGCCGTCTTCCCATATCATACCGGTTATTGTAGCGGATGTATTATATATCAGGACACCAGCACCAAAATATACATTGTCTTCGCCCCATATCCACATCCATCCGTTTGTATTATCCAGCCCGACCACACCCGCGGGGGCAGTATCAATAACTACACCTGACGAGGGCATATTACCAGGATTTATATACTTCACTTCAGCCGGATTTAAATAGACATGAAACCATATAACATCATCTATCGTAGCATCCTTAGGTACTAATACGCCATTAACCCTTATACGAGTGTTCAAATCATAATTTGTTATTGCAACAATACTTCCCCATCCTTTGCTATATGCATTTGTAACCAAATCAAAAAGAAACCCATGCACAGCCTGAGGCATTGCCTCTCCTGTCCTTTGGTTATATGCAGACACGATGCTGTTAGCTGCCGGATTATCAGCAAGATCCCCTGCCATAGCAGGAATTGACATAAAACCAAAAAGGGTGGCCAGTACCAAAAGCATACTTATCTTTTTCATATTACATACCTCCATAATTATATTTGTTCATAACAGAAAACCGTACCTCGCCCCAAAAAAAAAGATATAACCCCATTACACAAGCTGTTAATTAATTGTTCTCACCCCCTTTCTTGGAAGGAATGACGATTCCCTTTCCTTTCTCTTCAGAACCACGCAAGGAAACAGGTGGTATAGATTTGGTTCCAGAGGCAGAAATTGGCGGCTCTGGCTTTCCATATACCAGATACCACTCGCCGTTCACCTCAATCCAATTGTCTTCAATAGTTTGAGAAAGAACGCCCTTTATATCAACAGGAAGGCTGCCTGGTTTTATTTTGAAATCACGCTTCACCTTTACGATTGCCTTACCGGTTTTGAGATCTATATCTGTTATCTCGTAATGAAGGAAATCAAACTGGTCCATGCCATTAACAAATCTCAGTCGGTTCGTATTGTTTTGGGCAGAAGGCTCAACAAATTCAAAGGCCTTATTGCTGTCTCCCGCCACCAACAAAGCCCAATACGCGGAAACACGTTTTTTCACCCGATCCTTCAAAATCGCATTATGCCTGCTTACTAATGTCTCTAAGGCTTTGTTGTTGGACTTGCCAGGCCCCTCTGCTGCTACTGATTTGGAGGCACAATCAGCCACCTGACATGTAAACAATATCGCCACAATAAACACAATACTTAAGCCAATTATCATATAAGATTTTTTCATATAAAAAACCTCCTGTTAATCAATGTTTTCGGCCCTGAACATAAGCACATTCAAAATCTTGTGTATCCACGGTAAACAGACTAACACCAATATCTTTATCCGACTCAACCCAGAAAAAATTTTTATTACCATTAAGCCCATACTCTCTGATATTTTCATATTTAACTTGATAGGGCTGTAAGGTTTCCAACTTAGGATTCACAGTAAAAGCTCCTGAGGGTGCAGCATAGACCTGGATTTGGACACTATCTTCATGGTAATTACATAGTATCAGATATGACACCATATATCCATCAGAAGGCGCATAGGGTATGTAATACTTAAATGAGGTGAGTCCAAAAAAGACCTCGTTGCTGTCCCCCTCCTCCGTGTGTATATAAAGTTTTACATCCTCACCCCTGTTGATATCTCCGGGTATTCTGAAAACAATCCGATTGTCCCCCCATTCCTCTAT
>CAZQAA010000173.1:0-6124 GCA_964591255.1 uncultured Desulfobacterales bacterium | reverse complement strand
CATGACAGGCGGTCTGGCAAGGATAGGAGGAGGGAGCGTATCAATCTTGTGACCATGGGCATTGCGGAAAGGAGGAAAGGGGGCGATCGCAGAAAATCGTGGCCTTTTGGCTTCGAATCAAGGTGATACAGCCATGAGTTTTATTTTTTAGGCAAATCAGGGCCTATTTCCAGTTCACTCATCTTGGTGAGGAGGGTCTTGTAGCTTATCTTGAGGATCTTGCTTGCACGGGTCCTGTTCCAGTCGGTCTTATCCAGGACATATCGTATGATCTCTTTTTCTATCCTGTCGACGGCCCTTCTCTTTACCATTTTCAGGGGAAGGGTGGTAAGGGCATCCAGGTCCTCGGCACTGTCAATGTCAAGAAGTGTTTTTATTAGAAGTTCCTTTTTATCAATTTTATCAATTCTGTCAATTTTATCAATTCTGTCAAAGGATATGTGCCCTGGGGATATAGACACCTCTTTTTCTTCATGCCCGGGACCGGCAAGTACGGAGCCGGACTTCATCAGCTCGTCAATGGTCTCATCCCAGTTGCCGAGGACTGTAGCCTTTTTCAGAACATTCTGCAGTTCACGCACATTTCCCGGCCATGAATAATCGAGAAGCCTCTTGGTCTGGGCCTCTGTGGGGATATGTGGACTGTTTCCGGCAAACTGGGATGAATATATCTTCAGGTAGTATTCAATCAGGGGCGGGATGTCTTCCGGCCGTTTCCTCAGCGGTTCGATATAGATATTGATTATGTTCAGGCGGTAGAACAGGTCTTCCCGGAAATTTCCATTCTTTATTTCCTGCTCCAGATTACGATTGGTGGATGCGATAATCCAGACATCGGTCTTCATATCCTTCTCAGAACCCAGGGGGGCAAATTCGCCGCTCTGAAGCACATGCAGGAGCTTTGATTGGAGACTGATGGACATGTCGCCAATTTCGTCCAGGAGCAGGATTCCTTCATGGGCCAGCTCGAATTTACCCCTCTTTTTCTGATCCGCTCCTGTAAAGGCACCGCGTTCATAACCGAACAGTTCGCTTTCGAGCAGGCCTTCGGGAAGGGCAGCACAGTTTATCTTGACAAACGATTTTCCCTTTCTTGGAGATGCCTCATAAAGGTTCCATGCAACTACCTCTTTCCCGACTCCGCTTTCACCTGTGATGACCACATTCAGACCCGTCGGGGCAATATGCTTGATAAGCTCCTTGATCCTTTGAATGTTTCTGCTTATTCCTATTAGTGGAGGAGGTTTCATCTGCTCTTGTCCGTGATCAATCTTAGAATCGTATCCTGGAGTTCCTGCAGGTCAATCGGTTTTTGAACCACCTCGTCTGCCTGGACCTCCTGCGCAAGTGCCTGGGGATGCTCTCCCCAGCCGGTGATCCCTATGATAGGTGTATCAGGGAATTTGTTTTTTGCTATGGAGATGATGCCGATCCCGCTTATGTCAGGCATGACAATATCTGTGACGATTATATCAAATCTTTCGTCAGACGAGTCCAACAGTTTGAAGGCGTCTAACCCGTTGGATACAGATACCACTTCATATCGTTTTTCCATAAAAAAATCGGTCAGAAGTGACAGTATTTCCTCATTGTCATCAATTATGAGCAGTTTATATCTCTTTTCCACCTTATATTTTGCTCTCTCTTTTAAAAATGGTCAATATCTTCCCTGTGAAATTGAAGCAATATCTTAAATTAACCGGATCGACGATCCGTTGATCAGGATGTTTCAACCGTTAATCCGGGCCTCTACCATATTATTCCATTAAACATTTTTATTCTATATATCGTTTGACATCCTTTTGGCAAGCTATAATAATACAGACTTATTTTTTGGTAAAGATAAAACAGGAATTGCCGAAAAACATGATAGCAGGAGTGTCGAGGATGTTTGCCAATCGACACTTAAAATCTTACATTTAACATCTCGTGGAAAATCTTACGGGTGTTGTTTGAGTCCGTATAACAGATAACTGCCAGGTTAAGAGGAAGAGCCATGACGCCAGCCACCATTAATGAAACCATAAAATTGGATTACTATATAGAGCTTGTCATAAGGCGGAGGTGGTTTATTATAATACCATTTTGCCTTTCAATGATAATAGGGATATATCTTGCCATCACCCTTCCCAGGGTGTATGAGTCTGAAACTCTTATACTGGTGGAGCCGCAAAAGGTTCCGGCCAGTTATGTAAGGCCTCTTACGAGTATTGACGTGGATTCCAGAATCAGTACCATATCCCAGCAGATAATGAGTCGTACCAATCTGGAAAAGATTATTGATGAATTCAGGCTCTTTACTGAACCGGAATTTGAAGGAATGTATCTTGAGGATAAATTAGAGATGTTAATGAAAAGGATTAACGTAAATGTTACCAGGGGGAGAGGCGGCTCTGATGCCTTCAAGATCACCTATAAAGGGCCCGATCCCCAGAAGGTGATGCAGATCACTAATACCCTGGCCGCCTATTTTATTGAACAGAATCTCAAGATACGGGAGGCCCAGGCCATAGGCACAAGCGATTTTCTTGAGGACCAGCTGGTAAACACCCGGAAGAAATTGGAAAAAATGGAGGAATCGCTCAAGGAATACAGGACCAAGCATATGGGTGAACTTCCTGAACAGCTTGACACCAATCTCAGAATTCTCGAGAGACTCCAGATGCAGTTAAGTGACAAGATGGAGAGTCTTAGAAATGCCAAGGACAGGCTGGCAATGATCGGCCGGACCACCTTGATTCCCCAAGCTGGTCAGCAGCCCCAGGGTGATGTCCCGGAGGACTTTCAGACATTGGAGGAACTTAAAATACAACTTGCAAATCTCCAGGGCCGTTATACAGAGAGGCATCCGGATGTGATAAGGCTAAAGAAGAAGATCAAACATCTTGAAGAAAACCTGAAGACCAGGAAAAAAGAAGGGACAACGCCTGAAGGCCAGGAAAGTGGGGCAGATGAGAGCATTACTCCTGAATCAGATATGATATCATTTCAGAGGGCATCCGTCAAAAAGGAGATAAGGGATCTTCAAAGAGATATCACACAGATCAAGGCACAGATCAGGGCATATCAGATGCGGGTGGATACAACCCCCAAGAGGGAACAGGAATTGATGGACCTGCAAAGGGACTACAGGAATCTGCAGGAGGCTTACAGTTCGTTGTTGAACAGGAAGCTGGAGGCAGAGATTGCCGTAAACATGGAGAAAAAACAGAAAGGCGAAAAGTTTCGGATTATCGATCCTGCACGATTGCCTGAAAAGCCTGTATCACCCAATCTCAAGAGGCTCTTCTTTTTTGCATTGATAGCCGGCCTTGGTACGGGATTGGGAATAGTTCTTCTAATGGACTACCTGGATACCTCTTTCAAAAGGATGGATGATATAGAGTCTGAACTTGGCCTTTCCATCCTTGCAACCATCTCTCCTGTTTATCATGGAAAGGATCGATTCCTGCAAAGGATTAACGGGATGGCCACCATCTTTTCCCTCCTGTTTTCGTTGTCTCTTCTGGCGGGATTTGCCGTATTGAGTTTCAAGGGGGTGGAGGCGACAAGGCAATTGCTTGGCAGGTTTGTTGAATTATAATACTTATGCGATGAGGTGAAATAATTGGGAAAGATCTTTGATGCATTAGAAAAATCAAGACAGGAGATGGATGCTTTACAGGCAAATCCAAAGAAGAAAACTTTTGCGGCGGACCAGGCCGGGCAAGCCGAAAAAAATATACCGGAGGCCTTAAGCCTTTCACTCCCTGAGCAGCATAATATGGATAAAAATCTTATTACGCTTTTAGATCCCGGTTCCTTTGAGTCATCTCATTTCAAGATGCTGCGTACCAATCTGTTGTTTGCCGAGGATATGAAACCCCCTGCAACGTTGCTTGTGACAAGTGCTGTTCCAGGTGAGGGAAAGACCTTTGTAAGCGCCAACCTGAGTGTGACATTTGCACAAAGCATTAATGAGCACGTGCTGCTTTTGGACTGCGATGTGAGAAGGGGAATGCTGCACAAGGTGTTTGGCCTGGGGGACAATCCTGGACTGAGCGATCACCTGTCACGCGCTGTTCCCCTTGAAGATCTGATCCTTAAGACCGGTGTGGACAAACTCAGCCTTTTGCCCCGCGGGAGACTGCCTGATAATCCTGCAGAGCTTTTGTCGTCAAAGAGGATGGAGGGGCTGATAAAAGAGATAAGGGACAGATATGATGATCGATATATAATAATAGATTCCCCCCCCCCGAATCTGGCACCTGAGACGGCAGCCCTGGCAAGACATGTGGATGGCATACTTGTTGTGATAAAATACAGGGGTACACCTCGGGACCTTATCTCAGATCTTATTGAGACAGTAGGCAAGGAAAAGATTGTTGGAGTTGTTGTCAACTGGGTAGACATCCCCTCAACCGGTCTGTATGGCTATGGTAAATATGGCAAGTACCACAAATATTACACCTCTTACAGCGAAAGATAAACGCCTTCTTTCATGTTAAGGATATTCAAGACATACTATCCCATCAGGAATATATTTTTTATCCTGGGGGAAGGTCTGCTTATATACGGGGCCGTGCTTGCATCTGCCTTTATCATGCACGGGTTTGATGTCTTTATTTTTGAACAGGATCTCGCCTTAAAGACGCTCTTTATTACTGTGCTATGTCAGATTTGTCTCTATTATAATAATCTGTATGACCTAAGGACTACTAAATCTTTTTCTGAACTTGGGATCCGTCTTCTCCAGGCCCTCGGTTTTGCAGCCATCCTTTTTGCAGTCATCTATTACATATTTCCAGAAATGAGTGTCGGAGATGATGTGTTTATACTCAGCACGGGGATTATCATTATCCTAGTTGTCTCCTGGCGAGCAATATATGTCCAGATACTTAAAAGAGGAGTCTGGAATGAGAAGATTGTCATCCTTGGGTCCAGCGAGCTTGCCCATAAAATGTTAGATGAGATCTCTCATAGAGAGGACTGCGGCTATTCTGTAGAGATGATCGTTCCTGAACCTGGAATCGATGCCCCTGAAGCTGGCCCGTCCATGCAGGCCCTGAGGACAGCTATTTTTAAGGATGGATATGATGGCCTTTGTGATATGGCCCAGGACCTTAACATAGACAAGATCATTATCTCCTTAAAAGAGAGACGAGGACGATTTCCCATACGAGAACTCCTGAAATGCCGGATGAATGGTATAGAGGTCCTGGAAGGGCATTCTTTTTATGAAATGTTGAGCGGAAAGCTTCTTGTGGAACATATCAATCCCGGTTGGATTATATTTTCTGATGGATTCAAGAAGTCCTTGCCAAGGCGTTTTGTCAAACGCACTGGTGATCTGATATTGTCTGTCATATCACTCATGTGCTGTATGCCGTTATTTCTCCTGATTGCAATCCTGATCAAGATTGATTCCAGAGGCCCAATATTTTTTTCTCAGGAAAGGGTTGGAGAAAAGAGGAAAATTTATAATATATATAAATTCCGGTCCATGGTCAGAAACGCGGAAGAGTTCAGCGGGCCGGTATGGGCTGAAGAGGATGACCCGAGGATCACACGTGTCGGCAGGTTTTTGCGCAAGTGGAGATTGGATGAGATTCCCCAGTTATGGAACGTGCTGAGAGGGGATATGAGTTTTGTGGGACCCCGGCCTGAAAGGGAATTCTTTGTCAAAAAACTCGAAGAACTGATCCCTTATTATGGAGAACGTTTCCAGGTAAAACCGGGTATAACCGGTTGGGCCCAGATAAATTACGGATATGGGGCATCAATAGAAGATGCAGTGGAAAAACTGAATTACGATTTCTTTTATATAAAGAATATGACAGTATTTATGGATATGGTAATAATGTTTCGCACGATCAAGATAGTATTATTTGGTCTTGGCCGCTGAACGTGTCTTGGTGACTTTGCCCCTGTTAAATCGTATATGGAGGATGGAGATGAACAGATACAATAGCTTGTTTTTCCTTTGCTGTTTTGTGGCGGTGGCAATATTTGCGGGAGCTTCCCATTGCCTCGGGGAACAGGATCTGGTTTCGGGACTGGGAAGGCAGGATTCATATAAAATAGGAGCCGGTGATATCCTGGAGACTGTTACCTGGAAAGAGCCCGAGCTGTCGAAAGAAGAGGT